>NZ_AUGA01000160.1:0-5804 GCF_000426785.1 Bradyrhizobium sp. th-b2
AGCTGCGGCGCCGCTCCGCTATCGAGCCCGTGATCGGCCATTTGAAGGCTGACGGACACCTCGGCCGCTGCTACCTCAAAGGCCGCGCCGGCGATGCCGCCAACGTCATCCTCTCCGCCGTCGGTTACAACTTCCGCCGCATCCTCGCCTGGCTAAGGGCTCTTTGGTACCTCTTCCTGGCTGCCTTCTTCTCAGTCACCAGCCACCGCACACCACTCAAATCGGCTTCTTAACCGACGACTAAGTTGCTCAGGCTCCAGCGTGTGCCTCTTCGCTGGGCCGTTCTTGGGGGCCGGCGGTTGAGGAAATCTTCATCGTGCCTGCAACGGACAAGAAAAGGTGCGACTCGTCCGATATTGAGCCGCCGATTCCTTCCATCTTACCGCGCTCTTCTACTCGCTTCTGGTTGAGCATAAGACACGGCGAGAAGCGCCTTGAAGCGCAAATCCCAAGCGCGCTTTTGGATCGGCCCGAACTCTGTTGCGACGCGCATATAGTTTCGCGCAGTCTGATCCGTCATCCCAACTCAGATTAAATCCACGGCAAGAAATTGCAATGGCCAAGCACCATCTTCTCTAGCAACTCGCGGCCGACCTGGATAATAGACGCGGCCGCGAGTTGTGTGCGACCCGGGATGCGCTCTGTTGCCGCGCGAGCAGACGCCTAGTTCCGCGAGATTGGATGCTCACTCCGGCAGTGACGCGCCAAAGCAGGCGAGGCCAAGAATTAGCAGTGCGCCAGCGCATGCCTCCAAGACCTTCGATCGATGCCGACGTGCGTACAAGGCCAGGGCGGATCCCGAGATCATACTCAGGATGCCAAATTCCCCAATCATTCTCGATCCAAATTGCTGAACTTGAAAGTTGGCTTTGGACGAAAAGAAGAGCCTGGACGAACCCATCCAGTCGTCGCTTGAAATAGAAATATCTTCGGACGCCCATAGCCGGCGCGCAAGTGGCGAGTTTTCATGTCTGCCCTTGAACCTTATCGCCGCACCGGCCGACTTAGGTGTCTGGCCCAGGTTGCGACCTTAGGCTGACGACTCTCAGCCGTTGAATCCGTTCGTCATTTTGAGGCCTTGTCGGTAGACGCGAATCTTGATCAGACGATTTAAACGATTTGCATGCGGGATGTCTGGATCCTGCGGACCGGAAGGTAGTATTGGGGCTCCAGAAGGAACGATCGCTCGCGCGCAGTGAGCAACGACTGGACCTTTTTGGTCCATCCAGAAATCATCAGGTGATTGGCGGACGCCGCGCTCGGCGATCTTCTGCTGTTCCTTCATTAGCGCGAGCAATTCTACGTAGTTCTTTGCCCTGGCGGGATTTGGTGGGATCGCGTCAAGCATCCCGTCGTATAGTTCTTCACTCACACTGCCCTCCTTTTGAGCTTACAAAAAGAAGCAACTCTAACCGACGGCATCCAAGAGCGAACCTACCTGATTTGGCTTTTTGATTCTGGTAAGCGTGCCGGTAGCGCTGTGCGCTGTCTTGCAACGTCCCCCGTCATTTTAGACAGTAGATCCCGGCCTGATGTTGGCGCATGACCGCGGGGACAGGACGAGGGTGTTTAGTCCCGGCATTTGCTGGAGCGGGTTGAGTCTGGATCTTTCTGGCTGGGAAGTCCAGCATTTGCAGATGTGTTCGTAAGGTGTGAGGCCCTTCAGGGTCTTCAAGCGCCGGGCGTAGTTGTAGGCGGTGATGAATTCGGCAAGGTGAGCTTCGAGCTGATCGTGTCGATCGTTATGGTACCGTTGGACGGTCGCTTCCTTGATCGTGCGGTTCATGCGCTCGACCTGGCCATTGGTCCGGGGATGCTTGATCTTGGTCAGCCGATGTTCGATCCTTGGCATCGCATATCGAACATATGCGTCACGTATCTTGCCGCCGGGCCGTCCGCATAGCGCGGCGGGAAAGTGAACTGGATCCCATTGTCGGTGAGAACCGTATGGATCTTGTAGGGCACAGCCGCGATCAGAGCTTCGAGGAAGGCCGAGGCTGAGGTCCTTCCCGTCTTCTTGACCAGTTGCACGAAGGCGAACTTGCTGGTGCGATCGATTGCGACGTAGAGGTAGAGCTTGCCTTCGGCAGTCTGGAGTTCAGCGATGTCGATGTGGAAATAGCCGATCGGATAAGCCTTGAACTTTTTCTTCGAAGGCTTACCGCCTTCAACCTCCGGCAATCGGCTGATGCCGTGGCGCTGAAGGCAGCGCTGCAGGGACGACCGCGTCAGATGCGGGATGGTCGGCTGCAGGGCATAGAGGCAATCGTCGAGCGGCAGTAGCGTATGCCGCCGGAAGGCGACGACGATCGCCTCCTCCTCGATGGAAAGGATTGTCGACTTGGCTTCCCGGAGCCTGTCGAACGATCGGCGACGGTCTCGCGCTGCTTCCACTTCGCGACGGTCTTCTGGTTGATCCCGTAGCGCCTGGAGTGGGCGAGGGTGATATCGAACTCGAGGCGCGGCTCCCCAAAATTGGGCGCTTCTGCAACTTTCTGGCGTAAAGCGCATCGATCAGAACGCCGCGTTTCGTTCATCTGAAATCTGCCGCGCTCTCAATGTAGATCACACACTTGAGGTAGTGTGCCTTGAGCAGCTCGGTGGAGTTCAGCGTGATGTGGGTGCGGTCTTCAACGTGAGACGCCAGCATTCGCCGCAGAGAATTGACGGAATACTGCTCGACGTGGTCGATCTCTTTTTCTCCGAGGCGCCACGCAACATAGCGGTCCTGTAAAGAGCGCGGCATAAGTCCGACTCCTCGGACGTTGAAGTGGGGCTCAGGTTGGAACGTCCAGCGATACGGTACCGTCAAATAGATCGCCGAAGGAAAGCTCCGCAGCTTGCGTACATTTGCGAAGAATTCAGGAAGGCGTTTGATGTGCTCGAGTACGCCCTCCATCGAAATAAATCCGACATTGTGGTCATCGAGCTCGATCGGCCAACCGTCACAAACGTCGCCACAAACTAGCCTCGCCCCCTCGACGCCTTGTTCGGCAAGTAGCCGCTTTGCCATTACGAGATAATGCGGGGCAAGATCGATCCCGATCACATTTTGTCCAAAATAACTCTTGGAGGAGGCCGCCATGCCAAAGCCCATGCCGCAACCGACATCGATGTGCACCTTGTCGCGGGGCGGAAACGGCTTGCCGATCTTACCGAGGATTGCAGAGGTCTCAGCGATGCACTCATTGACGGCGCCGATGCGACGCGCAAACACGAGTCCTCGTCCGTGTGGCATTTTCCGACCGACCTCGTCGTCCCTGAGGTCAAAGAACCGATTGATCATGTCGATGAAGCCGCCATCGTGTTCCTCCAGTATCCGTGCAACGTCAATGGCATGAGCCAGCGGATAAACCGGGTCCGGCGTTATCTTGCTCTCAATTTGCTCAACGCGTAGGGGGATAACCTCGTCCCGATCGATGTGACCGACTTTCTCTTGGAAATTCAATTTCACTCTCTTGTCTTCAGATATCTAGAAAGATATTCCGGCAACTGTTGAGAAGCGTAGCGGTCAGAGTAGGCAGTTCTATCAGCGGTATGAATTCGGTACAATCAAAGATCGCGAAAATGGCTGATGTGCTCTCGGGGTGTCAAACGGCAAGCCGTACGATTGGAATGCATCTGACTAGACCCACGAAGGCAGCCGAGATGATCACCGTGAGAACGAAGGTGATTGGTATATCCAGAATAGGCCGCAGTAGTGCAGGCGCGAAGCGCCCCCACTGCCATCGCAGAGTTTCGAGCACTATCGGATGAACAAGATAGATCCCGAGCGTCAATGGCACGAAAGCGGTGAGCCATCGGGTGAAGCTCACGGGTACTCTCAGGCTGTTAAAAAGGCAGAAAACCGCCGGCGCCATGATCAGGACGGTCGGACTAGAGTAGCTGTAGAAATACAGCCCCCACCGACTGTTGACGCCGCGCTTGGATACGACGACGAAGGTGAGTGCCGCGGTTATCAGGACCGCGCAAGCGAACAGCGCCGCGGTTGGGCCGGGCCGCACGCGGGCATCGAGCAACAGCGCACCTAGAGCGAAGTAGCCAAGATACGGCACGAAGAAGGTCAGCGCGTTAGAGTTAAGACCCTGGGCGGTCAACGTGATTGACGCGAAGGCGAGCGCCAATCCCGACATGACGAGGCTCTGCGATCGGGGCAAAATGCTGATGGCGGCGGCAATTGGCGGTGCGAAGACATAGAAACCGCCGATCAGGAAAAGGAAATACAGATGATAATAGGGGGGGCGGAAAAGACCTCCTTCGCGACCGACAGAGCGGTGAAATGCTCGTCGTAATAAGCTGACCTCCACCACAGATAGGCGGCGGTCCAAACGACGATGGGCACCACAGTGGTGCGCGCGCGGCGGAACATGAATGCGAGAGGTTGCTCGATTGGTTTGGACGCGATCAAGGCACCGCTGATCATCACGAAGACTGATACACACCAGCGCGTCGACGAGTTGACGAGGTTCGCGAAGTTCCAAGAAAGCTGGCCGACCTCTCCATAAATATAGATGGTCCGCGCTGGTGTGCAGCAGGACGACTGCCAAGCAGGCGCCGACTCGCAACAGGGCGAGATTTGAGTTTCGGTTGAGAGCGATAGTCGACGGGCGCTTAGTGCCATTCTTGGCAAACGATCTGCCGTTTTTGCGCGACGTAGCAGAAGAGCACGGCTTCGGTGTCGTCACCAATCTAGACAAGCCGGAGGCCGTTGCCGCTGCCATAACGACGGCTCTTGCCGATTCCGGACATTATGCTGAACTCAAGTGTGCGGCTGTTGAAGCTGGCTTGCGCATCAACTGGGAACTCGAGGGGAAGAAGTTGCTGGATATTTATGCGCGCCTCATGAAGCCGGCGAAACAACGCTGTGCGGCATGACTGGATTTCGTGCGTTAAGTTTCCTGTCTGCGCCGGAGCGGAGGTTCGGTGCGTGATCCAAAAAGCCAAAGGCACCTAGGGAGCCGTAGAGCGAACGGACGTTGCTCTACGGGGCGCGAAAAAGGATGCTAGTTGCGCCAGTTCGGCTCATTTGGGGTAATCGTTGGATGGTGCTTGCAACCTTCCTGCACGACTTGCGCCAACGCCATGGAGCGAGCTTTTTTGGATTAGCCTGGACGGTCCTGTTTCCCGTGATCTTTTTGGGACTCTACAGCCTAGTGTTCAGTCTTATCCTGCAGGTGCGGATTCCGGGCAAGAGTTCGTTCGACTATACTCTTATCATCTTTTCGGGGCTCATCCCGTTTCTTGGATTCAGTGAGGCTCTGTCCGCCGGCGTAAGCAGCCTCGCTGATAATCGGTCATTGCTTAAGGGAACGATCTTTCCGGTGGAACTCATTGCCGTAAAGTCGGTGCTGGTTTCTTCTGTCACGATGTTGGTAGGTCTCGCACTACTACTAGCCATCCTTGTTGTGCGCGGAGAGATGCAGGTTACGCAGCTTGCGTTACCGCTGGTTCATTTTACGCAGTTTATTTTGTCGTCGGTTAAGAAGCCGATTTGAGTGGTGTGCGGTGGCTGGTGACTGAGAAGAAGGCAGCCAGGAAGAGGTACCAAAGAGCCCTTAGCCAGGCGAGGATGCGGCGGAAGTTGTAACCGACGGCGGAGAGGATGACGTTGGCGGTATCGCCGGCGCGGCCTTTGAGGTAGCAGCGGCCGAGGTGTCCGTCAGCCTTCAAATGGCCGATCACGGGCTCGATAGCGGAGCGGCGCCGCAGCTGGCGCTTGATAGTGCCGAAGACGCCGCGCTTCTGGCCGGAGATGAAGACGCGGCGCGGGTTCTGTGCGTCATGGCCGCGGTATCCCTTGTCGA
>NZ_AUGA01000161.1:0-5777 GCF_000426785.1 Bradyrhizobium sp. th-b2
GGAATGATGGCAACACACGCGACCTCTATGTCTAGTGCGCGAGCAATCACTGCATGCCCCGCCTCGTGATATGCAGCGATCTCGCGCTCTTCGAATACTTCGGTGTACTCCTGCTCGATATCCGGAGGATGGCAGCGCGACCCTAGGGGCCTGACATTGCTAGGGCGTAACTTTAACGCGCGCATCCCCGTTATGGAAGAAAGCTTCCGTTTTGGAGGCCGCCTAGGTGTCGGCCTACGCGCTTCGAGCTTCGCGATCGCGGCAAGCACGACGGCCGTTGCGACCTTCCCTTGAGACCATTGTGTGAGCGCCTCAATGGCGATCTTCAACGCCCCTTCACGGGTCATGGCATGATCTCCACAGCGTGCACTAGGCCGATGCTACCGAAAGAAGCGCGAGCGGCTGGAGGAGCCGCTCGCGCTAGCGCAAGGCTGCGCGGACTTCGCCATCTCATGGGGGTTGCGCGAAAGTATGAGAAGCCGAGTCCAAACGTCCCTCAGCAACTCGCATGCCAGACCGTCGCGACGCAAAAGAGGCGAAAAGCTGCGCAGCCTTTCCACAGGTCACGATCCACACGAAGCGCGGCGCTAAGGCCAGCACCGTGAAAAGCGTGCGGACGGCGGAAGGAGCCGCCCGCACGAGTTGCTGGTGGAGACTTGGCCGTCTCACGAGGTTCATCAGTAAGCAACCAAGCCATAAGGGGGTAGCAACCGGCGTGCCAAATAGTCGAAATGCAACTCTGCTTGAAGGAGAGGCAGAACGCAGCGCTTCCAGCTTTGGCCCGAGCAATTACTCGCAATTCAAATGGCGGCTTCCGGACACATGTCATCAATCGGACGCGGGTGAGCGAGATCAGACGTGCAGCGCTTTTAGTGACGTTGGGGTCGCGAGATGATTGGATCGATCTAGTCATCGAGTATAGCGATCAGCTCGCCGGGCTCCACGCCGGGCCTTTGCAACTGCTTCTCTTCGATCGGGCAGTTTAGCATTGCGGCCTTTGCCCCCGCAGTCTTTCAGGGGCAGCTTCACGGCTGACCGCAAGGTTACATGCCTGTTCGTCGTCGCTGTCTTCCTTGAGGATGGCGACCGTCACTATCCAACCATCCATCTTGCTGCACCTTGGAAAGAGTCCTGGCTATGTGAGGCCGGCTCGCTCCGATAATCTTGCAAATCCGGAGCCACCGGACTTATCAACGCCGCGCAGCACCGCACTGTCGTCTATGCATGCCAAAGTCATTCTGTTGGGGCTGATAGGCGCTAGGCATATGCCGCGCGGAAAGGCGAAGGTCTTCTCAGCCCTATGGGCGAGACGCTAGGTCTTTACGCTCTCTTAACCTCTCATGCTGCGGATGTCAGGCAGAAAGGAGGTGACTGCCATGACACTCGACGAATTTGTCGCTGCCGATATCGCTCATCTTCGAAAGCCAATTGCGATCGGCGATAGCTGCCCGCCAATAGCGGACAAGAACAGGCACAGCGCGCTAATCGCAGAACTCGAAGCATCGCTCAAGACGACCGATCAGCCGCAGAGCGCGGCCTGGTCAGGCTAGATGCGGTAAGGGGCCCTGCTCCGAGCAAAGGGGGCATGATGGTGGCTGTCCCCTGATCAAACGGGGTCACGACTTGAGTCGGCCCAAGCATCCGGAGACGGAGGGTTGCCGTGGAGAACTAGGCCGGAATCGACGTGTCATTGGAACTGTCGAGCGTGTGCGTTGTGGATGCCCAGGGTAAAATCCTGAAGGAAGCAAAGGTCGCGAGCGAACCCGACGCCTTACTCAACGGCGCGATGGTTTCCAGTGTCATGTAACGGGCACGCTGGACGGCCCATTCATCGTTCTGCTCGAGCAGGATCGCGCCGATGAGGCGGACGATGGCATCCTCGTTGGGGAAGATGCCAACCACCTCGGTGCGCCGCTTGATCTCGCCGTTGAGGCGCTCGATTGGGTTGGTGGAGTGCAGCTTGGTGCGATGTTGCGGCGGGAATTCATGTAGGCCAGCACATCGGTCTCCGCTTCGTCGAGGAAGTCGGCAAGCTTGGGCAGCTTGGGGCGGAGTTGATCAGCGACCTTACGCCACTGCGCCGTTGCGGCTTCGGCATCGTCCTGGGCGAAGGCGGTGGCGATGAAGGCGGAGACGACGCGCCGCCCGCTCTTGCCGGCGTGCGCCAGCGCGTTGCGCATGAAGTGCACGCGGCACCGTTGCCAGCCGGCGTTGACCACCTTGGCGACGGTGGCCTTGATGCCCTCGTGGGCGTCGGAGACGACGAGCTTGACGCCGCGCAGGCCGCGGCGGGCAAGTTTGCGCAGGAACGCCGTCCAGAACGTCTCGGCCTCGGAGGGACCGATATCCATGCCGAGAACCTCGCGGTGGCCGTCACTGTTGACGCCGACCGCGACAATCACCGCGACCGAGACGATGCGGCCATTCTGGCGCACCTTCACATAGGTGGCGTCGATCCACAGATACGGCCAGTCGCCCTCGATCGGGCGGACGAGGAACGCCTTCACTTTGTCGTCGATCTCGCCGCACAGCCGGCTCACTTGGCTCTTGGAGATGCCGCTCATCCCCATTGCCTGCACTAGGTCGTCTACCGAACGGGTCGAGACGCCCTGCACGTAGGCCTCCTGCACCACGGCGGTGAGCGCCTTCTCGGCCATCCGGCGCGGCTCTAGGAAGCCTGGGAAGTAGGAGCCCTTGCGCAGCTTGGGGATGCGCAATTCGACCGCGCCGGCGCGGGTCTCCCAGATCCGGTCGCGGTAGCCATTGCGCTGCGCCAGACGCTCGGGGTTCTTCTCGCCGTAGGCCGCCCGGTGTGGCCCTCGACTTCCAGCTCCATCAGCCGCTGGGCGGCAAAGCCGATCATCTCGCGCAACAGATCGGCATCGGGGGTCTTCTCCACGAGCGTGCGCAGGTTCATCATATCGTCGGTCATCGGTGATTCCTCGGTTGCGTTGGCGTGTCGCAACCCGATCCTACCGGAGAACTGCCGATGACCACCGCAAAGCCGCCCGCCCGCTACGGCGCTATTTGAGGCGCGCGTGCGGGCGGCTTTGCTCTACCGAGCTACACCATCACTGGGGACACGACCGGATTCTCATAGAGCAGTTTCTCGGTGGCTCGCGCATCATCCACATGTACGGGAAAATACGAGACGATGTAGCCAACGCTATTCAGGTTGACTGAGAAGCAGAAGGCACGGTCTTAGAAGCTGCGTTCGGCCGTGGCACCGGCGAATATCATATGAGAATGAAGCACCTTCTTGATGTGGTACATGCTGCGTCAGCGGGGTTGCGTGTGATCGACCCTCACGACAAGCACAAGTCGGCGCGTACCAGCAAGGTCTGTGCCAGCACCAATGTCCGTCCCTCAACTGCTGTGACATCGGCCAATGAAACGCCTTCGAATGCCACGACATCATCTGATGAAACGTTCGCCCAGAATGGCCAGGAACGGAAGCTTGCCTTCGTCAGCGCATCCGTCGACCGCCGGACGACCAGTCCGGATCGCCTCGTGAGGCCAGCTTCGCCGTTTGTGGTGCAGGCCGGCACAGTCATTCCGGCCGCTCTCATCACGGGCATTCGATCCGATCTGCCGGGGCAGATCACGGCGCAGGTGACGGAAGCTGTCTATGACAGTCCAACGCGGCGAGCGCGCCTTATCCCGCAGGGGGCAAGGCTGATCGGCACCTACGACAGCCAGGTGGCATTTGGCCAGTCGCGCGTACTGTTGGTTTGGACGCGGCTGATTATGCCGAACGGGCGTTCGATCGTCCTGGAACGGCAGCCTGGCGCAGATGCATCTGGATACGCCGGCCTCGAGGACGAGGTCGACAATCACTGGAAATAGCTCTTGGGCGCAGCAGCGGTTTCGACACTGCTCGCTGTTGGCACGGAGGTCAATTCGGGCGCGGACGCAGGCAACACCAACAGCGACCTCATTGCTGCGCTCCGGCGTGGAGCGGAGGATTCCGCAAATCAGACAGGACAGCAGCTGGTTCGCCGCAATCTCAACATCCAGCCAACGTTGACGATCCGCCAGGGATTCCCGGTGAGGGTGATCGTCAACCGCGACCTGATGCTCGAACCATATATAGGATAACGCGATGGCAAAGCTCAAGCTTGGAGCGATCGAAGACGACAAACCGATCAAAGTGGCGCACGAACTGCCGGCAAGCGTCCACCGGGACCTCGCTGCCTACGCTGAAATCCTGGCCCAGGAAACGGGACAACCCGTTCAGGATCCAGCCAAGCTGATCGCACCTATGCTGGCGAGGTTCATGGCGGCGGACAGGAGCTTTCGCAAAGCTCGGCGCGCGCGTCAGCGTGCGAATGGAGGCGAGGGGTAGCGCTCTAACAGCAAGTTCAATGCGGCCAACTTGGGTTGTCGTTGTCCGCTCGCGAATATGCCCAAGAGTCGAGCCGGCCGCGGCCGGTGCCGTCGCGCAATTCGCGTAGAAGAGGCTCGCATACGATTCCTGCGTTCGTGCTAATCAGGCTCGCCGCGGCGGCTGACACCGTGGCGCTCGATTTTTGGCGCCTTCAGGCTAAACTAGCTTGGAAAACAAAAGATCCTCAAAGGCTTTCCGTCTCTCGTAGTTCTGCATCGTCACGCTATCGCCGTGGGTGCTGATGACGGACTATCGCTGGACATGGCTGAAGAGGAATATTGGCGCGTTCCAACTCAATGATCGATCGCGGCTCAGCATCGACTTCAGATCGCGCTTATCAACTGTCGACTTCGGCGGAGTAGAACAACACATCCGCGATCATGATCATTCTGCGTCGTGATGCAAGCCGGTTGATCCGCATGCTGGCCAGCATGTACATGGTGAGGATCCAACCGGTCGCTGTGTTGAGAAGAAGGCCGTTCACGGAGTAGATTATTACCGAGTGGCCTGGGCTGACGGACGGCCGGGAGAGTCGCCGCGGACTCGTCGTGCAGGATTGCCTTCCCTTAAGCCCACTTGCCGGGGATGAGCTGGATCACTCTGGTGGCCTTTATTGCTCTGGCCGAGATACGCCCGGTACGTCAACTTAATGCCTTCCTCCAGTGAGGTCTGGGCACGCCAGCCGAGCCTGGCCAAACGGCTGACGTCGAGCAGCTTGCGCGGGGTGCCGTCCGGGCGCGACGTGTCGAAGCTGATCTCACCGCGATAGCCGACGGCCGCCGCCACCAAGAGTGCGAACTCGGCGATGGTGATGTCTGCGCCGGTGCCGATATTGACCAGGTCCGGCGAGGAATAGGTCTTCATCAGGTGGATGCAGGCGTCGGCGAGATCGTCGACATAGAGGAATTCGCGGCGCGGCGTCCCGGTGCCCCACACCACGACTTTGGTTGCGCCTGAGACCTTGGCCTCGTGGAAGCGGCGGATCAGCGCGGCGACGACGTGGCTGTATTCGGGATGATAATTGTCGCCAGGACCGTAGAGGTTGGTCGGCATCACGTTGATGAAATCGGCTCCGTACTGGCTGCGATAGGCCTCGGCCATCTTGATGCCGGCGATCTTGGCGATGGCATAGGGCTCGTTGGTCGGCTCCAGCGGGCCGGTCAGCATCGAATCCTCGCGCAGCGGCTGCGGCGCCAGGCGCGGATAGATGCAGGACGAGCCGAAGAACATCAGCTTCTCACATCCATTGGCATGGGCGGCCTGGAGCACATTGGTCGAGATCGCGAGATTGTCGTAGAGGAATTCGGCCCGCAGCGTGTTGTTGGCGACGATGCCGCCGACCTTGGCGGCGGCGAGGAACACGGCCTGCGGCCGCTTCGCGGCAAACCAG
>NZ_AUGA01000162.1:0-5765 GCF_000426785.1 Bradyrhizobium sp. th-b2
TCTTCGCCTTCCCGCGTTTCTTATCAAAGCAGGCGGCCAGAATGCGTTCCTACTCGACGGTTTACTGTTAGGAGCCGGGATCGTCTCTATCGCGATCCTCAATGCTTCGTACTGACATTTCGGTAGACTATCGAGACGCAGAAAAGTCGCTCGGTCGCCGAGCGTACTTCCACTGCCATATCGGGCCGTTCGCCTGAAAAAGCGGAATCCCTGGCCATCCCGGCGAGCGTCTGCGTCGCCTCGACTTCGGCGGCTTTTTGACTTGGCAGGTTTAAGCCTTCCTCGTCTGCGAACAGATTGCGGCCGCTTTGGATGTCGAAGAAATAGCGTTCCATGAAGCGCTCCTCTTCCTTTGCAGGCGCGGGAACGTCTCTCAGCCACTGGCGCCTACGGACTGAGCCTCGGCCGGTGATCAAAGTATAATAACTCGCGTTACTGAAGGTTGCTAGTGGTCCCCTGGGGCGACTTGGAGCCGCTTCATGCACGCAACTTGGCGATGGTCGGTCCATAGCTCGATGATCTCGTGAGCGCCTAGGTATCCCTCAGCACGCTTCTTCGCCTCTTCGTCACTATGACTCGTGAACTCATAGGTTGCCCGCGCGACACCTGTGGCATCGACAGCGAACGCAACGTAAAGCCTAAGTCCTTCGGTCATTTTCGCATAATTTAAGGAAATGGTGGCCCAGACGATTATGGCTCCTCCAAAAAATGGGCTCAGCGCCGCAAGTATACACTGAGGGCACAGGTGGAGTCGTCGCGCTCCAAATCATGCACCCGGCTTCACTTCACCGCATTAGCCTATGTAAAGCCGGCGACAAGCTCGAGAACGATTTCGTCGTGATCCTGAAGGCCGGACGGTCGGCCGGATCAGATTGGCGACCGAGCGCAGCCCGCCATTTTGGACCTACGCAGTCACCGTCCCGCTACCGGGAGGCGCTACACCTGGAAGGCGCCAAGAGCCGCTTCCGCCAGCCCTGGGAGCGGTTCTATGCCGGTCTTGAGCGGAAGAAGAACTCTGGCACCCAAGACGCGGCTAAGCGGCGCTTAGACGTGGCGAGGGATGATTGATGATTGTTTATTTTCATGCCGCGAATGCGACGCGGTTTATTCTGCAACTCAAGGGCGTGGGTCCGCTCCAATGATGTACTCGGGCACTTTCGAATGTAGACGATGCGGGGCTTGGTCCATCCATGGGCCGGTCCTACAGTTACTCAAACTGGACGATGGTCCGATTCCAAGCTCCGCTTCACGCGAGCGACGACTCCAAAGCTCGATAGTGCCCATCCGTTCGCGGTGTCGACGGCTCCGCAACGCATCGCACTCAGGGCGCATATAAGAAGCCGTTCGGCCGCCAAGTAGGTGAGGAATGTCCCCGCTGCGGTGGATTGGACGCCTACCGCGCTGGCGCCGTCGATGCCCTGCTCGGCATGCACACCGACGATTCAGCCATCCATTGTGGCTGCGGCGGCATGAAAACGCTGACGGGCTCGAGCGCACTCAGGGCTTATTAGGTAGATCGCCTTCGACCTACCCCGCTTCCGCCTTAGAAGATTTCGAGCCATCGCAACCAAACGACGCCATCGTCTCGTATGTGACGAGCGCAGGCATCGTCCGCGCGTGAATTTGATCAGACTGGCAAAATCATTGTGTTGAGGTGCGGTCCAGAGAACGTCAGCAATTGCGGTTCAGAGTAGACCATTTGCGTAATGCCGTTCAGCCAACAGGTGAAGCACCCAGATTAGATTTCCCGCCTCATCAGTGACGTCCATCCGCCATTCCTGGCCTGGCTTCACTGCCATCCATGTCCTGGAGGAGTTTTCCAGCAGTGATCGTGGCTTCCTTCCAGGCGGCGTCGCTGTCGGGTTCGCCAATTTCATCGGGGAGCTCCCGCTCCCCCTTCTCGATGTGAAAGAAATACCGCGGCATTCCAGGCGACCGATGGGAATTATTGCGCTGATTTGATGGGATAATTTTTGACTCCTGCACTGGTTCCAGGCGTATGATGAGGCCCAACCGGAAACCTCTGTCTCGAACGGTTGACAAGGAACCACAGATGCCGATCGAGATGATGATCCGCAAGCTGCGGCAGCATTCTGAGTTGCCCACCGAAGATATCGGAGCGCTCCGCTCCCTCGTTACGTTGGTGAAGAATTTCCCGGAAAATACGCCGATCATTCGCGACGAGGAGCTCAGCACCCAATGCCGCGTGATCCTGAGCGGCTTCGCCTATCGATCGAAAGTTTCGGAGGACGGCAAGCGGCAGATCCTTTCGTTTCACATCGCGGGCGATATGCCCGACCTTCATGGCCTGCCGCTGAAGCGGATGGACCACGACCTGACAACGCTTTCGAAAGCGCGGCTTGGTTTTATTGATCACGACGCGCTCGAGCAGACCCTTATTACCCGACCGGCTTTAGCACGCGCGCTCTGGCGCGAGTCGCTTGTTGACGCCGCCTTGTTCCGGCAATGGATCGTCAATCTGGGCACACGATCGGCATCGGGACGCATGGCCTATTTGATTGCCGAACTGCGCCAGCGGCTTGGCGCGATGGATTTGGTCGCTAACGAGCAGTTTGACTTTCCAATCACTCAATCGAAACTCGCCGACGCGCTTGGACTGAGCGTCGTGCATGTCAACCGCGTCCTTCAGGCATTCCGAGCCCAAGGCATTCTTGATTTGAAGCGCCACGTCGTCACGCTTGGCGACCTAGAAAAGATTGTCCAACTCGGTGGATTTGACAGCCTCGATCACATTGAACGCTAAATAGCGCAACCCCGCTAGCAGTGCGTACGCATTGGCAATTAGCTCGCAAGTGTAACGGTCATGAGCACCTTGGACGACCAGATAAAGTCGGCCGAACAGCACGTTCAGGACGGTCGCCGGATCGTTGCACAACAGCGCGAAAGGATTGCAAGCGGCAAGTCTTTCAATGAGGCCAAAGCCCTCGAATTGCTCCATACCTTCGAGCGGACATTAGCGATATTGGAGGCCGATCTGGCTCGGCTATTAGCGGACCGAGATTCAAACTGAGGTGCCACGCTTTGCGAGGATGATCCACCCGAGGCCATAATAGGCCCTCGAAGCGTTGGACAAGGGACGGTCGGTTGCCGTTCTCAAACGAAGCGGTCCCAACCCGCCAACCCGAACGATACGGGTTTTCTTCCAGCAGTCGGTGGGCGCCTTGTCTGGCTGGAAGCGTCGCATAGACGCTTTGTTTGTCTGATCGATCCTCCCTAGCGGCCGTCTGCTAGCGAGGCTGATCTCGGGCTCCGAAAAAGTCAGCGCCACAGCGTCACCTCCGTCCGGGCTCGGCATCCCGCGCTTGCGCATGTCATCCCTGCTCTCGAGCACAGGCGGCCGTCGCTGGTGGATTGGGGCCTAAGGCTGTCACTTTCGGGCAACGAGAAGTGAGAGCCCTCCAGCGCGTCTTCAGATCTGACCACCACATTCGGTTGAGCGCGATCGCCGAGTGCGCTGCGCCGGGGAGCGATATTCGATGGGCTTTAGGCCTCGGGATCGAGCTCGCGGCCGTCGGCATCGTGATCGGATTGTTTTCGAAACCGGCCGCTGCCTAATACGCCAAGGTCAATGCGATCGTGGCTGCAGCGATTGGCATTCTAGCACTCGTTTGGGCCGTGGTTCGCGGCATCGTTGCCGGAATAGGAACGGAGCGACATTTTTTTTCGTTGTTGTGAGATGCGCGCCTTCCCGATTGTTCATTTAATCGCAGGACGACGCACTTTTCCGTGCGGAACGCGCACCTTTCAATACCAAAGGAAGGTAAACATGCGAGCGCCTCGAATCTTACTGAGCTTTGCATTAGCGTTTGGTTGCCTCACCTTACAAAGCACCGCGTTTTCGCAAGAGTATAGGGGAACGTGGGAACAACAAAGGGCCTGCACGCCCGACGTCTGGCGGCTATGCGGCGCGCAAGTCCCGGATGCGGGCAGGATAGTGGCTTGCTTACGTCGAAATGCTTCACAACTCAGCGATGGGTGCCGCGCGGTATTTGCACAAGGCGACAATGTGCCCAGACGTGGTGAGGATCGAGACTACCGGCAAAGGCGTTACGATCGAGATGGTCCGAGACGTTACGACGAATATGGGCCAAGGCGTTACGAGGACGACGACGAATAATAGGGATGGTCTGCACAATTTAAGGCAAGGGACGAAGCGCCAAAGAGGCCGCAGCGACCGCAGCCTCGGTTCAGTCATCTCTAGACATTCTCCCGTCATGGCTGGTCCCCCACGGCCGGTTGCTACGGTGTGTTTGATTGCCGATGGAACCTGTAGCGAGCAATCATGCAAGATTTCACGCGGCGAAATCGGACGCCACCTCGGTCGGCCTCAACTGCTGCAATGACGGCCGGCGCCTTCGCTGTTTGGGTCGCCGTAAAGTGAAGAGGCCGCCAGGGCTGGAAGAACAGGGGCGCCGCTGGGACGTTTATTTCGAGCCCGGCGCATCTTTTTAGGCGCAGTGGTCGCCCTGACGCAAGAGAACGACCCCGGTGTGGGCGGCACGCCGGGATCGCCATTCTCACTCCCGACCGGGTTCGGGGGACCTGACAAGCCGGGAGCAACCAGACTACGCCCAATATTGGCCACGCGTTCCTGCGACCTTGGATGTACTGTGCACCTCTAGCAATTACGCGAGCTGTCAAAATTAGGACACTTGTCAAACGTAGGTAACCCGGGGCCGCCAGCCCAGCCGTCAGCCAATTGATAGGTCCCGCTTGAGGTTGCCCGCCAGGAGGCGGCGGGGCGAACGGAAGCCCGCGCGCCCGCCCGCCCGCCAGTTATCATCGTTTCGCCGGCGGCCCACTCTTGTTGCCGGGCAAGCCTTTGACGTTCGATGAATCTTGTTGTCGGACATGCTCATTTTGAGGATTAGAGCCGACCGTGTTTTGGTTAGCGGCCGGCCCGTTCTTGTTTCCAGGCGCGCCGCTGATGCCTGTGCCGGAGTTTTGCGCGCTGGGGGAGTTTGCGTTTGCGGACCCCGTCTGTCCGGGAGGCATTGAGGCTGATCCAGGCTTGCCTTGCTCTCCGACATAGCCAGACTCACCTGAATTTCGTGTCTTGATGCCCTTGTCCGCTTCGTTTTGCTGGTTCTGAGCGATGGCGGTTTGAGCGATCAGCGGTCCGGTTGTCACGACACATGCAAATAGCAGTGCGAGGGTATAGTTTCTCATCGGCTTCCTCCTTGGGTTAGCCCTAAGAGACACAACACGCGCGGGGCTCATCATTTCCTCCGAAACGAAAATTCTCAATGGCGCGAACCTGCGCCCACCTCTTGTCGGCCTAGGTGGTGTGGAGACTTATCGCATCCATAAGACGATGGCTGCGAGAGTGACGACGGCCAGGTAATTTCGGGCCGTTTTTTCGAAGCGGGTTGCGACGCGGCGGAACTGCTTGAGCTTTGAGAAGCAGCATTCGACGAGATGACGCTGGGCATAGAAATGCTTGTCGAGTGGATATTTGAGCGCGCGTGACGGGTTGTTGGGGATCACGGCGAGCGCGCCTTTGGCGGCGATGGCTTGGCGCAAGTGATCGGCGTCATAGGCCGTATCGGCCATGACGACCTCGGCGGATAGCCAAAAGGTCCCGCCTCATTCCGCTTCCTCCGTATACGTTCATTTCGAAGCATAAATCAGACCAAGCCCGACAAGCACGGTTGAGCGCCATATGCGGGGAAAAACCGATAGAGCCCTAATTCGGAACCGCAACAAGCTGCTCTAATTTGCGGCCGTTGCCTAGCAAATCACCT
>NZ_AUGA01000163.1:0-5610 GCF_000426785.1 Bradyrhizobium sp. th-b2
CATATCGGCGCCGAGATCGCGCGGGCCAAACGAACCGGTGCTCCATTATCTCTGCTGTCGCTCGATCTCGACCATTTCAAGGATATCAATGACTCACGTGGTCACAGCGTCGGCGATGAGGTGCTCCGCGCATTTGTGCGAAAGTGTCTGGAGGCAATTCGCCCTTATGACTCTGTCGCACGCGTGGGCGGTGAAGAATTCATGGTCTTGCTGCCCGCGGCGACGCTCGACACGGCTTACGCGGTAGCCGAACGCCTTCGATCGACGATTGAAGGCACTGCATTCGACGTCGAAGCTCAGCCGTCGGTCGGCGTCACCATCAGCGTTGGGGTGTCGGAGTTCGGGCGCGATGGAGACACGCTTGACGGATTGCTGAACGTCGCCGATCAGCGGCTCTATCGCGCAAAACATGAAGGTCGCAATCGTGTGATTGCCGCGTAAGCTTCATTCATTCGCGCGCTTAGCCTCAGGCGCTCCGCGCCGTGGCGCTCATTTTCGTTGTCATTCTCCAGGTCAGATCCGAAGCTCCACTTACCAATTTCTCTTCGTCGCCCATCGCGAAAACGAGAAAGTTTTTCGGAATGAGTCCGGAGTAGCACAATGGCTTCGCGGTCAAAAAGTTCGCGCTGAAGCTGGTCGAGCAGGCGCGCCGCATTCTTCGTTGCTCAAAAAGCTCAGGAAAATCCAGTTGCCGGAGATCGCCTATACCGCGCTAACCCAGGCAAGCGACTATGCCGGCACCTTCTAGGTGGAGCGCGGTTTAACCGGGACGGTTCTCGGGAGTCGCGCAGCCGGTCGAGGAAGAGTCGAAGAAGATTCATGACGTCGGCAACAATCGCCCATTCAATTGCGTGATCCGGCGCCTGGACAGCGCGTTCTATCGATCCTCGGGCAGATGCTGGCGGGCAAGGTGGGTGATCCCGACCGCAGCGGTGTCGACAACCGTCTGTTCGTGAACGGGGTTGTGGGTTCCGCGGTCCGGCGCCTAACTGGCAGCACCTGCACCTGCCGGAGCGCTATGGCAAGTGGAACAGCGTGCCTGCGCGGTTTCCCGCTGGGCCAAAGCGGCGTGTGGGAGAAAGTGTTTGCCGAACTGATCCGGGATCGCGACAATAAATACCTGATGCTCGACACCACTCTGGTTCGCGTCCACCAGCAGGCCGCGAGCGGAGAAGGGGGCCAAAACTCAAGAACTCGGGCGCTCCGGAGGTGGTTTGACGACCAAGATCCACATGCTCTGCAACGGCCTCGGTCGTCCGCTTACATGCTCATGGCCGGTCAACGACACGGCAATCTCACTACGAAAGCCCTGCTCGAAGGCTTTGAGGCCGGGGCCGTGCTAGCCGACAGGGCCTATGACTACAACGACGTCTGCGCAAAACCATCGCAGACAGGAACTCCCAAGCAGAGATTTCCTCAGCCGCTCTCGCAAGGTCCCGATCCCCCACGACGAAACGATCTACAAGCTGAGAAACCGCATCGAGCGCTGCTCAACAAGCTCAAAACACTTCCGCCGCTTCGCTACGCGATTCGACCGACGGGCCGAACTTCCTCGCGTTTGTCCACCTCGCCGCAATCTGCTTTGGCTTCAATGAGTGTGTAGTCGTCCTAGCTATACGCCCAACCAACGCGCCCCTGAGGCGGCGCTGTATCGTAGCAACCGAATTCGGCACGGCGTTCAGTTCTGAGCGGGACAGCAGCGGGGTCTTTGCATTCTGAGAAGCCCAAGTTTTTTGACGGACGCGGGCCGACGAGGTCGGGAGGGCGGAATCGTCCCCTTCGTGCGGCGATGCGTGGATAGCTTACCTCACCGCAGAGGGTGGCTGTGTTTTGAGACGATCCAGCATCTTCGATCCCTCGCGGAACGACTTCGACCAGGATTTCTTGGCAAAGTCCAAGTGGCACTTCATAGCCTGAAAGTGGATTGTCCTTTTCGCCGTCAGTGACTTCTCCGAAAATCAATAAGAGCGCGAAGGCCCAGCCAGCCCAATTCCATTGGCTTTGCATACGTCCACGCCGTACCGAATGAGGTGGGTATGACAAGTTGGAGATTGTGGTACCTTCTGAAGGTTGATGATCGGAACTGAGCAGCGAACCACTTAGCACGTCGGCAAATGAACGCGGAGAACAATTTCGCGGCGCGGCTCATTGACGCCGGTCGCCTCGCAGCAATAGCACGTACATGCGGTCTGAAAGCTGACGTCTCATATTACGTCAATGAGGCGCTCAAAGAGCTTTGGCGAAGCAGGTCGCCCGACGAGGCAAAGAGGATCGCTCAGCGCTGGGTCTTGTGGGACTCAGAAGGGAGGCCGTGGCCGCGCCTGCCATCGCTGGAAAACGTGGTTCCGTTCTATCGCGCCGGCACGGCACAGGTATCGGTTGTGAATCGGCCGGTGACGCCACTGCATGCAATCCGGAACTGGTTCGAAGGCCAGAATGAGGAGGTACGATGCGAGATCGCTGGCATGGCAGCGCTTCTGGTCTTGGAAGGTGGTGGTCTTCTCGAATGCAGCAGCAAAGGGTGGTGTGACCATCTTCGGAGGTGGCTGAGCGAGGCGGGATTGCCAGCCCATACGATCATCGGCCGCGCTTTGAGGTTCCGGACCTGTTTTGAGTATTTCGCGGAGAGCAGGTTCACCGAGTCGGGCTGGAGACGGTCCGAAGCGGCCGCTCTCAAAATTCTCGAAGATACCAAGCGCGACCCGAACTCGGAAGCTGTGCGGTTTGTACCAATTGCCCGAAAACTGCTTGATACCTTGCCCGCTCGAAAAATCCGTTGGATGGAAGTACGGAAGTCCTGGAGAGAACTGGCGAACGCCAGCCTCACAGCCCGGGCTCTCAGGGGATGGAGCGCCTCACAGATGAGGAGGTAGCACGGACCCTGGTTCAGAAGTGTGGCGCCATCCCGAAAGACTTTAGCGATGCGCCAAGGACCGGTACGTGCTTGCGCTCGAACTCAACCCGGCCGCTGGCCAAGCACCTTGTAAGGTCGCCTTGGGCATCTTCGTACTGACGTATGGTCGACTTCGGCAAAAGCGACAACTGGCACCGTCTCAATTTCCGTCTTGTCCGGTTGCTTTCTGTCTTGTCTGGTTGAAGACGGAGATGGTTGTAAGCCCGACATGACGACGCTCCCATTCCGTCTTCAAGCAAAGCCCGCAATCAGCTTTTGCGCGCCGCGCAGCCGCTGCTGGTATGGCTTGATCCAATTCGATGATCGCGGCGCCGTTGCTGCTTATGGTCAGGCGCTCGACGGCGACTGCATGTGGCTGTGCACCCCGAAGGGCTTCTGGCGCTTGTTGATTATGCAGTCCGGGAGCTGTGCTTCGCGATCATATTGTTTTGCACGGCGCCATCGGCGCGCCGATTGCATAGACATTCCAACCGCTACATGCTGGAGAACTTTATGTCCTCTGCTTCTCTCGTTTCTCGCCTTAATCCACCGAAGCAGGCGGCTCCTCGCAAGGCCTATTTGGTCGGAACAGGCATCGCCGCCCTGGCCGCAGCGGCTTACCTCGTCAAGGAGGGCGGGCTATCCGGCCCGAATGTCGTCCTGTTCGAGCAAATGGAGCAGTTCGGCGAAAGCCTCGACGCACATGGCGATCCGAAGGACGGATATGTCATGCGCGGCGGGCGCATGTTCGAGGAAAAGTTCAACTGTACCTGCGACTTGTTATCCTTCATTCCCTCGATTGCCGACGAGACCAAATCGGCGAAGGACGAATTGATGGAGTTCCATTAGGAGTTCTTTTGGAACGACAAGGCGCGCTTGGTTTCGGGAGGGCAGATCGTCGACGTCTCCGATCTGGGGTTCAGTGAGAAAGATCGGCTCGACCTGATCGCGCTTTGCGCGGCTCCAGAATCGGTGCTCGACGTCAGGACGATCCAGGACTGGTTCGAACCCCACTTTTTCCGCAGCAATTTCTGGTTCATCTGGTCCACAACCTTTGCTTTTGGGCCATGGCACAGCGCCGTCGAGTTCAAGCGATACTGTCTGCGCTTCCTGCATCTGTTCTCGACGGTCGACACTTTAGCGGGGATCTACCGCACCCAGTTCAACCAGTTCGACGCCATGGTCCGTCCGATCGTCGCATGGTTGACGGCGCGGGGCGTGCGGCTGGAGATGGGGACGGAAGTGACCGATGTTGATATTGTCACCGAAGGCGGGAAGAAGACCGCGACGCGTTTGCGCTATCGGCATGGCGGCGAAGATCGCACCATCGATCTGGCCGAACGGGATCTTGTGTTCGTGACCAACGGGTCAATGACATCCGATACGAGTTACGGTTCGATGGACACGGTTCCCGTGCTGAATACGGAGCGAACCGGAGGGGCGTGGAAACTTTGGGAGCGCCTGGCTGCCAAGAGTCCGGATTTCGGCCGCCCCGCCGCCTTCGCTTCCAAGATCGATCAGTCCAAATGGGAATCGTTCACAGTCACCGCGGACGACTCGAGCTTCTTCGACCGGCTAGAAGCCTTCTCCGGCAGTAAGGCCGGCAAAGGCGGATTGGTAACAATTAAAGACTCCAATTGGCTCCTGACCATTGTCCTTAATCGGCAACCGCACTTTTACGAACAGCCGAAGAATGTGTGAGTGTGGTGGGGCTATGGGCTCTACCCGGACAAGCCGGGTAACTTCGTGCATAAGCCCATGTCGGAGTGCACGGGGCGTGAAATTCTCATCGAATTGCTTTCGCACCTGCGATTCACAGAGAGTATTCCGTTCATTCTCGACACGTCGCGCGTCATTACGGCGATGATGCCTTACATTACCGCCCAGTTCATGCCGCGCGTCATGACCGACCGAGGGTGATCCCGAAGGGATCGCGCAACCTCGCCTTCATCGGCCAGTTCTGCGAGATTCCCGCCGACGTTGTCTTTACCGTTAAATATTCCGTGCGCGCGGCGCAGACTGCCGTTTTCGGCTTGCTCGATGTCCAACGTTCGGTCTCACCCCTTTACAAGGGCCAGCATGACCCTCGCGTTCTCTTCGACGCCTGGAAGACGCTGCACCGCCATTGATCAACGGAACGAGTCGACGACTATGGGACGTGTGAACGACAAGGTCATTCTGGCGACCGGCGGGGCTCGCGGAATGGGGGCAGCTAATGCGCGCCTGCTGGTGGCTGAGGGGGCCAGGGTCGTGATCACTGATATTCTTCATACAGAAGGAGAGGCTCTCGCGGCTCAACTTGGCAATTCGACCATCTATATGCCTCAGGACGTTACCCAGCCGAAGCAGTGGGCCGAGGCGGTCGCAAGCGCCGAAGGGCGCTTCGGCGCGCTCCACGGGCTGGTCAACAACGCCGCGATCGCCAACATAGCCCCTATTGAGCAGTTCTCGCTCGATCAGTGGAACAAGACCCTTGCCGTCAATCTAACCGGCGTATTCCTCGGAATGCAGGCAGCCCTACCGGCCATCCGGCGCGCGGGCGGAGGTTCGATCGTCAACGTCTCGTCCGTCGAGGGGCTGCGGGGCAGTGCCGGACTCCACGCCTATGTCGCTTCGAAGTTCGGCGTGCGGGGCATAACCAAGTCCGCTGCACTGGAAGCCGCGGCCTCGGGAGTCCGCATCAACTCGATCCATCCCGGCTTCATTGCCACCCCGAT
>NZ_AUGA01000164.1:0-5465 GCF_000426785.1 Bradyrhizobium sp. th-b2
CCGACGCTGTCGCGGCTGGAGAATGCTCCGCGCCTGCGCGACGTGATCCGGCTGAGCTACATTTTGGTCGACGCATGGATGGATAGCTACCCCCGCGAACCGGCATCCGTCACGCATTGTCGATGGTTTGATACCGCGGATTATTACCCCGTTTCTCTTGTTCGACGCAAAAGACCAACCGTCCGTCTTCGACAAGGGCGACCGCCCCGTCATGTGTCAGCTTGATACCGCAGATTCGCATAGTCGCTCCGTCTCTAACGCGTCAAATTCGATTGATTCGACGAATGAATCGGATTCCTGAAGCTGGCAAGCAAGCAGTCTTCGTTAGCCGACTCCCCCTGGCACTGCAGCCGCTCGACCTCGACTAACCTTTCGTTGAGCATGGACATGATTGTCTCGGCACCAGCCGCATGGCCCCAGTGTCGACATGTAGCATCACGCGCGGATCCGAAAATCAGAAGCCCACCTGGCGCGAGCATCCGCGTCAGCCTGTCGATGCTTGCGCGCATCTCGGTCACGTCCTCGAGGTAATAAAGAACTTCCGCAACGACGATCAGATCGAACGGCTCGGTGGCTACGAACTGTTGAATGTCAGAGACTATCCACGTGATGTGCGACCACCTTTTGGTCCGTTGGCATGCTCGACCAATCGCCCGCAGCACGACATCGACCACTGTGAGACGATCGCAGTGAGGCGCTAGCTTCTCCGTGAACGCGCCAGCGGCACACCCAACCTCCAGAGCACTTGCGATAAATCCTCGTGAAAGCGCCAGACGGAGCATTTCGGTGTGACGTTTGCGCTCGAAGGGATTACCATCGATCCGCCACGGATCATCAGTCGCCAATTCTCGCTCTAGCAGTTGATAGGTCACTTCCAGACTCACGTGTACGCTCCTCGCCCTAATTCGCACCACAACCGGCAGCAGCAAATCGCACTCAGACGTCATCAACCTCGGCGGAAACGTTCTCGTCCCAATCGCACTAACGGTTTACGGCGCCGAAGCGCGCCTGTGCCGCGCGTTCTTCGTTGCAAGCCAACCAGTATTCCATGTCGATCAACCGGGTCAACCAAGTGTCCGTACGATTGCTGGCAGCCAGCTGCCGCACCGATCTCTCGATTCCGTTGGATGCCAAGCTGTTGCTGCAGAAGTTGCTAGTGCAAGAGTTCGGTACCGAGGTTGATCCATCACGAATCTCGTTCGTGAACCACCAACCTGACGCATGCCGTGAGCGCGTTTGCGATGTCAGGCTTTGAAGAGAGCTTGGTTCTCGCAATCGATGGGGGTGGGGACTTCCTCTCGTCTCGTCGCGGTAGGAGCTGGCACCGAAATTAAGCAACTCGCAACCTTACCGGAGAACAACTCTCTAGCTAGAATGCTCTTAAGGCGAGCTCTTTGCAGGAACGAGAGCGGAGTCATCGACGCCGGTTTGCGCCTTCGCGCGGAAACTCGGTGTCATGCAAGCCCTCGACCATCAGAGAACCCCCACCGGCTGCGCTCCGGTGTAGCGTGAATGATTCGCCGGCAGTCGACTTCATGCCAAGGAGGACGCGATCGTAACCTTCACGTTCGGGAAAGCCGGCGACGGTGCGCTTCGAGCCGGCTTCAACGTGCTTTACGGCGCTTCCGATACCGGTAAATCGTTTATTCTCGATTCGATCGACTACATGCTCGGTGGCAAGGGCCCCGCTGCGGGCGGTGGCCGGTTCGGCGCTAGGTAACTCAAATGATGGATTTGTAGGTGGGCAAAGACGCTCATGGCGCGCCGATGCTCCGCTCGAATTCCTGAAATTCAATCATCCAGGCACCGAAATATTGACGGATGATCGCGTTGAATTCGGCATCCGTATATTCGCTAAAATGTCCAATCAGCCAATTCGCGCGGTCTTTGAGTTTTAGCAGGTAGGACGAATCCAAGGCATCGAGAAAGGTCGCCGCGTTCTCACCGGCAACATACATCAAGCCGGCTTCCTGAGGCTCCTGCTCGACGAGGTCGCGCGACATCATCAAAACGAGTCCCTGATGGACAATCTGTCGTCTCACTTCGGCGTCGGGCGAACGCAACGGCGTTGGCAGATGCAGGCTCTCTCCGGGCCGCCGTCGAGATCATTGGCTTTCACCAGAATATAGTCGAGCGCTGTCAGGTGCTGCAGATCGAACGCCCTCGGATAAGCAGCGCCGAGAAGAGCCACGGCGCGGATGCCGGCTTCGAGCGGGCCATTGAACGTGACCTGCCGACCTGACGGCTCTATTTCGTCCATTTCAGCTTTTCGCCGTTCGCGAGTTGATGGCAGATGCCTCGGCGATCCTGCGTTTGCGCGATTGGGGCGATTGGATTCGCCGTGATCGCCATGTCTTGTGCCGCCTTTGTGACCGCCACGACGCGATTATAACTGTCGTCATATTCGTCGTCGTGAGTATCGATCACGGCAGCGTAGATTTCATCCTGCAGCCGTTCGAAGGTGCCGGGCTCGACCTTGTCGCGGACGAATTCTCGCCAGCTTGCCAATAGAATTAGTCGAGCGCGGATCTCGACCGGCGGGCCGGCCGATCCGCAAAGGAGGGAGGTTATCGCCGCCCTGATCGCTCGTTGAGGTAACCTGGATACACGGTCTGGCTGGTGTCGGCGAGAAGCCGCACCAGCCAGCTCTACCAGCAGAAGCCGACATCAGCCCCTGAGACGGGTTTGCAGTGCCTGACGATCTGCGACGAGCGCGTCGAACTGCAGCAGGTCTGGCCGCTCTCCTTGCGCCAATCGCTTAACGAGCTCCCGCGTGCCGTCCACCACAAAGACACTGCAATCATAACCGTTCCTCTGCTGGGTCATGCGGGGTGACTCCAACCGGGCGCCCAGCCGTTCCGCGAGCTGTTCTGCAGGCTTGTTGTTGTATCACCGGAGGGAGTCGTAGTGATAGGAGACCGGCCTTTCCCGGTCGCCGCGATCAACGAACAGCGGCGACCAATGGGTACCGCGGTGATTAGGATCCGCAGCGCCGGCTTCGTTCACTGGCAGGAATAGGAAATCGGCTGCATTCTGATCATAGACGATGCGATGAAGGGCGCGCAGCGCGTCGTTCTCGGCGCCCCTGCTCAGACGAAAGGGTATGAGGGGATCCACGAACCGCGTCCGGGAGGCGAGATTTGGACCGTTCCTCTGCAGCTCTTGCGCCTGAAGCTCGTAATCCCTCACGATATGTTCGTCGCCCAGCCATTGGCTGGCGCCGAGCACCCGCCCGCTGCGGTCGTGGGACGAGGCTATAGGATCCAAAGCTCCGATCTGAGCACCGGAGGATGTGCTGGTAAACTCCGGCGCAGAATGAGCATCGTCATACGACTCGTGCGGTGTGGGCGGCAAATCAAGCAGAGAGCCAAGCTCGTGGTAGAAATCTGACGACGGAGCCGGTGCCACTAACGCAGCTTCACTCATGAGCCGAAGGCGAGGGTGATGGATGAGCTGAACGTCATTGGGTCCTCCGGCCCCCAAGACGGCGGTGTAGCGCTCACCGCGAATATTGTAACTCATCACCCGCTGTTCCGCGTCCGGCAACGGGCCCAAGTGGCTCAAGCTAGAGAGCATCGTTTCCGGGGCGGATTGGGCGGGGTGGAAAAAGTCCTCGGGAGCGGCAAATGAAACATCAATCGTCTCGTCGACTGGGGGGTGGTCTCCTCAGCCCTCACGGACGCTGGCACGGCTTGCTCCTCAGAGACCACTATTGGGCGATACGGCTGCACTGCCGAGGGCATCGACTCACCGCCTCCGGCACGCGGTGCTGAAGTGTATTCGTGCTCGTCCCCCGGCATCGTGAGCTGCGCCTCCCATCCCGATGTGCCCACTTGATGGCAAGGGTCCTGCATCGGTTCGATCTCCTCCATCTCCTCCCTCAACCGAGCCAAAGCTTGTCGAGTGGCCTCGCCGAGCGCGGGGGCCGTCTCCTCAGCCACGGCGGACGCCGGCCCAGTATGAGCATGGTCACGCAACTCGAACGGTGTGAACGGATTCAGATCAACCACTGACAAAATCGGCCCATGATGATGGCGCGCCGTCAAGTGACCCGGCTGCACCACCGAGGCGCCGATCATCGGCACACCACCTCCAGCGTACGGTGCCGTTCCGTGTTCTTGCCCGCTCCCTGGCCTGGGGGGCTGCATCAGCGCGCGACCGCTTGATCTGCCGATCTCGCTCAGCTGCCGCTCAATGACGACGCCTTGCGGATTGTTAAAGTCCTCTGACTCTTCGCTGGTCTCAACTCCGCTGGATCATACTCTTCGTTGATGAAGACCTCCTCTCCTGGCGGGGGGCGCTCTTGAGAAGTGCACCCATCAGCTCGTCCGCGGCCTGCAGGTGGTCCTGGCGCCAGCACAGAGGACGAAAGGACTCTGCGGGATCCGGATCAAAACTCCAATGGCCAAGAGGAGTGATGCTCCACGGTTGTTGAAGCTTGTCTGGACCGATAGCTGAGGCTGACGAATGGACCGGTTCAGCGCACGCGTCGGGTGAGCGCCCAATCTGCTCTTCGTTGACAGCTAGCACTGGCGGGGCGGTAGCCTGACCCCCGTCCTGTCGAGAGCCGCTTGCCACGGAAGCGCCGCCCCCGCCGCTGTCACGAGTGATACTCAACCCGTCATCAGTTGAAGCATCGGACTCACGATACCTACGGAGGGGCCTGCAACGCCTGATGCATTTTCCGATCATCCTGGAGCCTCTCATTAGCGTAAGCGAGCAAGACATCGTCATCGAGCGCATGGAGCGTTTTTCCGCAGGCTCGAGATGTTTCGCTAACCTGCGAAGGCTCGCAGCATAATTCAGCGCGGTGCCCGGTTTCAGCCGCCGGAGCGCACGTCACCCGGGACCGCCCTCTCGATGAGGCTCTGGTCGTTTTGAGAGGGTGTATAGCTTTGACGTCCGCCTCGAGCTGGCCCGGCGATGAGGCCCGGGTTGTTTTGACCAGCCGGAGCACTACGCTCGCGATATATGTATACGAATCGCCTCCAAGGCGGGCCGCATCATCGTCTTCGGGAACGCCGCGTCAGCGATAGCGACCAACGAATCGAGACCAACAAGCCCTTCAATCGTCTCGCCCCGAAACCCGAGATAATCCCCCAATCTGCGCAGAAGCCCAACATAATTCTGCACAGTCTTGGACGGTAGTCCCCGCCGCGCAGCGTATGCCTGAACAGCGGCGTCGATAAAGCTCAAATCCCCCTGAGACAGATGAGGATGGAACGGGTCTGGCAGGGCTGGGACGCCGGGCGCGGGAATCTGGGCAGGGGTTCGACGCGCCTCGCCCAAGTGCCGCTCAAAGCCCTCTTGCCCGACCTGTCCGGGGATGTCCCGCGTTCTGTTGAATTTCTGAAGAGGTCGGCGTTGCCCACCTTGAGCCGGCAGGCTCGGGGTGCTGATTCCACAAAGGAGAGCAACGCCATGACGAGAGATATCACACCGGCTGGTTGGCCGGCGACCGGGGC
>NZ_AUGA01000165.1:0-5476 GCF_000426785.1 Bradyrhizobium sp. th-b2
ACAAGGGTCGCCTTCTCATGCTTAGCGCAAAAGGCGGCTTTCTGCTGCGCAACCTGCTGCGCAACGTACGGTCGTTGCTCATAGCGCGATTGTCAGCTTTGAGACCAACGTCCCCAAGTTAACGCTGACACAAAGTAGAAAGCGACTGGAGAACCTCCAATTTTCAAGCGGCACGCTGCTTGCTTCGTTCGGGGCACCAGCGGGCGCGGTTCCCCACATATCCGCTCTTCGAAACCGAATGCACATATTCCGTCTGCTTCCGCCTACCTCGCAAGACGCGGCGAGCCCGGCCCGCCGACCCAGTCCAGGACAACTCCCATGAAAAAGTCGCTCCTCCTCGCCGCGTCGCTCTCCATGACCTGTTTGATGTCCGCGGCACTGCCCCAGAAGCTGCCGGCTGCGATGCAGGCGGACGATCCTTTCCTTTGGCTCGAGGAGATCGAAGGGCCGCGCGCATTGGCTTGGGCTCGCGCCGAGAACGACAAGACGCTCGGCGCGCTCCAATCGGATCCCCGCTATCAGCGCTTCTATCAAGAGGGGCTCACCATCCTCCAGGCCAAGGATCGGATTCCGTACGTTTCCTTCGGACGGCGCGGTCTCGACAATTTCTGGCAGGACGAGAATCACGTGCGCGGCGTCCGGCGACGTACCACGTTTGAGAGCTATCGCGCCCAGGACCCGCGATGGGACACCATCCTCGACTTGGACGCGCTGGCTGCCGCGGAGAAGAAGAATTGGGTCTTTGAAGGGGGTAGCTGCCTGCCGCCCGAAGAGCGCCTGTGCCTGCTCAAATTTTCCGAGGGCGGCAAGGACGCCGTGTTCGTGCGCGAGTTCGACGCGGACGCCCAAGCCTTCGTCACGACCGGCTTCGACCTTCCGGAGGGAAAGCAGGGCGTCAGCTGGATCGACGGCGACACGATCCTGATTGCACGCGATTGGGGCGAAGGGACCACGACGCAGGCCGGCTACCCTTTCGTCGTGAAGGAGCTCAAGCGCGCTCAGCCGCTCGTTGAAGCGCGCGAGGTCTTTCGCGGCGAACCGACCGATGACGGGACGGTGCCATTCGCGCTGCGCGACAGTGCAGGCATGGTCCATGCGACCGGCGCGGTGCGCACTATCAGCACGTTCGAGTATGAGTATGTGCTCTTCGGGCCCAAGGGGCCGATCAAGCTCAACCTGCCAAAGAAGGCGACCATCGGTGGCATCGACAGTGGCCGCCTGCTCGTGACGCTCGACGAGGAGTGGACGCCGTCCGGCGGCACCCGGTTCGCAGCCGGCTCGATCATCTCGTATGACCTGGCCGAATGGAAGCAGGATCCGCTGCGTGCCAGACCGTCGCTCGTCTTCCAGCCCGGGCCTCGGCAGGCGCTCAGCGGGTTCAGCGCCACCAGGAATTTGTTGATCCTGACGACCCTCGACAAGGTTCAGAGCAAGGCGTTCGTCTACAAGTATGATCAGGGCACCTAACGGGCCACGCCGATCCCGCTTCCGGAGAATGCGAGTGTCGGTCTACCTGCCGCATCGAATGAAAGGACGAGGTGATGTTCACCGTCTCCAGCTTTCTCAGGCCGACGTCGCTCTGGTACTTCGACGCCGCGACCGAAGCCTCGACATACTGAAGTCGATGCCTCCTAGGTTCAACGCGTCTAGACTTGTCGTGGAGCAGTTCGAGGCAACTTCGCGATACGGCACCCGCATTCCTTTCTTTGTGGTGCGGCCCAAGAGCGCGAGGTTTGACGGATCGACTCCAACCATTCTTTATGGCTATGGCATGGTTTCAGATTCCGCTCCTGCCGTCTTATGCGGGGGTTATGGGACGGCTCTGGCTCGAGCAGGGCAATGCATATGTCGTCGCGAACCTGCGCGGCGGCGGCGAGTACGGGCCGCGATGGCACGAGGCCGCTCAGGGGGCAACAAAGCAGCGCACATGGGATGATTTTATCGCCGTTGCGGAGGACCTGATCCGACGGAAGATCACCTCTCCGCGCCGCCTGGGCGTAGCCGGCGGCAGCCAGGAAGGCCTGCTGGTGGGGACCGCATTCACCCAACGACCCGACCTCTTCGATGCCGCCATGGTGGAGGTGCCGCTGTTCGACATGGTTCGGTTCACCAAGCTGGCCGCCGGGGCCTCCTGGACCGGCGAGTATGGCGATCCCGCCATTCCCGAACAGCGCGAGTGGCTCGAGGCCTACTCGCCCTATTAGAAGTTGGTGCCGGCCAAGACCTACCCGACCCCCTTCATTCTCACCTCCACCAAGGACGACCGCGTGCATCCGGCCCACGGCCGTAAGACAGCCGCAAGGCTCGCTGAGCTAGGCCAGCCCTATTTTTACTATGAGAACCTCGACGGGGGGCATAGTGCCGCCGCCAATCTCATTGAAGATGCACGCCGGGTGGCCCTCGAATATACCTATGCATTCCGGCGGCTTGTCGATGAGTGATGTCGAGAAAACAAAATCTCACTTCACATGATCGACCTTGGCGGCGCCGTCATCGGCAGCGGCGTCAGCAAGCCCGTGTTTACTATATTCAGACCGTGGTATCGCCCCGGATTAGAGCGGCAGGGCAGCGCTGTCGGTCATCATCACGGGCTTACTTGAAGCTGCCGGCGGCAGGGACGTGGACGTTCTCGACCTGCCGCTATCTCGCGCGGGTCGTTCGATACACCAGACTATACGATCTGGGTAGCGGCCATCTGAACCAGCCTGAGCGCTTGAGATTGGCCACTGTCAGTTACCTCGGCAGATCGGCCGCAAGCCATTCCGACGACGACATTGTTTGATTCTGTTGAAGACCCGTTCGACCCGGTTGCGAGCGCGATAGAGATAAGGGCTGAAGCAGATCGGATCGTTACGATTTGTTTTCGGCGGGATGTTGGCCCACGCGCACTTCTTCGTGGCAAGCTCTCCAATTCAGTCGGCGTCATAGCCACGATCGGCAAGCAGCATCGACCCCGATTTCAGACGAGACAGCAATTTCCCGGCAAGTCGAACGTCATGGGCCCCGCCGGGGCTCAATGCCAGCCGTACCGGCAGGCCATTGCTATCGACCAACGCATGAATTTTGCTCGTCAAGCCGCCGCGTGATCTTCCCATCAATTGGCGCCGATTCTTTGTGATGCAGGCGCCGTGCTGATGCACGCGGACAATCGCGGTGTCGATCATCTGGACAGCGGCATCATGGGCAGCGGCAAATGCGTCTATGATACGGCCCCAGACACCAGCCCGCCGCCAGCGGACGAAGCGGGTTGTATCAAGTGGTGTACGGCCCAAACGCCTCGGGCAGATCGCGCCAAGGTGCTCCAGATCGCAAGCCCCAAATATACCATTGAGGACGCGGCAGTCGTTCACTCGAGGAACGCCACGCGGCTTGTTCGGCAGCATCGGCCTTATGGCAGTCCATTCATAGTCGGCGAGTTCATAGCGCATGATTCGAGCCCCAAGTTTTAGGAGTTTGAGTCACAGGGGTCTCGCCAGGCGCAACATTTCTGGCGTGGCCCCGGCTCGGCACTTTCGGTCAGAAGCGAACATCAGCTTGCCGACGCCCCGCTGAAACCGTTGAAAATGACCCAAACGACATTCGGTTGCTTGCCAGGCGTTTACGGATTGCCCTCAAAGTGCAGACTTCCGTTCAGAGACAACGAAGGACGACCCGCCGATGACCCATCGAATTCTTGTGCACGGGGTGCCTGACACGCCATTCATTTGGAGTGCTTTGATCGAGCAGCTTGGTGCGCACGCGCTGGCACCCAGTCTGCCCGGCTTTTGCGCCCCGCCGCCCGCGGGATTCGGCAGCACCAAGGACGAATACGCGAAATGGTTGGTTGATCTGCTGCAGGATCAATACGCCACCTACGGCCCGCTTGATATCTTCGGACATGATTGGGGTGCATTGTTGACGTTAAGGGCTGCTTCACTGCGCCCGGACTTGATCAACTCATGGGCGATATCGGGAGCGGCGATCGACCCGGATTATGGTGGCCACTTTGTTGCTCATATCTGGAATACACCGCTCCTAGGCGAAATTGCGATAGCCGCTTCACCAAGAAAGATGATAGAAATCATTTTACGTCAGAGCGCGCTTCCACCTGATATTGCGAGGCACGAAGCGGCTGCATGGAGCGCAAACATGCGCAGATCCATCCTCGCACTTTATAGGTCAGCCAACGCGCTCCGATTTGAGGGAGACTGGGTTAACCGGCTCGAAGCCCTACCCAAGCGGGGGCTGTTGATTTGGGGAGCGAAGGACCCTTATGTGCCGGTGTCGGTGGCCCGACGCTTTGCGACGAGGCATGGCGCGAATCTTCTTGTAGAACGCAATGCGGGTCACTGGGCCATCGTCGAGCGCGCCAAGGAAATCTCGGGCGTACTCCTAGCTCACTGGCAGAAATAGCTCGGTTCGTGTCCGCCAGGAATCGACGTTTGCCCCTGTAGGACCAACGAGGGCCTTGATAACCTCTTCTGGTTCCGGACCATCACGACCTGGCTGCGCTGCCGCACGAACCTGGTCACCATAGGGTCAAAGCAGACGTAACCTTCGTCGCATGACGCCGCCGGTTTTATGGGGTACACGGCCTTCTGTAATGGGCCCGACGATGTAGCCTCCCGAGTGAACGTCACGCCGCCGAGCTCATGCTTCTGTCCGTGGTCAAGGCCTGGCCGCCACATCATGCTGTCAGAGGGAGCGGTGAGCCTATCTAGATACGCGTGGTTCGTCAGGCGACGACCACTGGCCGTGTAACGGCTTCACCGGATCCACCGTCCCGGCACGGGACTTCGGGCACAGGGCTCAGTTCAGCCCGGTTGCGTTCTTGATCTCCTCCACGTCTTCTATGTTGCGGATCGGATCCGCTCCTGCTCATCGATAAGTTGTGCCGTCGACCCAGATGCGATGCAGGATCACTGCGAGCTTGCGTGCCAGGGCAACTTTTGCGCGCTTCGAGCCTCGCCGCTTGGCGACGTCCATCCCCCAGCGCTTGAGTTTTGAGAACCGCGTGATGCGCGATAGCAGAACGTTGGCGGCTTCATACAACACCCTGTGCACCATCTCATCGCCAGCCAGCGTGAGCCGCCTGTGACGTCTTCTTCTCCCGATTGGTACTTCTTTGGCGTGAGCCCGAACAGCAGCGTAAGCGCTGTTTTCAGGCCACAGCTTTGAGGTCGTGACGGCAATAGGCCCACGGCAGCAGGTGATCGATCTCGTTATTCGGATGACCGTTGACGATCCTGGTGAGCGCGTCGGTCAAGTAGGCAAGCGGATCGACATCGTTCAGCTTACAGGTTTCGACCAGGGAGGCGATGATAGCCCAGTGCTCGGCACCACCGTCGGAGCCTGCGAACAGCGCATTTTTCCGGTTGAGCGTGATCGGACGGATCGAGCGCTCTACGGCGTTGTTGTCGAGCTCGATACGGCCATCATCGATAAAGCGCGTCAGGCCCTCCCAGCGTGAGAGCGCATAGCGGATGGCGTCGGCCAG
>NZ_AUGA01000166.1:0-5461 GCF_000426785.1 Bradyrhizobium sp. th-b2
AAGGCCTCGTCCCAGCCTGCGCGTCTGATCTTGAGGTTGATGGACTTGCGATCGGGGTGGGCTCGCAGGATGTTGAGGGCAAGGCGTCGGAGAATGGCGAGATTCTCCGGTGCGTGGTCCTTGCGGGAGCGGTTGCGATCCTCGGCAAAATGGACGTCGAGCACCCAATGCAGCCGGTTCTCAACGGCCCCGTGACTGCGGGTGACGTCAAGCAGCCGCTTGGCAGAGATATATCTGGACAGCAGATAGTAACGTACGACCGGCGGATCGGCGCGCTGGTCACGCAGGCGCCGGCGCGAGGTGACGCGGCCCACGGCCGCCACGCCGGGGAAGCGTTCAGCCAGGGTCGTGTTGCGCATGACGGTCGCACGTCGCGCCTCGCTGCGATCATGGGCCGGGCGGTCGGTCTGCTGGACGGTGCTGCGCTGCCCCGATCGCGCAAACTGCTGCGTCACCGCCTTGAACAAGAGGCCACGGTTCGCCTTGATCGTCAGAACATAATGTCCGCCCCGATCAAGCACCGCTGCAGCAAATCCGCGGTGGCAATGCAGGGCATCGGCGGTCACAGTGCAGTCTTCAAGGGAGAGAAGATCCAGCACCTCCAAGGCGCCCGCCGTCTCGTTGCGCCCCGGCGCTTTTTGTTGCGCCAGAGCCATGCGTGCTTCGACTGCGAAGACGTTGACCAGATGCAGTGGCGTTGCCCGTCCGCCGCGTTCATAGGCACGCCGCAGAGCTTTGCCATCGACCGCAATCACGCCGGTAAGCTTGAGCCCATTGGCCTTGGCAAACGCCGCCATGAAGCGGCGGAAGGCGAACTCAAAGGCCTGCGGCTTGAGCAGACGGAACACCCGACTGAACGTATCGTGGCTGGGGATGCCGTGCTCCAGCTTCAGGAAGAGGCGCAACAAGCCTTCCTTGGACTGTCCAAACTCCTCCATCTCCCCGCAGCTGCCGGCTCCGCACAGAACCGCCGCCAGCGCGATGAACAGAACTTCCAGCAGTTCGTGGCTCGCATTGCCTGCGCGCGGGTCCGGCAAGCGCCCAAACGCCCTTCTGAACTTCCGCATCCGACTCCCTCCAGAATCCGGGAGTCGTCTTCAGAATCCTTCTTGCCTTCCAACGCAATAGCTAGCCAAAACCCATATGCGATTCCCCTGCGGTCAGCGGGGCGCACCCTCCTGTCGCTCGCGGCGCACCAAAGCTTCGACCTGCTGGTGATGGGCGGATCCGGCGCCTTCGTCCACGGCCGATTTCGGCTCTCCGCCTTAGGATGACCTGGCCAATAATCCTTCTCCAGCCACCGGCCGGCCGCCGCTGTGACAACGCGCATATTGGCGGCATCCCCTCATCGGTTACGCCAGGTCCACCTGGACGACGAGCTTGGTATGATCTGATACGCGCGCACGTGTAAGCCCGAGAACTTGGCTCGGGTGACATATTGATCCGGCTCAACGGCTGGCCTTGCCGCTCTCCGGTGATTTTGGTGGCAAGACTGTCCGTGAGCAGTTCCTCCAGCAGCTCGATCGATATCGACCTGCCACATTCTAAGGCATTGCGCTTCCGCCTGGCTCTTCCCGGGAGATTGGCCCAGGCTTGCGATTGTTTCCATCGGCAAGGCCGACCAAGCCGGCAGCCTCTTTCGATCCAAAGGCCGCCTGGCCGGCTTCGAGCGGGTTGGAGCAAGCCAGGGGCAGCGCTGCACTAGGACGGCATTACAGGACCTACGTGTAAATACTTAGTGGCTTCTACTTAGGGAAAACATCCGAATTTGCCGGCCCGTTGGAAGCGGCCAATCTGAGCCCCATCGTCGTTAGCAAGATTGAGTCCGCCATGCAGGCCCAGGCCGCACCTTCTCACGAGATCAGCCGACATCCGACTAGCGTCTTGCGCAGGCAGCCGCATGGTTGTGGTCCGTTTGGTATGATTGCGGCACCGATGCGGTTCACTCGCAACAGCGAGATCTACGGCGAGGATGAGGCAGCTGAATACCTGTATCAAGTGGTGTCAGGTGCTGTGCGAACCTACAAGATTCTGGAGGACGGACGCCGTCAGATCGGTGCATTTTATCTGCCCGGCGACATCTTCGGCTTCGAGGCCGGAGAAAGCCATATCTCTTCGGCCGAGGCGATCTGTGAGACGCATCTGCTGATGGTGAAGCGCTCCGCCGTCATTGTTCGCGCCAGTCACGAGAGGGAGCTCACGCGACAGCTGTGGGACGGTATGGCGCTGGAGCTCCGCCGCTTTCAGCAACATTCAATGCTCCTGATCGGCAGCGCAGAAGATCGGGTGATGGCCTTTCTGCTCGATATGTCTCGCCGCGCTACCAAGAACGGTGCGATCGAACTTCCCATGTCACGGCAGGATGTTGCCGATTACCTTGGTTTGACCATCGAGACGGTGTCGCGCACCTTTACCCAACTTGAGCAGAATGGCGTTATTGCCCTACCAACCTCACGCCGAGTCGAGCTGCGTGACGGCAGATTATCCAGCCGCTATGTGCAGAACTTGGGTTAAGTCGCAAGCCGCGGCGAAAATGCGAATTCTGCAAGAACAGCGCGGACAATTGCGGCGCCGTGAAGGACACTGAACCTTAGCTTGAGCGATCTGCTACCTTGTTCCTCCATGGAGCCCACAATGATCATCGATCTGTTGCTTCGAGAGCATCGCAATATTGATCTTCTTCTGACTTTCCTCCAACGCGAATTGGAGGTTTTCGAGCATGGGACCCGTCCGGACTATGAGGTCATTCGCGCGATCCTCAGCTACTTCGAGGTTTACCCGGCGATGTACCATCATCCTCAAGAAGACTTGATTTTCTCAAAGCTCGAGACTCGCGATCCGGATGCGGCTGCGATCGTCGGCAATCTCGCACATGAACACCAGGAAGTCGTCGACCGTCTGCACCACGCCGTTCAAGCTATTGATGGGATCCTCGCGGATCGTGAACTCGTTCGGCAAGACGTCGGCAATATCGTACGCGACTTTATCGTACGCGAGCGGCACCACATGATGTTGGAAGAACGAGATTTCTTTCCCGCCGCCGTTCTGGCTCTATCCCCTCAGGATTGGACCGACATCGCTTCTGCTCTCACCGATCATGGTGATCCCCTATTCAGCGAAGCAGCAAGGGCGACCTCCGATGCGCTAAGAGCGCATATCCTAGAATTGGAGCAAGAAGCTGAAGCCGAACGGAGTTCGGTCGCTCTTTCCTCCGGAATGGCCGGCAGCCCGCTACATGGCCTCACGAGGGACGGCTAGTATCCTTCGGGAGAGGAATACTTTCTCCCTTTGCTCATGCAGGCCCAATTGGATCAAAACGAGAACTGGCCTGCATGCCGCCCATTGCTGCGGCATCACCGCTTCATCGCGATCCAGGGACGATATACGCCGTGGGCATGCCCTACCAATTTGGCTTCAGACTCGCCACTGCCATCAGCCACCAATTAAACTGACGCAGCGCAAAACCCATCCGGCGTATCTGCGATTTGGACCCAGAGAAGAAGAATGCGACCCGACTTGGCAAAATCCTACGGGCAGCACTCCCTGCCACGCTACACCAGCTATCCGACGGCTCCCCATTTCTCGGCGTCAGTTAGCGAATCCGACTATCAAGCGTGGCTCAAGTCGTTAGGCGGCCAGCAGTCCGCCTCGATTTACGTGCACGTGCCATTTTGCCGAAGCATGTGCTGGTACTGCGGCTGCCACACATCTGTCATGAAACGCCAGGAGCCGCTCGCGACCTATGCAACCGCACTGCGAACTGAAGCCTACCTCATTGGAGAAACCATCGGTCGACGACAACCGGTCTCCCATGTCCACTTCGGCGGCGGCACGCCGACGATCATGACACCTGAAACGTTTGCTGATCTGGTCGCCTCGTTGCGCTATTCGTTCGCAATTTTGCCTGATGCCGAGATCGCCGTAGAGATCGATCCACGCATATTGACCGAGCCGATGGCCGAGGCGCTAGGCTATTGCGGGGTCAACAGGGCGAGCCTAGGTGTCCAAAGCCTCGATCCGGTTGTTCAACGGGCCATTGGCCGTCTGCAGAGCTTCGAACAGACCGCAGTATCGGTCGATCGTCTACACCGCGCCGGCATCGGCCGGATTAATTTCGACCTGCTCTATGGGCTGCCCCAGCAGACCGTCGTTTCCTGCCTCGACACTCTTTCCAAATGTCTCGAACTGCATCCGGATCGGTTCTCGGTGTTTGGCTACGCGCACGTTCCTTTCCTTAAGAAGCATCAACGCAAGATCGATGGATCCACTCTGCCCGACAGCGTCGAGCGACACCTGCAATCGGAAACGATCGCGCAAGCTTTGGTCGACGCTGGATATGTACGCATCGGCATCGATCACTTCGCCCTGCCGGACGACAATCTCGCCCTGGCACGGCAGGAAGGCAGGTTGAGGCGCAACTTTCAAGGTTATACGGATGATTCGGCGGACACCCTCCTTGGACTCGGCGCCAGCGCCATTGGCCAGATGCAACAAGGGTTCGTCGCGAACGCTGTGTCGATAAAGGACTACCTTGCTCGCATCGCCGAGGAACGGCTGGCCACGATGAAGGGCTATTTGCTGGCCGACGACGATCGCTTCCGCGCCGAAATCATCGAGCGACTCATGTGCGGCATGGCAGTCGATCTTTGCGAGACATGCCGTCGTTACGGCAAGGATCCGAGCCTGGCCGTCGTCGATCGTTCTCGACTCGCCAACCTGATCGCAGATGGAGTTGCCGTACTGGACGACGGTCGACTTTCCGTGGTCAATGGCACAGAGTTTCTGGTCCGGAGCGTCGCATCTTCGTTCGACGCGCACCTCCCTGGGTCGAGGGCTACGCACAGTCGGGCGGTTTGAACCGAAGCCAACCCGATCCGGTTCCGATCGGAGATCAACATCACCAAATCGGCTTCTGGTTAGGAGTATCGCACGGCTGATAGCACGCCGATTTGGCATCCGGTCCCGAGCTATCTACAAGCGTCGTCACACCCACTACGTCGAGCCGCACGTAGATTTCAAACACTCGTTGGAACCGAGGATTCCAATCGGGCGACAACGGTTTGACCAACGACCGACCGAATCTGGCCTAACTCAAGCTGCTCATTTCATTGGTGATGATGAGGTCCTTGCGTGCGCGATTTTGGTAGTCGCCCGTTAAGAAGCTTCCAGGCGACTGATCTGGAATCGTAATTTGGCTGGAATGACGTTCTGAGATTGCAAGGTTTTGGTGTTTTGTGCATCGGAAGCTTGCAATTTCGTTTTCGAGATTCCCTCGACGGGCGAAGCATGATTCCCTGTCCGCATCGGAGGGCACGATGCGGCCGAAGAAGCACAAAACGACGGGAGCGAACGATTTTTTCCGGGCGCGGCTCGACCAGATCATCAATCTGAAGCACGAGCTGGTCCGGCTCACCGGCAAGATCGATTGGGACTGGATCGACGGCGAGATCGCGCCGCTCTA
>NZ_AUGA01000167.1:0-5308 GCF_000426785.1 Bradyrhizobium sp. th-b2
GGCTGTGCACGACCCGCGTCGGATCGCGCCGATCCGGGAACACCCGGGCCAGATTGTCGGCCAAGCCGAGACGCCGCTCGGCCATCGCCAGAAGCATCTCGCCCCCGTTCGAGGTCAGGCGACGCCATCGAAGGCCGCAGTGACTTTCTTGGCGTGAACGGTTGGAAACGAGAAGGGCAGAATCGTATCATCGGTCATGGCGGGCGTGGCGTTCGCGGTTGAAGGTGATGGGGTTGGCTTCGCAACCGAATCCTACGCCGCATCAGCGCTTACACCACGCTCGCCAGCCCTCAGGCGCACTCTTGCGAATAAGACGGGCTAGCTCGCGCGGGGCGCAGACACGCGCAAGATGATGTCCTGACGCGGCGTCACGGGAGCCGGCTCGTCAGGTTCTCGACAGCTTCCCCCACATAAACAGTGTGTCTCTAGGCGGCTACTGATCGCAGGGGAAGAACATTGGAGTGTCCGACTGCTTGGGCGGCGCGGTTGGTTGTCTGTTGCTGGGTCCGACGGCAGATCATGCCACAGTCTTGATCGCCTTGGGCTTCCTCGCTCATGAGATCCGAGTCTCAGCTCAGATGGGCCTAGATTTTCGAAAGTGAGAATGGATGGATTTCACCTCAACTAGTCCTTTGCAGCAACAATCGGGCAGCGCCGGCCCGCAAGAGAGCCCACCGGCGCCCTCCTCGGCAGACGCGGCGGCGTTTGAGCGGGAGCTGAGCGAGATCGACAATTCAGGGGGCCGTGTGCTCATGCAGGCTCACATACATCCACTCGGTGCATCGTCATCGGAGCCCATCATGCGTGCAAGCCGGCGCGAATACGCTCCGGCGTCGCAGGGTGGAGGCCTCAAGGCGATGTCGGGCGCCTCGGCGCTGCAGCCGGGCCAGTCGACTGGGGTATTGGTAGGTCACAGCAAGCACCCCCTTTATTCCGAGGATGCGCCCCTCATTTTAGGGCTTGAGAAGGCAATCATCAAGGGTGGGGCCGCCGAAACCACCGCAAAGGACAGTGTAGGTCATCTACTCAGATTCGGACGCTGGCTCTTTGAAAACAAAAAGAGGGCCATTGCTGCTAGGCTCGACGACGAGTCGCTGACCAATGATGTCCGGGAGTTCCCAGGAAAGGGTGATGCCAACAAGAGAATCCATACGGCAATACATCATCTCCGAACGTCCCAGTCGACGGGCGGAGTCGTGCCGATCGCAGGCCTCGCTACGCTGAATCCTCACCCCCAGGACGCGGCCCTCATCGAAGAGTACAAAAATGAAGCAGCGACAGATACCGCCAGGGTCTACGCAACTGCTCTTAAAATTTTCAGTGACTACCTGCGTGAAAACAACAAGAAGGGCATTGCTGGTCGGCTTTTCGACCGGGCGTTGGATGGAGATATCAAGAGCTATAAGAAGGACGCCGGTGGTCACAGGAACATCGGTGCAGCACTGGCTCATCTCCGAGCGTCGCCTGTGGGCGCCCGAGCGATAGAATTCGAGTGCCATATCCCAGCCGTTCCTCATTTCGAAGAAGCGGCCCTGCTGGAGCCGAGACACGTCAGGGATGCCGCTGCACAGCGCGTCGCAGGGAGCTGCCGGTTGGCCAGAGGAGCTTCCTGCGGAAGGCCACGAGCAGGGTTTGCTTTTGGGGGCGCCGAACGAGGCCGGCCCCTCGTCGCCTCTCGATCCAACCTTGCAAGTCGGTGCATTGCCGACGGAGGCGCAGCCCATCATGCCGGCGAGCGGGGACGAACGCACCTCAGCGCCGCATAGTGGAGACGGCGGGGGCCAGTCACCTTGGGCTTTCGTAGGCCGCATCGGGGAGCCTCTTTATTCCCCGGATGCGTCCCTTATCGAAGGGCTAAAGGCCACCCTCATCAAGCGCGGGTTCAAAGAGCGCTCCATCACCGATAATGTTAGGGCTCTTCTCAGACTCGGGCGTTGGCTCCTTAAAAACAACAAGGAGGGAATTGCTGCTCGTCTTGACCACGAGTCGCTGGATGAAGATGTCAAGGCGTTCGACAAAAGTCGAAACCGGCTCGTTCTGACAGCCCTCGGTCATCTCCGGACATCAGCAGGCGGAGTCGAGGACGCCGCTGCGCGGCACACCGCGTCGCAGGGAGCTGTCAGTCGGCCAGAGAAGCCCCCGGCGGAACGTCACGAGCAGGACATGCTTTTGGAAACGACGGGCGAGGCCGGCCCCACGTCGCCTCTCGAGACAACCGTGCAAGTCGGTGCACCGCAGGCGCAGCCCATCATGCAGGAGAGCGGGCAGCAATACGCTCCAGCGTCGCTGGTCAGAGGCGGCAAGGCGATGCCGGGCGCCTCGGCGCTGCAGGCGGGCCAGTCAACTTGGGCTTTCGTAGGTCACAGTAAGGAGCCTCTTTATTCCGAAGATGCGTCCCTTATCGAGGGGCTGACGCCGGCACTCATCAAGCGCGGGTTCAAGGAACGCACCGCCAAGTACAATATAGATTCTCTTCTCAGACTGGGACGTTGGCTCCTTAAAAACAACAAGGAGGGAATTGCTGCTCGTCTTGACCGCGAGTCGCTGGATGAAGAAGTCAAGGCGTTCGACAAAAGTGAGAAGCGGTTCGTCCTCACAGCACTGGGTCATCTCCGGGCCTCGCAGTCGACGGACGGAGCCGTGCCGATCGCAGCCCGCACTGAGTTCAATCCTTATCACCGGGACGCGGCTCTCATCAAAGAGTACAAAGCTACAATCATCAAAGAACACAAAAAAGGAGCAACGACTGCGTACAAATATGCAACTGCTCTTAGCAGTTTCAGTGAGTACCTGCGCAAAAACGACAAGCCGGGCATTGCTGCTCGGTTGTCTAACGATTCGCTGGATGAAGATGTTAAGGGCTATAAGAAGGACTCCGGTGATTACCGGATGATCGGTCCAGCACTGGCTCATCTCCGAAAATCGCCGGCGGGCGCTAAAGCGATCGAGCTCCGCCATATTCCCCCCGTTCCTAATCCTGAAAATGCCGTCCTTATGGAGCCAAGGCGCGTCGGGGACGCCGCTGCGCAGCACAGCGCGTCGGGGGAAGCTTTCAGTTGGCCAGAGGAGCTGCCTCCGGAAATCAACGATGAGGATCTGCCGCAGGCAGCTTCAAGTTGGCCAGAGGTGCTCCCTGCGGAAGATAACGATCGGGTGTCTCACGAGTCAACCGCGCGAGATGACCAGGTCCTGGATCCGGGAGATGCCTTTCGTTTCTCGAACTGGCGCGACGACCACCAGCAGTCCCCGGACGAGCTGATGAGTGCATTTGAAAGTAGCAACCTCCTACGAAGCGACGAGGTGCTCATTAACGATGAGCATGACAAAGCGGAGTTCAGAATAGCGAAGAAGCGCAGGACCATAAACAATCCGCAAAGCGGTCCGAGTGAGCGGCAGCTGGGCAAGATCGACAGTTCAGGCGTGCCGCAGGCCGATGGTGGGGCGATGCCAGGCGCGTCGGCGCTGCAGCCGGATCATTCGACTGGCGTTTTGGTAGGTGGCAGCAAGCGCCCTCTTTATTCCCAGGATGCGCCCCTTATTTGGGGGCTTGAGGACGCGCTCATCAAAGGGGGGGCCGCCGAGCTCACGGCCAAGAACAATGTAAATACTCTTCTAAGTTTCGGTCGCTGGCTCTTTGCAAACAACAAGCGAGAGATTGCTACTCGGCTTTACGACGAGTCGCTGACCAAGGATGTCGAGGAGTTCAAGGGGGGCGATCATACTAAGAACCTCCTTACAGCAGTAGGTCATCTCATGACCTCGCAGCTGATGGGCGGAGTCGTGCCGATCGCCGGCCGCGTCGACCTGACCCCCTATCCCGAGGACGCGGCCCTTATCAAGGAGTACAAAGCAAAAGCTGAGACCAAGGGCACTTCAAGTACCGCGGCGAGTTATGCAAGTATTCTTACCAATTTTAGTCACTACCTGCGTGAAAACAACAAGCCGGGCATTGCTGCTCGGCTTGAGGACACGTCACAGGATAAGCTGGATAAGGATGTCAGGGTCTATAAGGAAGAGGCCGGAGGTTACAGAGACGTCAACGCCGCACTGGCTCATCTCCGAGCCGGAGCGAGTAAACGCATCCGCCCTCCCTTTCACTCCGAGGATGCGCCCTTCATTTCAGGGCCTGCACTTGACAGGAGCAATCTCCTACGACGCAAGGAGGTGCTCATCAACGATGAGCATGACACAGCGAAGTTCAGAGCAGCGAAGAGGCAGCGGACCCTAAACAATCCACAAGGTCTTGCAATGACCTCCCAATCGGCAGACGGAGGCGCGCCGATCGCAAACCGCGCTGACCGGCTTCCTTATCCCGAGGACGCGGCCCTCATCAAAGAGTACAACGTTCAAGCGGCGACTAAGGGCACTGCAAGTACGGCTAAGACCTATGGAAGCATTCTTACCGGTTTTAGTCAGTACCTGCGTGAAAACAACAAGCCGGGCATTGCAGCTCAGCTTAAGCACGCATCGTTGAACGAATTGGACGAAGATGCCAAGGTCTATAAGGAAGAGGCCGGAGGTCACAAAGTCATCAACGCCGCACTGGCTCATCTTCGGGCCGGAGCGAGTAAACCCTCTTTTCATCCCGAGGATGAGCCGCTGATTTCGGGGCTCGCGGCCGCACTCATCGACGCGGGGTATGAGGACATCAGCGTCAAGACAAGCTATGCTCGTCCTCTTCGCAGATTCAGCCGGTGGCTATTTGCAAACAACAAGTCCGGAATCGCGGCTCGGATCAACGAGGAGTCGCTTGATGATGATGCCGAGGCGTTCGACAAAATTTCGAAGGGGGGCGTCCTTAGGGCACTAGATCGTCTCCGGGACTCGCGGTCGGCGACCGGAGTCGCTCCGCTCACAGTCCGCGCCCGGGGCGAGGCGGACGCCGCGGCGCAGTACAGTGCGCCCGAGCCAGCTTTCACTTGGCCAAAGAAACTTCTTGCGGAAGGTGACGATGATGATCTGCTTCGGGGGATGGTGGAAGTCGGGCCACCGTCCGAGGTGACCTTTCCTAAGCGAGCGCAGGAGATAGTCCAAGCTGGAGAGCAGGAACCTGCCAGGTCCACCTCGACCTGGTCGCCGCAGATGCCGCTCAACTTTGATTGGAGTATGTGGCCGACCTTCGACGCAGCACACTCTGCCGGGGTTCGCTCAGACACCTACGCCGGTCTTGAGGCAGCGGTTAATCCGAATCCGCCCACACCATTCGAGTTGCGTGACAATGCTTGGGCCTCGGCGCCTGACTTTCCGGCGCTGTTTGCCGGGCCAGTACCGGGTCATCACCAGGGCGCTCGACAGCCCGGCTCGCCGC
>NZ_AUGA01000168.1:0-5340 GCF_000426785.1 Bradyrhizobium sp. th-b2
GGTCCCGATCAAATAGCCGCTCAAGGGTTTTGCCGGCTCAAGGATGATGATCGGTACCACGAAAAGGACAAGCGAAGGATACGGCGGCAACGAAGCAACCCAAAGCCGCACGCGTTGCAGCAGCCTCTGTCTGGCCATCCAAACGGTGATCGGCCGTGTGACATAGGAAAAGACGGCGTCCGCGACGAAGTAGATGAACGCGACCATGAAAATCGGTGTGTTCCAAGCGCGGGTCATGACACCTCCGGCGGGTCAAAGCGGGCCTGGAGGATGTGTTCCTGGAAGCCGGCTAGAAAATTGGGGAACCGCGCGCAAGTCCTTGGGGGCTCGAACGAAGCCACCAAACAGACCATCGCGCGCAGTAGGGACTTAGCAGTCGTTCCGTCACGTTAAACGGCGCCAAGCCCCGGCTTCCCCTTCGACCCGCAGCTCTAGCGACAAATTGTGCATGGGACGGAGAGGCGGCCGCTCCGACGGTCATTCCCTTGGTTGCAGGGACCGTACTTCGAGCGTCGTCGGGGGCGCTCGAAAACTCGGTCATCGTGGCCTCCTCCAGGAATGAGGATGGTCATTCTCAATCGGGCAACCTTCCAAAACTGTCGGCTTGTGATCACGCAATTGCGCAGCGCTAAAACAAGCAGACAGACCAAAGAGCAGGTGTACAGCGGTGCGAGGTGAATGCAGTCGCTGAAGACGGCACGCGCTCGAAGACTTCAAAGCTGCAATTTAAGCGCATCTATCAGGCAAACGCCGTTTCTCTGTTCGTGGTTGCATGATTGCAGGTCCCAAGTTCTTGGCTGGCCATTCTTTCTTCAGTAAATACGGAAAATTTGATCAGCCGTGCAGGGCCGAATGCTATGGAAATGGCGACGTCGGCGGCATCGCGGCCTCGCGCAATGACAATGCGACCAATTCGTGGGTGATTGTGCCGAGCGTCGAAGGTGTACCAGCGTCCGCCGAGATAGACTTCAAACCAGGCGCTGAAGTCCATTGGAGCTGGATCTTTTGGCACGCCGATGTCGCCGAGATAGCCGGTGCAATATCGAGCGGGAATGTTCATGCACCGACAAAGCGCGATCGCTAGATGGGCGAAATCTCGGCATACGCCCCTGCACTCTTCATGACCTTCCGCCGCCGTCCGATCGCAACGAGCGTGGTGATATCCGAACTCCAGCCGATCATGGACATAATCACAGATGGCTTGAACCCGTTGCCAGCCACTAGCGATGTTACCGAATTGGGACCAAGCAAAACTGCTGAGTTTCTGCGTATCGCAATAGCGGCTGCCGAGCACATACATCAACGTGTCATCTGGGAGATGATCTACTCCGATTTGCGGCGCATCAGGCGCGAGATCATCCGGTCGTCCGCTGTCTGAAATGATGAAGCGGTTGTGGATCTCAACGAGGCCAGCCGGAGCCCTTAAACGGGTACACACGTTGCCAAAACTGTCCCGATAATTGCGATAAGTAACGTTAGGGGAAAAGCGAATTTTGTGTTCGGTCAGCAAGTCACGGTGCCTGGAAGGGTGGATGCTGAGCATGAGCACCATCGGCACGTCTCGATCGCAGTTGAAAGCTAAGTCGTAGCCAGCCTCGATTTCCATGATCCCTGCCTCGTTGCATTCGTGCAGGCATTAAAACGGCCAAAGGCTCCAGGTTCCTGTTCTTAGACAGTGAAAATAAAGGCAAACGAACTGACTTCCCGGTGGTAGAAGCTGAGTTAGAGTGTGGTAGGCGGCGCGCTCATATGACCATATTCACTATCCACCACACGACGATATACCGTTATCAGAATCCCGTTCGACCGGGTCAGCATCAACTCCTGTTTCGGCCTCGGGACAGCTTCGATCAGCGATTGCTTAGCTACAGGCTCGCCGTTTCACCTGAGGCGGCCGAAACGCGATGGATCCACGACGCCTTTGGGAATTGCGTGACACTCCTCGATTTTGACAGCAAAACGACGTTGCTGCGCTTCGAGACTGAGATCCGCGTTGATCACACACCTGAGAAGGCGCCGGACTTTCGCATCGAGGACTATGCAAGAACGCACCCTTTTGACTACGACGAAGAAGAGCTACCCGATCTTCTCCCCTATATACGTCGTCACCATGCGGATGCGGCCATCGACGCGTGGCTGGGCAGGTTTGTAACCCGAACGGCGCCAATCTCCACGGGAAAGCTCCTGATGACCTTGAATGAGGCCGTGGCGCAGAGCTTTTCCTATAAGCGCCGATCCTCTCGCGGAACGCGAACTCCGGCCGAAACCATCATGAGGCAGGAAGGCACTTGCCGTGACTTCGCACTTCTCATGATGGAAGCGGCTCGCAGTCTTGGTTTCGCGGCTCGCTTCGTAACTGGCTATGTCTATGTACCCGACCGGGACGGCCCTCTGCGCCTCGGAGGCGGGTCAACGCACGCGTGGTGTCAGATCTACGTGCCGGGGTCGGGTTGGGTCGAGTTCGATCCCACAAACGGCATTGTAGGCAATCGCGATCTTATTAGGGTCGGAGTGTCCCGGACACCTGCGCAAGCAGTCCCACTTTCAGGAAGCTTTTGGGGCGACGCTGAGGACGAATTGGGAATGGAGGTCTCGGTGAATGTCAAAACTGGCTGATGGCCCAGGCTCTTACATTTCGCCCCCATCCCCGGATAGATCAGCGACAAATCGTGAAACGAATCGAGCACCGCCTTTCGAGCAACGCTCGGAAAATCTAGCAATCTGGAGACACTACTGAGATTTCAACCGGCTAACGTCCCGCCTGTGATTGGAACCAGTGAGCCTAATGAGCGTTTAGTTAGGTTTTAGATTGCTGATCGATCCCAAGAAATAACCTAGCAAGAGACTTATAATTGAGCGCTTTTACACAAGATGCTGGACCAGATGTGCACCAGCTGATTAGGCAATTGCAAGCGCGCGAAGCGGAGCTAGCCCTCATCCACCAGATTGCTGGCGTTGGCGGAGTTGAGGTCAACCTTCGGGATGGCTTCCGAAATCGCAGGTCGCCCGAATATTTAGAGATCCACGGCCTGCCGCCGACGGCGGCCAATGAATCTCACGAGGATTGGGTGGCGCGAATCCATCCCGAGGATCGAACTCACGCCGAAGGTCAGTTTCTCGACGCTTTGGCGGGTACTGCCCTGGATTATTCGGCCGAGTACCGCATCAATCGGCCTAGCGATGGTCAGACGCGCTGGGTCCGCGTTGCGGCTCAAATAGACCGTGACGCCGAGGGTCGGCCCATCCGCTTGATTGGCGCGCATTTCGACGTGACTGACGCGAAATTCGCGGAACAGGCTCTTCGAGAGAGCGAGGAGCGGTTTCGAACAATTGCCAATAGCGCGCCGATTCCGATGTGGGTCACCAAGCTCGATGGCGAACGCTCATTCGTCAATCAGGCGTATACGGAATTCTTTGAGTTAAGCTACGCGGAGGCGTTGAGGTTCGATTGGCGCTCTCGGGTGCACCCGGAAGATGCCGCGCGGATCCTGAAGGCTGAGCAGCTGCGAACCCTTGTGCCGGCGAGCCCTGTTTTACCCAAAGACCTATTCGCGATCGAGATTAGGATTTTACGAAGCAATAGGGATTGGAGATGGATCAAGGCGGTGTCTCGGCCCCGGTTCGATGAACACGGACAACATGTCGGCTTCATCGGCGTGGCACACGACATCACCGCGGCAAAGCAGGCCGAGATTGAGCTACGCGCATCCGAAGAGCGTTTCCGGCTCATGGTGGAGAACGCGCCCGTGATGATCTGGATCAGCGACGCGAACGGGAAGTGCGTTCATCTCAATCAAATGCTGCGTGAGTTCTGGGGCGTTTCCGAACAGAAAGTCCGCGAATTCGATTGGGTGGATACATTGCACCCCGAGGACCGCGGGGCCGTGGTGAGCAGGGTTTCCTCGGCTCTCAAGAAGCGCAGCAGCTTCGAGCTGAAGGCCCGTTACCTCGATACGAAAGGCCGCTATCGCATGCTCGATACGCGTGCTCATCCCCGCTTTTCGGCGTCAGGCGAGTTCGTGGGAATGATCGGAGCAAACGTTGACGTCACGGAGCGTGACGAGGCTGAGAGGGCCCGCGACCTGCTTGTCGACGAGCTCAACCACCGCGTCAAGAACACGCTTTCGATTGTCCAGGCCATCGCGCACCAGACATTTAGGAAAAATGCCGATCCGATTGAGGCGCGGCATGCGTTTGAAGGTCGGTTGATTGCGCTCGGGCACGCACACGATCTGCTCACGGAAACAAATTGGGAAAACGCCTCGCTGGGACAGCTCGCGGAAGTCACGCTTGATACCAAGGGGGCAAACGCGGATTTGATATCGATCACCGGACCAAGTGTCTTGCTGGCGCCTAAACAGGCTGTTTCAATTGCGATGGCGTTGCACGAGTTGTGTACGAACGCGCGGAAGTACGGCGCGCTGTCCGAGGAAGATGGGCGTGTGCGGCTCGACTGGAGTAAAGCCGATGATGCGCGGGCACAACTGTGCATCGTTTGGCGGGAAAGCGGCGGCCCCCCGGTCTCTCCACCGGCTCGCCGCGGCTTTGGATCCACGTTGCTCGAACGGACCCTCGCTCATGATCTTGACGGGGAGGTGAGCGTCGAGTTTGAGCCCGAAGGGCTGCTCTGCCGGATAGCGCTTCCTCTCGAGAGTTCAATTGCGGGAATTCGAAGCTAGATTGTCTTCTGCCGACCAGGCGATGGTGACGGGCTTAAGTCGCGTGAACGAAGTTGCTCCTGGAGCCGCTTCCTTCGGTCAATGGCCGAGTTACTCCATAACAACAGATAGACGAAAACACTTGCCCTATGCTCCTGCGGCAAATCCGATCCGCCCGACGCCAGGCAGTTTGAGCGCTGGACGCCGCAAGTCGAAACCGACGACTGCGCCGAAGAAGTTGATTTCGAAGCCCTCAACCCAGCCAATCGTGATGCCAATATAGCCAGCAAGCGTGGCGTACAGTCCAGTTCCTGAGGCGGTCAAGCCAGCCCAGCTTCCCCGATACGGAAAGTCTTTTCCGATGGCCGTCGGTGGAAGGACGGCATTGAGTTCGGGAACGGCATTAAGCGCTGCCTGAACGAACGTGTTCGAGTTCGGTCCCGGCCATGCGCTGTAGTCGCCGTAGGCGCGGAATTTGTAATCTTCGATGACTTGGCGGACCTTGGGAATGAGGTGTTCGGCCTTTTCACCATCAAGGGCCACGACAACCGTTGGATCGGCGCCAAACCAGCGACCATCCGCCGCAAAGCCATTGACGCGGATAGGCTCGCCCCATGCAGTGTAATCATATCGGTTGTAATTGTTGGCACCGGCTTCCTTGACCACGATCCAGGTATGGACT
>NZ_AUGA01000169.1:0-5156 GCF_000426785.1 Bradyrhizobium sp. th-b2
CGCTCAAGTTCCGAGAGCTGCACCCCAGGATCATTGGGTCGCAGGTCCTGCACAGCAGCACTGTCCTGCCTCGACATAGCCCGATCCGGGGTGCCTTCGATCTGAACCGGAATAAACGCCGGCGTCGAAGGCGGCGCGATCGCCACCGTTTCCTTCTTTGCGAACCGGTGCTGGCGTATCCACTTCCACACAAGGTTCGCATTGACCCCATGTTCGAGCGCCAGCTTGGCAACCGAAGCGCCCAGCTCAAGGCAGGCGGCGATAAGATGCTCCTTAGCTACCGGATCAAATGTTCGTCGTCCGCTCGGGTGCACAACCGTCACCCGCAGCTTCTGTCCTTCTTCCATCACGTAGTGTCCACCTCACATTTGGTGGACACCTCATGCATCAGCTCTCTCAACATAAAAAGGTGCGTAGAAGGCCGCGCTTACTGATATCCTCTTCAGTAGTCTGATCGATGATCACCCCTCGGCGACAAAGGGAGGATCGATGGCGGACGCTGAAACGCCGATCATAGATGCGTGAAACTTATCCGCGATGCTTTCGGCCACGCGAATCTGTCCCTAATCCTGCTGCTGTGGGTCCGGGTGAATGGGCATCCTCTACACGCCGGGGGCACGCTTGCCGCAACGGCAACACCCGGGCGGCATACGCAGCTGGCACTTCTCTGACCAAGAGCGGAGCTTCTTTGCGCTACATCAAAAACACGGTTGCTGTATCGCGCTAGACAAGCGGTGTAGCCGAACAACCTGCCTGTCTAAAGCTGTTTAGGCTATGGGCTCGGACCAACAGGTACTCCGAGCCCGCTACGTCCGAGCAGGAGGCGCGCATGTCAGGAACCTATTACGCGGATGATCTCGGTTCAGCCGTACACTACGCGCTGGAAACGACCCATGCCATAGCGGTTTGCCTTTCCACTTGGACCAGACGATCCGTATTGGCGACGACGCGGCTGAACGCCATGCTTTCGCGCGCGCCAGAAAGCTCGTCAGGCGCGATGGCACGACGTGGCAGGGAGACGCCCTTCGGAAAGAATTTGGATGCCAACTCGGCAAGGCCGCCGACCGGTACTGTCCTCGCTGCGTCCTTAAGGACGATCCGGGGCAAGGCCACGGGCTTTTCGGCTCCAATCCTCCCGGTCCTGCTTCCGGCTATGGATATGAGTACGCTATGCCGGGGCCTCACGACGAACCACAACTTGCCTGCGAGGGCTGCCGTGATCTCGTTACGCTTGAGAAGGCGAAGCTGCGGGAACAGCCAGCCGCAATCGTAAACTCTTGATCTAAGGCAAATGCCGACTTGACTGCACAAGCGAAGGCTTTCGATCCCGGATGTCGCCGATCTTTAAGTACGCGGCAATTACCGCGCGGCTCATCTCTCACGAGCAATCTTGATACAGATCATTTCCGAAACTACCAGGAATGGCACGCTGCACAATGCGAAACGAAGGAGGTTCCACATGACATCGATCTCAAAACCACAGTGTCCTCGGTGTGGTTCTGGGTTAGTCCATCTCGAATGGTATGAACGCGCCAACGCGCAGGAAGTCCAGGATCTTTGGCACTGCTGGAACTGCAAAAACCAATTCGTCACCGTCGCCACTTCTAACGAGAAGGAGCCGTCAGTCAGTGAGGTCACCGAATCATTCTTTACGAGCCTGCTAGTCTGATCAATGAAGAGCAGGTCCCATCTTATTAGGAACTCGTTCGATGCGATGTGGCCGATCCGTCGCGACATCGCCGACCTGGTACAGTCGGTTCGCCGGGCCGCACGCGACAAGCAAGCCGCCTTCTAAGGATTGCGGTGCGCGCCGGGCGTGGCCCTCGAGCGGTTCCTGCGATTGCGGACGGGCAAGCCGCTCAAACCTGGATTCAGGTTTCGCGGAAAACGCGGAAGAAGCTGTCGAACACCGGCTTCAAATGGCACTTTGGTCGCAAAGGCGTCGCTTCTAAGTGCAGCAGCGATCGACGCGCATTTTGGATCCGACGCATGATCATCGGGACACCAAGCTTCGGCAGATGATCAGAATGTCCTCCTCTTCGGCATAAAACTTGACGGTCTCGCCATCGTGAGTTTCTTCGAAAGGATGCCGGACCAGCGCCTTGTTCTTGTGGTGCGCGGCGAAAGTAGAGATGGCGTGGAGCAATTGGAGATTTTCGGTATCCTTCGGATTGGCGATGCTGCGTCCGGCTGGAAGCGTGCGAGTGCCAATCCCCGCGCGAAGGTGCGGCAGGCCTGCGGATGATGCTCGAGATGCTGTTCGACGAGGTCAGCGCCGCTATCGCGCACATTCAGAAGCTGACCGAGTTCAACGGAGCGCCGACTTCGGCTCGGGCATGAGGGCGGGTGGCATAGGTCGAAGATTGAGTCCATGACGGTCTAAAGTAGGTGTATCCCTACTGGTCGCCAGCGGTCTTTCGGTAAGCTGTTTCGCCACACGTCGATCAGCCGGGCAGCGATACTCGCCTTTCTTCCCGGGCTGTGATGATAATTCGAGGCGACGAAAACCGGCGCCGCAGCAGGAACATATTACGTCGCTCTTTCTCATCTCTGAGCCTCACACTGCGCGCCGTCATGAATATATAGCAAGGCTTAGTTGCAGCCGAGTTCGATATGTCAGAAATTATGATCCGCTGTCCGGTGACGAGTCAGGCCGTGCTGACTGGCCTGAGAGTTGCCCTCGCTCAAGCACGGCCTTGGTCTCGAACCAGGCGACGATTGATTCGACCAGCGCGATGCCGATTGCCGCCATTATCCGAATCAGCTCGATCATGATCGGACAGGATCACCAAGCAGGGCCGCGGCCAAGCTCGCGGAATGCTCGTCGAAGCAGCATGGGCTGTAGCCCGTTCGCCGGGACCGCTGCGTGCATTCTTCCAGGGCGTGGCTTCACGACGCGGCAAGCACATCGCGGCAGTCGCGACGGCGCGGAAGCTGACGATGATCATCTGGCATATGCTGACTAAGAGCACTGACTACATCTGGACCAGGCCGGCCCTGCTGGCGCGCAAGTTCCGGAGCATCGAACTGCGCGCTGGATTACCCACCAGCCATGCCAAGCGTGGATCGGCCTATGATTACAACATCCCCGCGAAGAGAGCTGAGGAACGAGCACGCGTGGAATCCGCCGAGAAGGAGTACTTGTGTCCGGTCGCCAGGATCGTGGACGAAATCCATCGCCCAGGTCTCGTTCGATCGTGTCGCCGGCCTGCGATCATCGCGCAGCTTGGCCTTGACCCGGCGCTTGGGCGTTCTGTTGCGCAATTGCAGGCCCAATTCGCGATAGATGCGCCGCGTCTTGTTCTGGCCATGGCGCCAGCCTTCACGACGCAGCAGGACGTGAACACGGCGGTAGCCGTAGCGGATGCGAATATGGCAGATCTCCTTGATCTTCTGTTCGAGGTCAGCCTGGCCGGAGCGACGGGACTTGTAGTGATGGATCGAGCGGTCAAATTCGAGAGCGTCACAGGCCCTGCGGATCGAGACCTGCCATTCGCTGCGGACCTCGTCGACAGCTTGCGCTTCCGGCCAGGCTTCATAGCTAATGCGATGGTCTGCCCCGCCGAACCCGCGCATACTGCGCGGCGAGTTTTCGACCGAGAAAGGACCAGAAAAATGTTGCGCAACAAGCCTCAGCCTGCCGCTGTCTTCGGCATCGATATCGGAAAGAATGTTTTCCATGTCGTAGCAACAGACGCACGCGGTAGAGTCATTCAAAAAGTAAAGCTCCGCCGCGACACACTTTTGCAGTTCTTCGACGCCGCGCAGCGTACGGCCGTCGCGATGGAGGCTTGCCCAGGCTCCCAATGGCTGGCGCGCAAGTTACAAGAGCTTGGGCACGTGGTCCGAGTGATACCTGCGCAGTTCGTGAAGCCCTACGTGAAGTCCAACAAGAACGATATCATCGATGCGGAAGCGATCGCCGAGGCCGCCACCCGACCCGCGATGCGCTTTGTTGAGATCAAATCGGAAGCCCAGGTCGACATCCAGGCGCTGCACCGCATCCGAGATCAGAAGGTTGGCCTGCGAACTCAGCTCGTCTGCCAAATGCGGGCATTTTGCCTCGATCGTCGCTGAGATACCTGACCCCCGCGGCCTATGCCGCCCACCTCACCGCAACGGACGATCGGCTGCGCAACCCCGACCAGCTCCGCCGATCGTCCGTTGCTCCACCCGCGCCACTTGGCGTACAAAGCCCCGAGACTCTAACTGCTGCCGGATGAAAATTCAGTGGCAGGTCACATCGAACACCGCATCGCCGAGATCACTCGTGAAATCGAGGCTTTGGCGGCGAGTGACGAACGAACGCGCCGGCTCATGACTGTTCCCGGGATAGGCCCACTGGTGGCGACGGCATTCGTCGCGAGCGCCGGCAATGCTAGTCAGTTCCGAAGGGCCAAGGACCTCGCCGCGTGGCTTGGGTTGGTCCCTCGCGAACACTCAACGGGTGGTAAGACGACCCTCCTCGGGATCAGCAAAAGAGGCAATCACTACCTCAGACGGCTGCTGATTTACGGCGCAAGGTCATGCGTCATGCATCTGAACCGTACTTCCAATCGCCTGGGTTCGTGGCTGACCGGCCTCGAAAAGCGCATGCATACCAACAAGGTCACCGTGGCCCTGGCTGCAAAGATTGCGCGGGTGGCCTGGGTCATCCTTTACGCGGCCCGGCTCGACCTACGAGCGGCGCATTCCCGCAAGCCCGGGCAGCAGACTGCGAGGTTCGAGTCCTGATGACGAGACAGTTGATCGGCGCCGCGTAAGCCCTTCGCCGAAAACATGCCCGATTAACTAAACTATCTGGTCGCCCGTTAAGAAGCTTCCAGGCGACTGATCTGGAATCGTAATTTGGCTGGAATGACGTTCTGAGATTGCAAGGTTTTGGTGTTTTGTGCATCGGAAGCTTGCAATTTCGTTTTCGAGATTCCCTCGACGGGCGAAGCATGATTCCCTGTCCGCATCGGAGGGCACGATGCGGCCGAAGAAGCACAAAACGACGGGAGCGAACGATTTTTTCCGGGCGCGGCTCGACCAGATCATCAATCTGAAGCACGAGCTGGTCCGGCTCACCGGCAAGATCGATTGGGACTGGATCGACGGCGAGATCGCGCCGCTCTACAGCGAGAACGGCCGGCCGGGGATTGAGACCCGCTTCG
>NZ_AUGA01000170.1:0-5128 GCF_000426785.1 Bradyrhizobium sp. th-b2
AGGGATACCGCGGCCATGACGCACAGAACCCGCGCCGCGTCTTCATCTCCGGCCAGAAGCGCGGCGTCTTCGGCACTATCAAGCGCCAGCTGCGGCGCCGCTCCGCTATCGAGCCCGTGATCGGCCATTTGAAGGCTGACGGACACCTCGGCCGCTGCTACCTCAAAGGCCGCGCCGGCGATGCCGCCAACGTCATCCTCTCCGCCGTCGGTTACAACTTCCGCCGCATCCTCGCCTGGCTAAGGGCTCTTTGGTACCTCTTCCTGGCTGCCTTCTTCTCAGTCACCAGCCACCGCACACCACTCAAATCGGCTTCTTAACCGACGACTAGACAGATCATCGTTTGTGACGCAGTAGGACTAGGTCGTCACCGGATACGCCTCGAAAGCAAGAGACCTGATCAACGGACTGGCGCACGCGGCCCCGACCTCGCGGCTAGCCCCGTGTCACGGATGTTCGATGGCTCTGGCAGAGGCTCGTTAGCTCGTAGGCCAATGCCTCACGGAGCGGCAGGATGGACGGTTGGTTAGTGACGGTCGCCATCAAGGAAGACGGCGATGACGACGACGACGGGTACAGGCACATAACTTACGCGGTCGCAGTCGCAAACCCGAGCAAAGCCGCAAAGCTGGCCATGAGAGATAGCGTCGCAAAGGGCGCAATGCTTAACCGTCCGCTCGAAGCTGGAATGTTGCAAAGTCTCGGCTTGGAAGCTGGCGAACTGGCCGTGGTTCACGACGATGACATTGATCCAATCACCTCACGGCCTCGGCATCATTAGCCAACGTCTGATTTTTCATTCAACAGCGTCGGATTGGAAACATGCATGTCCGGAAGCTCCACGAGCAGTTAGCTGGCGCGTTGTGAAGAAGCGAGTCGCTTGCTCCTCTCCTCTTTGGCACCCGAGTTGTTGACGCCCGCGAAGTGTGATCGCCAAGATAATAAAATGCCAACAAGGAGAGGAGGAAACATGGGCGCGGTGAAGACGGTTTTCATCGTGGGTGGCGGAATTGGCGGCTTGACGGTGGCCCATGCGCTTCAACAGATCGGCGTATCCACCAGAGTCATTGAAATGGGAGACAAGCGTGACCGGATCGGCACCGGTATTACGCTGCTGGGGAACGCCTTGCGGGCACTCGCCGAACTGGGATTGGTGGATGCGTGTCTTGAAGGTGGCCTTGGTTGGGACATCGTGTCGGTGCGCGATGGCGCAGGAACGATTCTGAGCGAACAGTCCACCCCAAGAATCTGGGACGCCGATCGTCCTGGCGCACTGGGAATCATGCGGCCACGTCTGGGACAGATCCTGGAAGACTTTGCGACGAAGGGCGGCGCGAAGATTGATTTCAACACAACGGTCACCCGAATTGATCAGGACGATGGAGGGGTGACGGTTCAGCTATCGAACGGCGAGACGGACCGCGCCGACCTGCTGATCGCTGCGGATGGTGCCTATTCCAACATCCGCCAGAGCATCTTCGGCGAAGAGTTCAAGCCGCACTACGCCGGTCAAGGCGTATGGCGTTATACGGTTTTTCGCACCGAGGCGATGAATGGCTTCGTCCTATATCGCCTTCCGACGGGCCGGGTAGTTGGCGCGCTGCCGCTATCGAAGGAACTGTGCTATCTGTTCTTCTTGGAACGCACGGACGAAAAGCTTCGTATTCCGCAAGATCAGGTGTGCGACTATCTCCGTAAACTGCTCGCCCCCTTTACGGCGCCCGAACTGGTCGCGGCTGCCAAGGTGATCGGCGAAGACAGGCACATAAGTTACCGCCCATTTGATGTCTTGATGATGCCAGCCCCCTGGCACCGTGGCCGTGTCGTGCTATTGGGCGACGCGGCCCATTCGTTGACGCCGCAAATGACGTCCGGCGGCGGTATGGCAATCGAGGATGCACTGGTTCTTGCCCAGGAACTGGATCGCAACAACGACTTGGAGACTTCGCTCGTGACCTATTGCCGTCGGCGCGAGCAAAGGGTCAGTCGCGTATACGACATCGCATACGCCATTTGCCGGGAAGAGCGCAAACCGGAGCATGGCCGGGACCATTCGATGGGCCTTCTTCGTGAAGGCTACGCGTTTCTGGCTACGCCCGTCTGATCGGAAGCAGGCGAAGTCAGCTGGGAAGGGACGGACGTCGATTCCGCGGTGGCAGGGCCACGTCCGTGGACCGAACGCAAACTCCGTACTCACTTCGGCCCACAACAAGTATGTCACGAGAGGGGGAAATGTATGACAAGACAGGCGAGGTCGCTGCAGGGATGGATTTTGACATCTGCCCCATGGATGACGATTTTTGGAGTGGTTCTGTATCGCAAGTCCTGCCGTTTATGATGAAAGATCTTGCGCAGAACCCGGAAGCGCAAATATTGGTTCCGACGGTGCTTGCCGGGTCGGCGGTGATCATCGCGATCCTGTCGCCATTCGTAGGCGTTTTGGTCAAGCGCGTTGGACGCAAGAGTGCTTTGATAGCGACGCGATCGCGGAATCGGCGCCGGTCTGGCTTAACGACATCTATCACATCATCGCGAGCCGTATGATCGTCGGCGCTGCCGAGGCAGTAGTGACGGCGATCGCAACTGTCTTGACGGTGGACCAAGAACCGGAAAACTCGCCGGCTGCCCGGGCCTGAGCCCGTCGCCCTCCGGGCTACGGGAGCGCGACACGCTCAGCGCCGCAATTCGCGCCAAGTTCTCACGCAACCTTACGCCGGCCTTGGGAGAAATACGGAAATGCAAAAGCCACTCGCTACGGCCCCGACCGATCAGACCCTGCCCCCTTACGACCGGGAGCACGCCGTCACCTATATGCGCCTGCTCGACGCGGATGCAGAGGGCGCTGACTGGCACGAGGTCGCGGAGTGTCGCGCATCGATCCCACACACGAGCCGGAGCGCGCCCGCCGGGCCTATGAGACGCATCTCGCCCGCGCCCGATGGATGGCTAATCAAGGCTACAAGCATCTGTTGCGGAGCGGCTGGCCCAGTGCAGCTAGCGGTGAACTTCAATTCGCGCTCGCAGTCCTCTCGCGGTAGGCGCGTATGCTTAATGCACAGCATGGAGGCCGTGCGCTCTAGCCTCAGTGCCGGATTTCTTGTGGGGCGGGCAACGCTTCGAGCCGCTGACAAAGGAGAGTTCGAAACGGCCTACCGTCTCGCAGGTTGGTCTATGGTAATCTACGACCGTATCGCAGCTCCTCCGCGAGGCATTGACCGATGTCGGTTGGCTCGTTCAGAATCGAGAACGAAATCTATGCGGATGAGTATCTAGACGCGCTTCTAGCGGAGCCGAAATACAGATCGATGGATGAAGTCCGCATGCGTGCCGCCAAATTCATCCCCAACGCTAAAGTCAAAACCTATTTCATCGTGGGTTTGCCGAAAGCAAAGAAGTTCATCCGCGATAGAGGTCGGTAGTCTTTTGACGTCACCCATTGTGAGAAGTCGTCAAAGCCGTGCGCTCTACCTTCCACGAAAAGCGTATTCGTCTGAAGTTGAGTAGCCTTTTCAAGTTGCTTCCGACCATCCTTTTCGCTCAACAACTCCTCGAAGCCGACCGTGATGAGCAAGTATGTCTCGACTGTATGCATGCGATAATGACCGGTGAGCGCCTCGAAAACTCCGTAGCAATAAGCGAATGGCCAGATTTGATAGAAAACTTCCTGCACTGTCTTGTCCGCCAGCGATAGCTGCAACTCAATACCTTTGGTCCCGAGCACGGCAACAGACTTTATCTGTTCGTTTGTCACGGCCATTGATTATGCTCGCATCTCGCTGATGATGATGTGATCGCGAAGCACCCCGGTTTCATCCCCAAAATAAGCTCTCACATCGTGCCGAGGCCGACAACGGGCGGACACGCTTTAACTCTCGATCAGCCTGCGCAGGATGGCTTCCGCGCGCATCGCGACGGCCGTGTAGTGCTGCGCCGCCTTGATGGACTTGAACCGCCCCGGATCATTCTGAGCGATGTCAGGATCAGCTAGGAGACGCTGGAAACGCGCCCTGCGTCACGCCTGTATGGAACGAAGGCGCGGGAGGATTGCCGGCCGCTCTTCAACACTGACCCGCTTCTCGCTCGGCACTCCCAGTCGCCTCCTCTTGAGGCTATGAGCCTATCGCAACTCCCGGCTCGTGTGGAAGAGGTTCCCGGGATGATACCGATTAATCAAGACCGGCCGAATTCGACAACGAGGGATGGCTCGATTAGTATTCCGGACCAATCTCGCCTGCGCCTTTGTTGAGCCTCCGATATGAAACGACCGTTGATCGCCGCCGCGGCTCCTCCTCCTGACCGATTCGTCTGTGAATGCCCAAAACGCACTAACTGACGCGGAACGTGGAGCCATCCACAAAGCGCGCGAATTTTGTATCGAAGCTCTTGGCCGTGACCGCCGTCGAATATTTTTCGGAAACAGCGACACCGCCGACGCGTTTCACGCACAGCTTAATGAGTGCGCAATGCGCATGATGCCTCGTTACCTGCCTCCCGCGAGCCGTTGAGGCTAGTCTAGGTATGTTTCTTGTTTGCGTGCAGCCGCGCTCGGTTGACGGCATGCATGCCCGATGGCTCCGAATTTGCAGGATCATCGGTCCGAGCCGATCTCACATGGCGAGGGCTGCTCCCGAGGTGCAGCAAGGAGGATGGTTGGATAGTGACTGTCGCCATCTTCAAGAAAGACCGCGACGACGACGAAGACTTCAGGCATGTAACTTACGCGGTTGCAGTCACCGATCTGGCGGAAGCCGTGAAGCTGACCCTGAAAGACTGCGGCGCAAAGGCCGCAATGCTAAACTGCCCGATCGAAAAGGAGCAGTTGCAAAGGCTCGGCGTGGAGCCCGGCGAGCTGATAGCTATACACGATGACGAGGTTGATCCAATCATCCTGCGCCCCAGACGCCACCAAAAGCGCCGCACGTCTGATCTCGTTCAGTCGCGTCCGGTTCATGACGTACGTCTGGAAGCTGCCACCACAGTGCAGGTAGTCAGTCTGCACGAGGTGTGAAAGCAAGCCGTTTTGCGTCTCTGCAGCGTGACCGTCAGGCACGCGAGTTGCTGAGCCCTGTATGGCTTGGTTGCATATTGATGACCCTCGTGAGACGGCCAAGTCTCCACCAGCAACTTG
>NZ_AUGA01000171.1:0-5110 GCF_000426785.1 Bradyrhizobium sp. th-b2
ATTTGCATTCGGCCCTGCGTGGTCATTCGCAGCCTGCCCGATAGTTCGACCATGTAACCCATTTCGATCAGCCGGGCGCTGTGTTCGGCCGGGATCACTGCTGGAGGGCTGGTTACGCCAGACGGCTTGCCGACTATAAGCAAGGAAGCAAACCCTTCCGGGCTAAGCGGTTTCGTTTTTGAGACCATGATCCGAGTATGGCCATATCTTGCAGTTCCGGATGTTCAATTTTGAACACAGAATTGCAAATAAGGCCGCCTCAGTTGGCAGCCTTATTCATTTATTGATGCGATGCCATTTCGCCTCTCGGCCCGAAGCAGACCGACCGGGCCGCTCTAACGATGTTCGTTGATTGGGGCAGACCGGAAGTTGCTGGCGAGGCGTCAAACTGGCGCGAATGACCCGAATGAGACATTCGACGGCTGGCCAGAACGAGCCAAAAGCCACTTTTTTAGGTGTCTGCCCGTTGGGACCTGCGATAGACTGCCCTCTCTGTGTGCTTGCGCAAATTTAATGATGTATCATTGTTTTTCGCGGCGGGCGTCGGCCTATGAATGATTTTGTTCTGCCCGAGACGCGCTATGCCCTTAGCGGCGAGGTCAACATCGCTTATCAAACCATGGGCGACGGGCCGATCGACATCGTGCTGGTACCCGGCATGGTCTCGCATGTCGAGTTCGCGCATGAACTGGCCGGCTACACGACCTTCTTGCGCCGCCTTTCCAGCTTTGCCCGGGTCGTTACCTTCGACAAGAGGGGGCAGGGACTGTCTGACAGGATCTCCGGCGCGCCATCCCTTGAGCAGCGGATGGATGATGTCCGCGCCGTCATGGATGACGTCGGATCGCAGCAAGCCGCACTTTTGGGTTTTTCCGAAGGCTCACCGATGAGCGCGCTGTTCGCCGCGACGTATCCCGAGCGGGTATCTCATCTCCTGCTGTTCGGTGGTTTCGCCAAGGGATTTAACACGGAAGAAGCGATCTTGGAACGGGTGAAGCTTTGGGGTACGGGAGCCATGATCAAAACGCTCATGCCCAGTCAGGCGGCGAGTCCCAGGGCAGTTACTCAACTTGCGAAATACCAGCGGTTGTCGGCCACACCCGGCGCTCTAAAGGCGTTCCTGTTGTTGAACAGTCAAATCGATGTCAGATCGATACTTCCGACCGTGCGTACTCCAACGCTCGTGTTGCATCGTCGAGCCGATGCTCAGGTGACGGTCGAACGAGGCCGCGACTTGGCGGCGCAAATCCCTGGTGCCAAGTATATTGAATATTCCGACAATGCCGACCACGCGTTCTTTTCCGGCGACACAGAAGCGTTGCTTGGCGACATCGAGGAATTTGTCACCGGCCATCCTGCGGGTTATTCGACAGAGCTTGAGCGGATTCTCGCCACGGTCCTGTTTACCGATATCGTGGATTCCACGCGCAACGCGGCCGCGATGGGTGACCAGAACTGGCGCCGGATGCTGGACAGTCACGACCAACTCGCGCGACAGATGGTCGAGAAGCATCGCGGGATTCTGGTGAAAAGCACCGGCGACGGCATTTTGGCGACCTTCGATGGGCCCGGCCGCGCGGTCCGATGTGCACTGGCGCTCGGCTCGGCCAGCCAGCAAATCGGGTTGCCGTTGCGGGCAGGTCTCCATACCGGCGAGATCGAATTGAGAGGGCGGGACATCGGGGGTATTGCGGTTCACGCTGCCGCGCGAGTAATGGCGCAATCGCAGTCGAGCGAGGTCTTGGTATCAAGGGTCGTCACCGATCTCGTGGCAGGTGCGGGCCTTAAATTCTCCGAGCGCGGATCGCATGAACTAAAGGGCCTTCCGGGCCGCTGGGATTTATTCGCCGCGACCTTGTAATAAGGCCCAAAATTTCTTTTGCGGCACGAAAAAGGATCCGCGCGGGGTACATACCAATGTCGGCTCTTGGGGGTAGGCGACAGCCACCCGAGCGGACGGTGACTTCCGGAATTGGCCCTTTTCGGACGTGCCGCACTGGCTATCGAAAGTCCGGTGTCGGGGGTGAAGCGGACTTCACGGTTGTGCGTTCCGACTTCCGAGTGTGACCCAAGGCGGTCATCGTTTTGAAGCTACCAGCAGGACCCGAACTGAAAGAGTCGTGCGTGGTTGGGAGGCCCCGACAGCCACGCACGAAATGGTCCGCGAGCTACTCGGCTGCATTGTCTGAAAGAACAGAGAAGTCCTTCGACTTCTGGCCATCCTCGACTTCCGCAAATCCCTCCGCAGCCATGCCGCGTTTGAGCAACTCCCGTATTGCCGCCGCCCTGCTCGGCATCCGCTTTGCAAAGCGCCACGTATCAACGATCCGGAGTTCCGCGTGCGTGAGCATAATTTGGAGCCGCTCGCCTCGACTGAGTTCACCCATCTGAGCCCTCCCGTGAAAACTCACTCCTAAAACGTAAGAAGCCAATAATTAGTTCCGTACGGTTTATACTCACTAGTCTCATCTTTGGTGTTAGGTAATTAGAACCACAAAGGCATCCAATGTGCAGGTAACGTATTGAACTTACTATCATTTTATTGATTTTTCGGTCCTTCGAAGCGCAATCTGTCTGTTTGAAGGGAGCGAAAAATGTCAATTCAGATCGAATATGGAAGCGTAGGGGTGGCCGAGGCCGACCACCGGATCGCGAACAACTTGGCCAGCCTGAGCGGTGTTATTCGCGGCCAGCGCAAAGCTATTTCCAAAAGCGGCAGAACCTTTACGACCGAGCAGGTTTGCATGTTGCTCGACGACATTGACGCGCGCATTGAGGTCACGGCGAAGCTCCACAAGTCGTTGGCGCAGGCCGTCAACGGCAATGGAGTAAACCTGGGCGATTTCCTGGAAGAAATTTCCGTGCTGATCAGCACGCTCAGCCCGGACGGTAGGATGGACTTAACGGTCGATAATGCTTGCGACGGCTACATCGACCCGCGTCACGCACTTCACGCCGGACTCATTACCGCCGAGCTACTTACAAACGCTAGCAAGTATGCGCATCCGGCTGGCTTGGTCGTGAAGGTCAACATACGCTGCGAGGCGAATGACGATGGATCATTCATGGTGGAAGTGACGGACGACGGCGTCGGTTTCCCGGAAAATTTCGATCCTTCGTCGGATGGGGGGCTTGGCTTCCAGCTCATGCGGGCTTTGGCAAATGGGCTGAATGCCGAACTTCAATTTGAACACGACAGCCTTGGTGTTCGCGCTCGCCTCATTAAACCAAAACATTTGGCGGCGTAAATTCATAGGCACAGCACCAGGAGAAACTAGCATGGCGTCCATTCTGCCGTTTATCCGAAAGGCCGGAACCGTCTTTGATGATCGAGTTACGGAGATCATGGGCGAGGCATTCGACAGAGCCCGCAAAGACCTACACGATACCGGACAACCGCCAATCGTTTACGAAGTCATTGCCAAGCGCATCATTGATGCAGCCAGGAATGGGGAGCGCGACCCTGTCCGATTGCGCAATGCCGGACTATCGGCACTCGGTTGAATGACGACACAAAGAGACAAGCTAGTCCGCCCTAGTTGGCGCCGGTTGCGCTCCCACCTTCAACCGAAAGATGGAGCAACGCCATGCAGCGACGCCGTTTCAGTCAAACCCAATCCCTTGAAGCGCGACTTGCCGAAGAGGCGAAGCGATTACGTGAGGCAGCCAAATTGCTCCCACCCGGCCCTGAGCGCGATGAAATGATCCGCAAAGCCGGACGGGCCGAAACCGGATCACACATGAGCGTATGGCGACGCTCGCCCGAACTGCAGCCGCCAAAGTGATAGCTAATCGGCCATGGACGCCTGAGGGCGAGGAGGAGCTGTTGGAGCTTCACGCTTCTGGCCGTTGCGGTTGGTAGGGAAAAGGCTCGGCAGACCGAACCCGCAGTTGGCCGCGCCGGGGTGCTGAAAGCGAAACAGGCCAAAGCCAAGAAAGAGTAAGCGCGCCTCAGTTGGCGGCCTCTATTATTTCAAGTGTCACCTGTTGGCCCTTCTCGGAAGTGCCGCGCTGGCTATCGAAGTCCGGTGACGGGGTTTAAGCGGACGTCACGATTGCGCCCTCCGACTTCGGAGTTTGACCCAGGCCGTGTGAAAAGGCTCTGTTTGGTGTGATTCGCGCGATAGCGAGGGCAGTTCCACCGCCGGCTTCGGTAATTAGTGCGTGCTCCAGCTGTGCATATTCGCACCCTTGGGGCTGAAGATGGAGCAGCAAGGCTGGGCCCTACTCGAGGTCAGCCCGACAGTTTGCAGCGGTTACACCGCGGTTGCAGTTTCTCCAATTCGGCGCGCTTCCATATCCTCCGCTTCGATGTGCGCGAGTGCACTCGGTACTGTGCGGGTCGATCAAGCTCGGATGCGTCGGCTAATGTATTTTGACGCATGGGCGTGCACAGTGGGTCACACCTGGGACACCACGAATTCGCGCTTCGTAATGACGGGGTCGGGGGTTCGAGTCCCTCTTGCGGCACCAAGCATCGCATTGAAAATATTGAATATTTTGTAATCGCTATTTTAGCGAGCCATTCTTATTACGACAAAGGAACCACCGCGTAACCACGCCTGCGCCGGAAGTCCCCCCAAGGGTGGTCGGCGGTCTCTGAGGCAAATCGCCGCCGAGCTCAAGGCCAAGGGCTTCTTCAACGAACGCGGCAAGATGGCTCTCGGCCCTATCAGTGGCTTCAATGCTCAAGCGGTGCTTGCCTTCAGCCCGGACACGCCAAGTCGCCACAGGTCAAGTTCCCCTCAACTCTACGTACGCATACGACGGAGGCCGCCTGATTGACGCATGCGCGCGGGCACGGCGAGGTCTATGATGGCATTGGGTGAAGGGTGAAGGTCAGGCGGCCTGCTGATTGGCTGGCTTGTCGGCCTGGCGCAGGAGCTTCCATTCCCAGGGCAAGAGCTCGTGCAGACGCGATGCGGGATGATCGGCGATACGGGCCAGGACGTCGGCGAGCCAGGCCTTGGGATCGACGTCGTTGAGGCGACAGGTCGTGATCATCGTCAGCATGATGGCGGCACGGTCGGCGCCGCGCTGGCTGCCGGCGAAGGTCCAGTTGCGCCTTCCCAAGGCGATGCCTCTCAATGCGCGCTCAGCGCAATTGTTG
>NZ_AUGA01000172.1:0-5093 GCF_000426785.1 Bradyrhizobium sp. th-b2
GACATGCCCAGTCCATCGTGCCAAAGGATCTTAATCAGCTTGCCGCTTTTGCCACGGAACACATAGAGGTCGCCGCCGTGCGGGTCTCGCGTGAACGCTTCCTGCACCAGCAAGGCCAGCGAGTTCATGCCGCGACGCATATCGGTGTGGCCGGTCGCAATCCACACCCGCACGCCCGACGCAATGGGGATCACCGTAAGCGTCCATCTGCCAGCACCGCCACGGCGGCCTTCAGCGTCGCCGCGTCGACCGGACCCGTGATCCGCATCCGAGCCCCGGCAGCAAACTCGATCTCGATCGACCCGCCGCTGTTGGCCGGCGCGACTGGACAAGGCGGCGGCCCAGATTCCGCGACCACCATCGCCGGTACGAAGCCAGGTTGACGGGCGGTATCCTTCGGCTCAGGCCGAAACGAGCGTCGCCATCGCAGCAGCAATGAGCGCGAAACGCCATACCGCCGCGCTGTTGCCGCGACTTGGCGCGGCGCCTGTAAGCTCTCCAGGACGATCTTGAGCTTCTCATCCTCGGACCAGCGCCGTCGCCGGCCCGTGTCCACCACTTCAAGCCGTTCGACTTGGGCACTGCGCCTATCACTGTCCATAAGGACAGTACTCAACAACTCGCCTCATTCGGCAAGGCGGCCTTCACCGGACGGATACGTTGGAACTGTTGCTCGAGCAGATCAAGGCGGTGGAAGCTGAGCGGGATGTGCTGCTTGCCGCGCAACAAGTCGCAGCGCCGGCGCCGGCGGCGATGTTGCTCGATATCAAGGGCATCGGGCCAGAGTTCGCCGCCATCCTCTGGTCGGAAGGGCTCTTCCGACACTTCGGCAATCGACGCCAAGTCGCTTCTTATGCGGGCCTAACGCCAACACCCTGGCAAAGCGGTTCGGTTGATCGCGAACAGGGCGTGTCTAAAGCAGGCAATCCGCGATTGCGAACAACGCTCGTCCAACTCGCGTGGCTATGGCTGCGCCATCAGCCGCACTCGGCGCTGGCCCTGTGGTTTGAAGATCGGGGCAGGCGCAATGGCGGCCGTCTTAAGAAGACGACAATCGTGGCGCTGGCGCGCAAGTTGCTGGTAGCGCTCTGGAAATATGTGACCGCAAGCGTTGTCATCGACGGAGCCGTGATGAAACGTACCTGGCGATAAACGCTGACCGAATCCTTAAATCTTCCAGGACTTGATCAGTCCTGGCGGATCCAGGTGGACGAACCGCACCCGAACATGGCCTAAAAAGCCCGTCTTCAAGAATGGTCTCGTCTTCCTGAGCCCCGACCGCCGCAAGCGGGATATTGGTGCAGCCGTTTCGCGCGGCGACCGAATGTGAGGTTGATCGTGCTCGGAACCGAGCCGCGTCCAGGCAATCGGGCTCAGCCTCGGATACCGAACAGATACTGGAGATCTGCGGATGTCACCCTAATACGCCCCCCTTGACTTGAACCTCCCCATGTGAGGTTCGGATGAAGCGCTCTGCGACGCCGTTGCCTCTGGCTCTCGCACGAAGGAGGGCGAAGCTTCGATCCCCAGGCATTCGATTTCGTCATGGAAATCGTCGGATATGTAGTTGGAGCCATGATCATGACGCAGCTTCAATCCGCGCGCCCCCCCGGGCGCCATGGCTCCGAAGCCCCGATGCACCCCCTGACGCACCGGCTCCGGGGCCTCGAAGCGATTGGCCGACCGCGATGCATGAATGCCGACGACTTCCGAATTGGAGTGTTCCACGGCAACGAAGACATTGGCCGTGAGATGGTGATCGTCTGCGTCATGTCCGTTCCCCACATTTCATTGACCTTGCCAGTGATGATCGTCCCATCGTGCGGCTTGCTAACTTTCGCCGGGGCCCTTTCGGCTTACTCCTTCTTAACGAGTAGATAACCGGGACGTTGCTGCTAAGGCTGCCCTCCAATATTTGATCTGTCTATTTCCGAACGCTCGATATTTTACTTCGACGCGGGACTTTCCAAGAGGTCTTCCAAATGACTTTCCGTCAAATGACGATTGTCGAGGGCTCCTGGTCAACGCCAACGCTTCAATCAACGATGAGTCCAATGCTGGATGAAACGGAGGTTTCCCGTTTTGTCAAAGTGATCGGTGCAAAAGGTGACTGCTTGCACCTCCGGTCGCAACAACGCGTTCCGCTTCCTCCGGCCGGAAGAGTGCTCATCCTGCGGGAAGGCATGCTCGCAATCGATGCGATGCCCGCAAAGGGAAAGCTCCAGGTACTGGATTTCCTGGTTGCGGGAGACGTTGTATCGGCATCGAGCGTCCTTCCCGCGCCCGGATATTCGTTGCGAGCAATCACCCGGGCGTCGTTGGTCTCTCTGGATCCTCCTGCAGTCGACCGGTCGATTCCAGCTCAAGATTATTGGGCATTTCTGGTCGCCCGATCCTTGAATCAGCTGGCTCGCGCGAGCATTCATCAGTTGTTGATTGGTCGTCTCGAGACCGAGCAGCGCGTCGCCTCATTCATTCTGAGTTTAGCGCTGCGGAATCTCCGCAAGGGGATGCGCCAAGTGTCCGTCGATCTCCCCATGTCGCGCACTGACATTGCCAACTATCTCGTCATCAACTGCGACACGTTGAGCAGGACGATGATGAGATTATGCGATAGCGGCTTGATCGAAAGACATAGCCGCCATGTGCTTCGAGTTATCGACCTTGAGGCGCTGAGGAGGAGATCCCCCCTCGCGTCGTTGCTGTCAGCAGTATTCGAGAGGAGGGACGGCCAGGAGAGCGGTTCCGCGAGTTGCGTGGAAGAAAGCGCATCCGTGCCTTCGATGCTGAAGATCACGGTCTCAGTTCTCTTGTGGTAACAGGCGCCCGATTGTCGCGTTCCAGCGCAAAGTATCCTTATGCCTCGCGGCGAATTGTAGATACATCGGAGTAGGAAGATGTGTGGAATCGTCGGTTTCGTGGGGCGAGGACCGGCCGCCGCCGCGATTCTGGATGCATTGAAACGACTTGAATATCGAGGATACGATTCAGCGGGTATCGCCACGATAGAGCGCGGTATCCTGACGCGGCGGCGCGCAGTCGGAAAGCTCAAGAACCTCGAGAAAAGGCTGAGTTAGCCGCTTGCCGGCCGCATAGGCATCGGCCACACCCGCTGGGCAACCCATGGCCGTCCAAATGAGGAGAACGCGCATCCGCACGCGGTTGATGGCGTTGCGGTCGTTCATAACGGCATCATCGAAAATCATCGCGAGTTGCGTGACGAGCTTGAGCGGGCAGGGGCGCGCTTTGTCACCGAAACAGACTCCGAGGTGGACGCCCATCTTGTAGACCAGCAGCTGAAGAGGGGTTGCAAGCCGGTAGAGGCGGTACGCGCCGCGCTGCCGTGACTGGAGGGAGCGTTTGCGCTGGCGTTTCTGTTTCAAGGCTACGAAAACCTGATCCTTGGGGCGCGCAAGGGATCTCCGCTTGCGGTCGGGTATGGACGGGGCGAAATGTACCTCGGATCCGATGCGATTGCTCTTGCGCCGATGACCGACATGATCAGTTACGGCGACCTCGCAGTGGTTCACGCGGCAGGGAATCGACTTTCTCAATATGAAAGGCGAATACCTTCAACGTCCGCCAGCCAGGATCGCCGCCTCGACCATCGCCGCCTGCAAAGGCGAGCATCGGCACTTTATGCTCAAGGAGATTCACGAACAGTCGAGGGTGGTTGGCCAGACGCTCGCACAGTACATTGATATCGCGAGCAGCATGATCAAAATGCCCGCTCTGGCGGAATTGAATTTCCGCGACATCAACAGGGTGTCCATCACAGCCTGTGGCACCGCCTTTCACGCCGGGCTCATTGCCGGTATTGGTTCGAACGTTACGCAGGCCTCCTGGTCGAAATCAATATCGCCTCCGAATTTCGTTATCGCAAGGTGCCGTTCGATCCCGGCAATCTGGCGGTCTTTGTATCGCAATCCGGAGAAACCGCCGATACACTCGCCTCGCTGCAGTTCGCAAAAGCTCACGGGCGGCGGCTGCTTTCGGTTGTCAACGTGCCAAGCTCGACGATGGCGCGCGCGAGCCAGATTGTCTTGCCCACGCTTGCCGGCCCGGAAGTCGGAGTGTCCTCCACCACCGGGCCAGCAACAAGCCGCTCTTCTTCATTAGCCGGTAGACGCGCTTGCGTTGACCGGGTCGTGGCCGGCGGATCGCCGCTCGCGCTTGAGGAGCGCGGCGATCCGCCGATATCCATAGCTCGGCCGGCTATCCACCAGGCGCCGGATATCGGGAGTGAGCTCGGCATCCCCGGCGCGGATCTGGGGACCTCGCTTTGGACGCTTCCCGTTCGCTCGCTCCACCAGGTTGGAACGGGCCACCCCGAGGGTCTCTGCGATCAGCTTCACGGGGTATCCTCCGGCGCCTGCGATCGCGACAGCAAGGTCGGTTTTTTACCCGTGCAAGGTCAAGAGCCTCCTTGAGGATCTCGACCTCCAGGGTCTTGCGGCCGAGCATGCGTTCGAGGTCTCGAACCGTTCCTCCAGCCTCCGGACCTCGGACGCGGCGACCACATCCTCATCCGCGCGCACCGCTTCCTTGCCCCCTTCGCTCATCAGCCGTCTCCATCGGAAGACCATGCTCGGGGAGAGCCCATGGCGACGGGCAACATAGCTGATTGACATGCCCGGTTGCAGCGTCTCGTTGACGACCAAGAGCGTAAGCGGCAAAGAAACCCCGTCTGGCGGAGTGGTAAGCGATCGGCTATCGGCTGCTGAGTTTGTGAGCCGATGTGAGCTTCTATGTCTGCGCCTAGTTCTGGAACTAGAACCTTCCATATGATCGAAGCGGTCGCCGACCGTCTTGAGGGAGCGCCGCGGCAGCTTCGCCGACGCTGGTCGGACGAGTTCAAGGCGCAAATTGTGACAGAGGCGCTGGAGCCTGGCGCGAGCGTCTCGGCGATCGCCCGCCGGATCGGCATTCACCCGTCGCAGCTGTTCGCTTGGCGCCGTGATGCTCGGGCCGAGCGGCATTATCGCTCGCGGCACTCGAGTTGCGAGGGCGTGGTGGCGTCTGTGGCAGGCACAGTGATTGAGATTGCCATTGGCGAGGTCGTCGTGCGTGCCGGCGTGGACGTCGACGAGGCG
>NZ_AUGA01000173.1:0-5038 GCF_000426785.1 Bradyrhizobium sp. th-b2
CCGGCAGCCTCGAGGCGTCGAACAGCCTGCTGGGCGTCATTGTATTTGTCGTAAAGACGAGAAATCGTAATGGTCATTTTGTATCCTTCTTGGCCGAACTACTTGGCCGAATTGACGTTGCCTTGAAAGTCGATGCTTACCGCAGTGGCCGATCCGCCTTTGCTGGCCTGGCCGCGCCAAACGCCGTTGTCGTCCTTCTTCAGTTCGGTGACGTTGGCGTAGCCAGCATCCTCGATCTTCGATTTGGCTTGTCCTTCGGTGAAACTGTTGTGACCCGCGACAGGAGCGTCGGAGTTGTTCTGACCGGCACTGTTGACCGCGTTGTTGTTCGGTCCGGACTGCGCCGGCGGATTTTGCGCTGAGGCCGGCAATGCCGTGGCAGCCGCCAATAAAGAAATGCAAACGAAAAGGAACGGGCGTTTCATGCTTGTCTCCAAAGTGTGAGGAATGAGCCAAGCCCGCGTCGGCGCTTTAGTTCCTCCATCGCCGAGCTGCTTGCCTGCGATCAAGCTCCGAAAAATATCAACCACGTGCCCGCCGTGATGAGGCCTGTAAGCGCCAGGCTTACGGCCAGCAGCATCAACATGCTGGGACCGAGTTCGCCCTAACGCGCGAGTGAAGTCTCAACGATACGTCCGCTCTTGTCTCGATCCATGACATTTAGTCCCCGCGTTCAAAGGGATGGGCTCGACCGTTAGCTTGCGCAAACAGCAAGCGTAGGAAGAGCCGCGGCGAGCCTTCCGTTGTGCTCAGAGAAGGCTCGATATCGCTGCCGAGCAGTGCCAGCCCGCGGCATGGGAGCTTTGGCTAAGTCCGGTCGAGCATCAGTGAGGCCGACGTTGGCGCGCGAAAGCCGCACCCGGATTGATGCCACATCCGGCATCGCGGCCGGACGCCGATGCCATGCATTGTGCCCGCGTCTGATAGTTGCAGTCGCCCGGATAACCGGTCTGCTTTCCCTGAAGACACCAGCGATATTCCTGGGCATCCGCAGGTCCCGCGCCATCTAGCACACCCGCGCCGGCCGCAAGTAACATCAAAACTACAAGCTTGCGCACGGCCGTCTCCCGTTGCTCAGACCAAATCGTCTACGGAATCCCGATCGGGCCTTGCGAGGTTCGTTCCTAATCCCGCCGTGCCGCATCTCTTCGCAGTGCTAGGAACATATCGTTGCGCCTCCTGTTGCGTCTGCACGACATGGCCGCCGTGGCGCCGCCGGAACTGTCCTCGATGAGTTCAAGGCCGCAACGTTGTTGGCTGCGAGATCGTTGAGGGCCAAATCGAACCCAGCTTTGTGGGTGCCCCATCCGGCCGGCCTCGAAACGCCTCCGGGATGCACATGAAACTCCGCGACAAGCCGGCATCATCAAGGTCGTGATCAGACCAGGACGTTAATCCGGCGACGCCCTCCCCGTCTCGAACAGCTGGCTCCGTCCAGCGGAAGTATCACATGCGCATACTGAAAAAACGTTCGCCATCGCTGGCAACAAGCACCTTTCGTGCTCTGAAGGAATATCCGATCGCGTCCACCGTTGTCGCCACGATCGGCTTGATGGCTGCTGCTGCGGTCGTCAATCAGCGACTTGCCGACAAGGCGCAACGCGATCATCCGCCACAAGGACGCTTCATCGAAATCGACGGTGTCCGCCTGCACTATGTCGAACGCGGCTCCGGCCGGCCACTGGTCCTGCTTCATGGCAATGGCAGCATGATCCAGGATTTTGAGACAAGTGGTCTCATCGATCTCGCCGCCAAGCACTATCGGGTTATCGTGTTCGATCGCCCGGGCTTCGGCTACAGCCTGAGGCCCAGAAATGTCGTACGGACCCCCGCGGCCCAGGCTGATCTGTTCAGGGACGCGCTTGCGCACCTGGGCGTCGATAAGGCGATCGTGCTCGGACATTCCTGGGGGGCTTCCGTTGCAGTTGCCTTGGCAAGCAAGCACCCTTCGATGGTGGAAGCCCTCATACTGGCGTCGGGATACTATTTCCCGACGGCGCGGACCGACGCGATCATGGCGATAACCGGGCCGGCGATACCCGGATTCGGCGATGTTCTGAGTCACACAATCTCGCCGATCCTCAGCCGCCTGATGTGGCCGGCCATGCTGCGGCAGGTTTTCGGACCTAAATCCGTCCCGGGTAAGTTCGACGGCTTTCCAAAATCATTGGCCGTGCGTCCATCGCAACTTCGCGCCAGTGCCGCCGAGGCTGCGCTAATGGTCCCTGCGGCGATCCTGTCCGCGAAGACCTACGGTGAATTGGCCATGCCAGTCGTCATCCTGGCAGGTGAGGACGATCGCATCATCGACATCGACGAGCAGTCCGGCAGGCTGCATGACGAGATCAAGCACAGCAAGATGCACCGCCTCCCGAGAGCCGGCCATATGATCCAGCAGTCGGATACGGCCGACCTGATGGCGGCGGTCGACGAAGCCGCGGCGGAAACGCTGCACTGAAAACGTTCTAAGAACTGGTCACGGCGCGAGTGGTGTAAGGCCTTTACCGGGACTTCGCGGACCGGGAGTCTCTAGCCATTCTCTATAGGAGAGACTGTTTCCGTCTGTTGTACATGCTTTAGGCCATAATCTCCTTCCGCGCCCCCCCGCTGGAGGTGAACACGGTCAGGGGTCACGACTTCCAATCGCTTGGCCGGGGTGCCGCTAAAAACGGCCAGTCTTCTCCCCGCGGGGATCGCCCCACCCAGAAATCGCACGGGCGAGCCGGGCCGGCGAGGAAAAGGCCTTCCGGCGCGTGAAGCGCGTCTTGTACTCATCGACTGTCAGCTTGCCCGCGCTTGGTCCGCTGCAGAGCGAACTTCTCTTCGCTTGTCGTATGGCAGTGGGCCCTACTACTCATCGGGCCTTCGTGGTGTTCTTCTTGATGCTCGACGCGACGTTCGTGGTGTCGAACGCCCACAAGATTCCGCAGGGCGGCTGGTTTCCACTGCTAGTCGGAGGCGCTGCACTAACGCTCATGCTAAGCTGGCGGCGCGGCCGCGAGATTGCGCTCGCGCGGCGCGAGGCCGACGCGATTCCCCTCCAAAACTTTATCGAAGAATTGTCGGGCCCGCACCCGCCGATGCGGGTTCCGGGCACAGCGATCTATTTCACCACGCGTCAGGATGTCGTACCTGCCGCACTTACGCTGAATCTGAAACACAATGGCGTCGTGCATCAAAATTTGATGTTCTTGAAGATTACGACCGCGCGAGTTCCCAAAGTAACCGATTCAGGTCGGATTTCCGCTAAAGAGCTCGCACCTGGGCTGGAGCAAGTCGAGATGAGATTCGGCTTCGCTCAAAAGCCAGATGTCCCGGCAGCCCTCGCCGCACATTCTCGAGAACTCGGGCCGAACGTGGGCCAGGCATCGTTCTTCCTGGGCAGGGAGGTCCCAGTACCGTCGCTTCACCCCGATGTGCCGCTTTGGCAGGAAACGCTCTACGCTTTCATGACGCGTAATGCAGTGCGCGCTCCCGACTACTTTCTGATTCCATGTCGGGCCCGTTGGCGCTGGCGTGACAACGGGGGAATCCCACATCGATCGCGACCGTGACCGCACCACGGTCATCAAGGAGCGTGAGCCAGCCGATCGCACGACCGTCATCAAGAAGGAACACGACGAACCGCGCGAAAAGACGATCATCAAAGAGCGTGATTGATTTGCACGGGCCCCCGCATCAGCGGGGGCCTTTTCAATTGCATGCAGCCGTGTCGCTCCGAACCTGATTTGACCTAATGGTCGGGCTGATACCTGGTAGGAGCAGCGATCCCTATCGGCTTCTCTCCGCGGGCTACGGTGCAATTATTGGTGCATGCCCTGGCGCCGAAAGCCCGCTCATTTCCTCCGATATTGGACCGGCCCCGTCGATCGAAGCGCCGGCTTCAAGACCGTGCTCGTCTTCTGCGACAGACGCCAGCACCACAACGGGCTGAAGCTCGCCGATCTTCGCGATTGGGATTGGTACGATAATCTCGGTGCACCTGAAGTTCACCGCCTGCGGCAAGCCGGATGGGTCGATGGGGGGAAGTCATCAGTTTTGAGGAAGACATTTGCTGCATTTGTCGCGGTCGCAACGATTGCCGGTTCGCTCGCCGTAACGCCCGCAAGCGCACAGCGTGGCGTCACCCCAGGCGTCGCGGCTCCGGGGCGCTATTGGGCCGCCCCTTACGGAGCAGGTCCCGGGCCATATACGATTTTGGCAGTTGCGAATGGGTGACGCAGCGTTTCTGGAACGGCAATGGCTGGCGGGTCCGCCGGGTGCGGCTCTACGGCTAATCCGCGATGACGGCGAGCTTTGCACAGCTCATAGCAACCATCGACATCGAGCGGAGGCCGTCGAAATGACCGGGACCGCAAAGCGCAAGGCCGAAGAACACTGCAGCGATGAGCGATTCATCCCGGCGAACTCGACGAGTCCGTTTGTGGCCCTTTCTGGAAGTGCCACGCTGGCTATCAAAAGTCCGGTGTCGGAGGTGAAGCGGACGTTACGGTTGCGCGTTCCGACTTCCGAGTTTGGACCCTAAGCGGACATCGTGACATTTCTCGTTTGATCTACCTCAACAAGCGATATTCCCTTATCGCCTATATCACTGCGCGGGGGTAACTTCCATCGACGTGACGGAAGCGCCAGGCCGTGTTGAAGCTCAGCCCCAAGCGCGATGAAATCGGTCTTATGGCGTGGCGGAGAGAACAGCCCGCAAGCAAGGATTTTGGCCGGAGCGGAAATGCTGAAGGGACTTTACAAGGTCGAGATGCATACGGTGCACGGTTCCCGCCGTGGCGTCCTCTATTTCTATGACGGCAAGATGATGGGCGGCAGTTCGGCCTTCGCATTCGTCGGGACCTTCAAGGAGTCTACTGGCGGCGAGGTATTGGCTGAAATGTTGACGTTGCGCCACAATAACGATCCGAATTTCCAGCCCTTGTTGAAGACTGACGTCGTCACGCTGACGCTCAAGGGTCGGCAGCAGGGCGAGCAATATTATTTTGAAGGTGGCGCGCCGCAATTGCCTGGCGTTGCCTTCTACGCGTTGATG
>NZ_AUGA01000174.1:0-4893 GCF_000426785.1 Bradyrhizobium sp. th-b2
CACGAACGCGGTGTGGGATGCGGTGGACGCTGAGATCACGACGGACGAAGCGTGATTGATGCGGACGGTGAAGTCGTGTGGTCCTGACGCCCTAGTTGTGGCCGGTGTCCCCTTGTAAGACGCAATTGCGTCTTGCGAAGGCGGTGACAAACAAGCCCAGTCTCGCCGGGGAGAGCGCGAAGTAAGCCGTAACCCATCGCGCAGGGAAAGCCGGAGTTTCCGGTTACACCTGTGGTCCTACCCCCGAGCTTTCTACCTTTTGCTCGGGGCCCATGGGTGCGATCGGCACCCGGCTTTCCCTGCGCCCTCTGCGAAGAGAGAGGGTGAAACGAAGAGCAAAGCTCGGGCAAATATGTCGCGAGAATGCGAAGCTGCGTCCCCACTACATTTGTCATCGCCCGGCTCGACCGGGCGATCCAGTACGCCGCGGCCCCTCGGTTCAAGCACCGGCGTCTCCGGAATACTGGATCACCCGCATGCGCGGGTGATGACACCGAACTAGTTGTTTGACAGGTTGAATCGGAAGATCGTCGCCGTTGCCAAAGCGTGGCTTGCCGGCTGAAGCTCGCGGCGCCAGTCCGTCTTCGCTTTCACGTTCGTTCAAGCTACGCCGGACACGCTTCGACCTGAAGGTCCCCGCGTGGCTGCGCCACGCGAAGCCCGTCAGGGCGAAGCGTGGTGGTGTGCGCAGTCATCTGCGAACCTGTCTCTCACTCGGCTACGGGAATTAACAGGGCAAATTCGCGAATCCGGGCCCATTTCGTGATCCGTTAGGACACATTAACCCTGTGCCGCAGTGCTTTTGTTAGAAATTCCCGTGCAGGGTGGCCGGGAAATTTTTCAACAGCCAACGGGAATCCATGGTGGCCTGGCGGGAAAACATTTCGGATGCGAACGTACAGGTGGCAGCATTTGGCTGGCAGGACCGGACTGCAACAGCGTGCGCTGCACGCAAAGGTTCGGGTCTGGCAGCAACCTTTCTTGATTTTTTCGCCTCGAAAGCCTATTTCGATTTTGCTAGAGATGGGTTGTTGGAAGGTGTGGCATGGGCCGCGCTAGTCACCCCGTTGCGAGCAGATAGCCGGCATAGGCCGGAGCTGTTCTTAGGGCACCTCGACGCTGGATGGGAAGATTGCGTGGTTTCGGTACAACCGGAGCTGCGCTCTTTTTGTAGCGCGAGCTCCCAACCCCGGAGCTTTCCATGAACGAATACAAGGTTGGCTATAAGAAGCCGCCCAAAGAGCATCAATTCAAACCGAAACATCAAACAGCTGCCCGCCCGAATGGCGGTATGCGAAACGAGAACAGTCCCGACGTCGCTGGCTGGTTGGACAAGCCGCTGAATGTCAAACGAGGCGGCAAATCAGTCCGTATGCACCCGCACGAGGCCACCATGATCTCGCTCGGCAAGAGAGCACTTAAGGGCCAGCCTCGCGCGGCAAAGCAGTTTCTCAAGGAGTGCGCGATCGCGGGACTGCTTTCGCCGCAGCAATTGGAGACGCTCGGCGTGATCGTGGCACCGCGAGGTGTTGATATCAGGGTCGCTAAAGTGATGATCGAAACCTACGGCTTGCCGCCTTGGGAGCGGGGTGACTATGCCGCCATCGAAGCCGAATTTGAGCGCGATGAGGCGCATATTGACGAACTGTATCAGAAATTCCTGGAGGATTTGGACCGTGGGTGACCCGCTTAAGCCCGGGCCGGGGCGTAAGCCGCCACCGGCGGAACACCAGTTTCTCAAGGGAACGTCAGGCAACAAGAAAGGTCGACCAAAAGGCTCTGTCGACCTCAAGAAACTCACCCGCAAAGTCGCTCAAAAGAAGCATGCAGTTATCGTCGACGGCAAGATCGTGCGTAAAACCTTGCTGCAACTGGTCATCGAGTCAATGGTCAGACAGGCTGCCATCGGCGCGTCCTCGATGGTCGCGCTTAACGCTGAGATCCGTGCGAAGGTCAGTCCGACCGCGGACAAGCTCGAAGGCGGCCTTGGCTTTCTCCTTGCGCCAGCCGAGGTGTCGATGGAAGAGTTCATCGCGGAAGAAGAAGCTCGAAACGCCAACGCGCGAGAACCCGGAACTTACGTCGATCATAAAGCCGCGGAATTCATGAAGGCGGCTAAGGGCGTCCACAGCCCGCTGGGCGAGGCTCTGTTGGCCTTCCATAAACGCTGGGTAGCCGTTCGCGCGCCCGGATGATCACCGCTTCAGTCAACTTGCGTCCGTATTGGCGGAGATGTCCTTGATGCCACCTCGAAATCTTTTTGACCTCTTCGACGCAACAAGCCTGCTGAACCTGGAGAGGCGCATTGCCGAGGGCAGAATTCCGACCGCTGACGAACTAGCCGCAGTGCTGGAGGCTAATTCCGCGGAGCCACTGCCGGCATGGTTTTCGGAATTGGTCGTGAAAAGCCTGCGCGGTGAACTAAAGAAGAAGCGCGGTCGGCCCAAGGATGACAGCCCGCTTTCCGTCATTCGCTTCCAACTTGCCAAGGCGAAATATTACCAGTACCTGGACTGGCTGCAGAAACGTGAACTTTCTGTTGGGCTGAAAGGTTGGGCTGCCGTTCGCAATCAGAGCTGGTGGGACGGATCGCCCCATGAGCGTGCGGCCCGTTTAGTAACTTCACGCTGGTTCCGCCACATGGATTGGAAATCATTCTTGAACCGCGTCTCTTCTTCATAATAATTCAGCCGATTCAATCTGGATGAGGGCCGCGATCGTTGGCCCTAAGACCTCCTAATTCATCAAGGAGGTCCCAATGTCACTATCTGCGTCCGGTCAAAACGTACTCTCCATCGTCTATCAGACGGTAAGCGCGCTCAAGCCGCGCACAACCAACCCCCGCACCCATTCGAAAAAGCAAATTGGCCAAATCGCTAACGCGATCCGTCGATTCGGGTTTACAAACCCTGTGCTTGTCGATGACGCTAACGGAATCGTCGCCGGGCACGGGCGCGTGGAAGCTGCCAAAGCCGTTGGCATCGACCAGGTTCCGACTGTTCGCTTGTCGGCGATGAGCGAAGCCGAAATTCGGGCTTACGTGATCGCAGATAATCGATTGGCCGAAAATGCAGGCTGGGACCGTGAATTGCTGGGTCTTGAGCTGCAGTACCTCACCGATCTCGATGTTGATTTCGACGTTAGCATTACCGGCTTCGAGCTGCCCGAAATCGACCTGCTGATCGGCGAGCTCTCATTGGCAGGCGATGACGACCCTGTGGATGCCGCCGTTGAGGTCAGTGCCGACCCGCCCGTCACCCGACCCGGCGACCTTTGGCGCATCGGCAGCCATCGCCTGATTTGCGGCGATTCGACCCGATCTGAGACCTATCAGGCCTTGCTAGGCGAGCAGCGTGCCCAAATGGTATTCAGCGACCCGCCCTATAATGTGCCCATTGCCGGGCACGTTAGCGGCCTTGGCGCGGTCCAGCACCGCGAATTTGCGATGGCATCGGGGGAGATGTCCCCGGTCGAATTTACAGCGTTCTTGCAGACCGTATTCGGCCATCTCGCGGCCTACTCCGTCGACGGGTCGATTCATTTTCAGTGCATGGACTGGCGCCATCTGCAGGAAATGTTGGCCGCCGGCAGCGCCGCATATACCGACCTGAAAAACCTCTGCGTCTGGGTCAAGAACAACGGTGGCATGGGTTCGCTGTACCGGTCGCAGCATGAACTTGTGTTCGTTTTCAAGTCGGGCGTCGCGCCCCACATTAACAATGTGGAGCTCGGCAAGCACGGCCGATATCGCACGAACGTCTGGAGCTATGCTGGCGTCAACAGCTTCGGCGGCGACCGGGATGATCTGAGCCTGCATCCGACCGTTAAGCCCGTGGCCATGGTCGCGGACGCTATCCGGGATTGTTCGCATCGGAAGGCAATAATCTTGGACGCCTTCGCCGGCTCCGGCACGACACTGATCGCGGCGGAGAAGACCGGACGCCGGGGATATGGCATCGAGATAGATCCGGCCTACTGCGATGTCGCGATTCGCCGGTTGCACGCCGTATGCCGCTTAGACGCGGTTCTGGACGCCACTGGGAAGCCCTTTGCGGAGATCGAGGCACTCAGGGCGGCTGCGGCCCCAACCCCCGTGGAAGCCGCGCCGAGGCTGGAGGACTCGGCGTGAGGGTAAGGCCTCAAGTGACGGTCGCCGAGCTCAGCCAGCCGCTGCTGCTTCCACTATTGCGAGCGCTGCCCGCTAGACCTCGACCACGACGTAATTTTCCTCGATGTGGACCGGGAAGGTCTCGGCCATATACGGCCCCTTCTGCAGCTCCTCGCCGCTTGACCTGAGGGGAGCCGTATCGTCACAAGGTCTCAAGCCCCCGCACGACGCGAAGTAACACTGATACATCGACGCCGCTGTCTACGATCACCCGCCGACCGTTCGGGCTCACAATCTCTATCCGGCCTGCGCCACTCGATATCGGCGGCTCAGCCACTGACGACGCGTCCGGCACGACCACCGCCGGCACAACCCCCTCGGTCGAGACCGCACCGAAACGCCCGGATCGCGCGGCGTTGCGCCAGTCGGCCAACTGGAGCGCGTGATCCCGTACTTGCGGGCTGTCGCCGATCCCAATCGCCGACCTGAATAACTCTCGGCGACAATCCGCAGCTTCGCCTCGTCGGTGAAGCGCCGCCGACCGCCCGTATCGACGATCTCAAGCCGGCTGACCAGTGTATCTGTATAGACGTCCATACAGACGATTTCTGACTTGTTCGCCAAAATTCACAAGCCTGCCGCCCGCGGTCGCCGTCGGACGGATACAGTCGATGCGCTGGCCCAAGGCCTTGTTTGGCGGCGCGAGGCTTGGAACGCTCTCGCGACCCGTGTCTGGCAGCCGTCCGCAGGCCAGCTTGAATGCGGGATCGGACCGCAGATGATCG
>NZ_AUGA01000175.1:0-4869 GCF_000426785.1 Bradyrhizobium sp. th-b2
CAAGGGATACCGCGGCCATGACGCACAGAACCCGCGCCGCGTCTTCATCTCCGGCCAGAAGCGCGGCGTCTTCGGCACTATCAAGCGCCAGCTGCGGCGCCGCTCCGCTATCGAGCCCGTGATCGGCCATTTGAAGGCTGACGGACACCTCGGCCGCTGCTACCTCAAAGGCCGCGCCGGCGATGCCGCCAACGTCATCCTCTCCGCCGTCGGTTACAACTTCCGCCGCATCCTCGCCTGGCTAAGGGCTCTTTGGTACCTCTTCCTGGCTGCCTTCTTCTCAGTCACCAGCCACCGCACACCACTCAAATCGGCTTCTTAACCGACGACTAGTTTCGAACCGGATGTTTCGGCCACCTGCGCCCCCTTGCGTCCCGAAGGTAAATAGCAAACGAAAAGATCAACAAAAACAATGAAGTTTGATCGCGATTGATCACCTTTATCGCCGTTTGTTCACGGGGTTTTCGGTGGTCAATCTGTGGTCAGCATCCGACCCGCTCATGCTGATGAAAAGCGTAGTCTTCCGGGTAGTCGCCCTTCCCTGCCAAGAAGCAGGTCGGCAAGACACCGTGCACCTCGAATACCTCTACGTATGCGCCGGGGTCTTATTCTGCTTCGATCAGTCGTCAGCGATCTGCGCCTTTCGGGCTTTAGCCCATTGGCGGCCGCCGGATCGTAGATATCGCGCCTGCATCGGCTTGCTTGTGCTGTCGCAGCTGAACCATCAGGTTTATCCCTGCTCGGCTTTCGTCGACCTCTCAACTTGATCGAGCATTCGATGCAGTGACTGCCGCCGCGTCCTCGCAGTTTACGGCCGCGCTGCGAACCGCGCAGACGCTTCCTCCTTATCGTTACCGGGCTGGTGCTGTTCGGATCGCCACCCATGTTCGCACTTGCCGACTTCGGCCCGCAGCTCATTGCCGCCGCAGGCGGTCTCGCCGGCATCCTGATCGCGGTGCTCGGCAAGGCGCCGTCAAGGGCCGCGATGGTGCGCGAGCAGATCAATTCGTGGACCGCCGCCACCTACCGCGTCATCCTCGGCTGCGCTACGCCCGTTTTCCTGGCGAGTGCCGCCATCCTGATTTCGTGGAAGTTCGACGACCTGATGTTCGGCAAGCCGCTCACGCGGACGTATTTCGCGCACCCGTCGATTCCGCCCGTGAGCTCGGCCCTTTCCGTGACCGATGTGCTCGTGACGAAGCCGTTACCTCTTCTGACGGCGATGGCTTGGACGTTAGTGGCCTTCATCATCCTTCTCATCATCGGGCTCGGGGCGTCGCACTTCATCAATATTAACCGCTTCTCGCTGCACAACGTCTACCGCAACCGCCTGATCCGTACGGTCCTCGGCGCCTCGCATGCGGGCCAGACGCCAAACAAATTCACGGACTTCGACGAGCGCGACAATCTCAAGCTGCGCGATATCTGGCCAAGCAAAGCCGAGCCCGTGAATGGGCAGCCACAGCACGAACCCACGCCGCCGCCACAGTTCCTAGTCGTCAACATGGCGCTGAACACGCTGGCATCGCAGGAACTGCAGTTGCAAGAGCGCAGGGCGCTGTCGTTTGTGGCGACGCTGACCGCCATTTCTGGTCACCCGAACCGATGAAGCGCGGCGTGCCGAGCGACATGCCGCCGTTGTAGAGCGCCGCCGCGCGGAAGCAGCCTTCGATCGGGGCAGTGCAGTGACGATCTCCGGTGCCGTCGAACGACCCTTATGTCTACTTGTCGGATGGCGGCCATTTCGAAAATCTCGGCGCCTACGAGATGATCCGCCGCCGCTGCAAGTTCATCCTGATCAGCGACGCGGCCTGCGATCCGGACTTCGGCTACGAGGATCTCGGCAACCTGGTTCGGCGGGTATCGATTTCGGCGAGCGCATCAAGTTCCGGCCGCCGCTGGACGCGAGCCTTGGAAAGCCTCGCCCTACAAGGGCAAGAAATTGAGCGGGCGAGAGCCTGAAAAGCGCTGCGATTTCAACACATTGTAAATTTGAGATTTTTGGCGTGTCCTGTGAGTACCCGGCGAGATTTTAAGGGCCGCCGCAGGCTCGCAGCGCGGCCCGTGGTGAGCTGGCGGGGCTTGGCCGGTGGTTCTCCTGTAGCCCCGGCGCTGGCGGCGCGCTGGACGGCCTTGTAATGGCCCTGAGGCTCGCGCTTCCCAATCGTTGTCCGGGGTTGAACCGGCGACTAGCGTTCCGTTTGGACGCTCCCGTCCGATTGGAAAGCGAACTCAAAATGAATTTCGAAAGCAGCACCGATGTCGTCTGCATCACCAGCGATGAAGGTGACGCGCTCGTGCCCGGCACGCAGGCCCGTGCGGTGGCAGAACTGGAAGCCAACGCGACCGGCAAGCCGGTGACGATCCACAACCCCATCACCGACGAGGTGCTGGCGACCATCAGACCAGCGTCCGTCGAGCAGCCCGCCGAGGCCGTTGCGCCCGCCCTGCCGCTGCCTGCCGCCGTCGTGATGGTGGCGCGCTCGACGTGGTGATGGCGCGATGACGTTTGCCGTCCTACTCTGATGGCAAAATCCCGTTTCGTTTAATTTTCATGAATGAGCAATTTTGACCATTAGCTCGCGTTGTTTTGCGGCACAGTATGGTCGCTCTGGTTGCCGCGGCGGTGCTGATATTCCCGCCGGCTTTGGCCCCAAAAGCGGACACCCCATCGTTGATGGCTCGCACGGTGTCGCGGTGATGACGTGACAGTCGAGGTGATGCGCGGCGGCCGGGCGGGGATTGCGCACCATCGCGGCGGCGCTGACCGGCTCCTGTGAGAAATACGTAAATGTATCCGCTACCCTGAGCAGAGAGCTGCCCGGTGCCAGAGCCGGGGGGCGCAGAGGGGTCGGGGGAGAGCCACCGGGGATATTAATCGGGTGTGACGGGCCGGGCCCCGGCCCACGATATTTGTGTTGATGGCCAGAAATATCGGCGGGGCTTATGGGAGGTGTCCACGCCGGTTTTTCCCAACCTCCCGAGGAGTGATCGCAATGACACCAGATGAACCAACGGTAGAGGAAGTGAAGGTACCAGAGGCAGCTCCGGCCGTGGAGGCAGTTCCTACGGAGGCTCCGGCTGTGGAGGCTCCGGCGGATGCACCGGCTGCGGTTGAAGCACCGAAGGCAGAGTAGTGATGGTTGCGGCCCCCGGCGAAGGGGGTCCTTTGCCGGGGTGGTAGTGGAGGATCATGACGTTCAAAAGAAAATGGTTTGGATTGGAGTGCCCGATGTTCGGACCTCGCGAAAGGCGACCTGTTTTGTTTCCTGCGAGTGGCCTATTTCGGCCAGTACCCAGTTTCCCGGCGTCACCAAGCAACGCGTTTCCGATGCCCGCCATCATCGTCGAGCGCGCGCCCGCCGATATCCCCGCGCAATCTGCCATCGGGCATTGCCCGGCCCAAAGTCGCCGGTTGTGTCGTCGCGGATGAGCAGGTGCCGCCACGACGGGCGCGGGCCGACGTCGAGGTAGAAGTGCACAAACGAGCACACCTCGTTTGGCCGGGTCGCGCGATCGGATCGCGATCCATGCGGCGAATTCGGGCGGAAGCGTTCCGTGCCTATGGGATGATCTTGTCGCCATCGGCATCGTCCGCCCTCAAAGGCAAGTTTTTCATCAGCAAGGCAATATCGGCATCCGAGATTGTGAAGGCGGCGGGATCGACAGCCGCGAGCGGCGGATATTGGAGCCGCCGCCGAAGCCAAGCTCGCAGCTCAAGCCGGTCGAGCCTCACGACGCCTCAAAAAACTGGTCGCGCTGCGCCGGGTCGAGCCGCGCCCAGCCCTGCATTGTGGCCGTGACCAGATCGATGCGCCGCATGCGCGTTCCCTTTTGAAAAGCGGATCGGGCAAACGAAACACAAAAAACGAAAAACGCAAATATGCTGAAGGGGCGCGGTCGCGCGGTCCCCGCGGAGGTCCGGTCGCGGATGGCCGCGACGGTCCGCCCAGCGGTCATCATCTCGACAGCCACGACCACGGCAGTGGCCTAGTTTGCCCTAGCGATGTTCAAGCTGGTCGCCATTGAAGATGTGCAACATGCCGGAGAAGGCACAGTGGTCCGCCTCCACGACAACGGCCCCCGCTCGGTTTGCAAAAACCGACACGATGAAACCCGGATACTCGTAACCTGAGCGCTTCTTTACTCGGTCGCCTACTTTGAAGGGGACGTCTGTCATTTTATCTCCTGTAAGGCCGCCTCAGTTGGGTAGTGGGGCGGTCATTCCGCAGCCTTCTTCGCTAGTTCCAGTCCTTGCTCACGCCCCTCGGAGATGCCTCGGGCGATTGCACTTATGATGCGGTTCGGGCTCGCCCCGCCCATCCCTTGGAAGGGCCACAAGGCGTTATGAATCTTCCGGGCGCGCTTCAAATCTGCTTCTGTAACGTTCGGCTTTGACATGATCGAAAGATGCGCCGTTGGTAGTCAACATTCCAGCCCAGAACCCCGCCACAATTTCGGGAAGCCCGTTCCATTGCAGGCCGGGCAGGTACATCCTTTGATCTTCGGCTGCATTTGAAGTTTTCCGGCCGCCCGCAGGCAGCGGCTGCGTAGGCAGGATATCCGTATCGGGCTGGCGCCCACGCGACAAAGCCAACGCGAACGCCAATACGACTGCTGTTATGATGATCGCCCCACGCATACGAACGTCTTTGTTCCCTCCGGGCAATATGCACAATCTGACAGAAGTCGAAGGCCGCCCCAGTTGGCGGCCTTTTTCCACGGTATCAGGCTTGGTTCAATTTTTCCCAATTTGAATCCGGGAACGCCCCAATTCGCTAACGACACGTCAATTTCTTTTGGCACGTGAGCAATATTGACCAGCCTTGGAACGTCGGCTGTTCCAACCTTCGGCCATCACCGCCCTGT
>NZ_AUGA01000176.1:0-4801 GCF_000426785.1 Bradyrhizobium sp. th-b2
ATGTGAGCGATGGCGATTTTATTTCGCTGTGTATGTCGATGGCTTGCCGTCCGTAGAGATCAGCCCGCGTGACACTGCAAAAAAAAAGCCATGGGCGCGGCAAGTGTGTCCGAGATTGCACTTTTTCGTCGGCTTCCGGGCGTATTGCGGGTGTGGGATATCATCATCACCGCCCTGCCTTCGGCTTTTATCGGTGACTGAGAGTGTTGCGCTCCCGCCTGACCTGGGGAGTGCATCACATGCCGGAATGTCATTCCCCTCGCATGATCGAGCGATCTCGCTGCCCCAAGTGCGACATTCGCATGATGCTGGTCTATGTCGAGCGCAGCTTTGCTGGTCCCGATTTGCGCACGCTTGTATGCCCTAAGTGCGAACTGGCCTACAAGGCGCTGGCAGACCAATGAAAGAACCAAGCGGGCTGGCTCATCCGCCCTTTCACGAGCCGCCGGTCGTCAACGATCAGGCCAACAGCCGCGCCACCACCCTGCTTGATTTTTGGGTCCCTTGGGGCATGTCATAAAACGCGGGGTCCGACCGCGCCACCGGGCTTATCGAGGATATTAGGTACGAGAAAATCCGTGGTTACAGGGGGCGAATGTCTATCGACCACCAAGCCAATACCGGATCACACGACCGCCAAGCCAAATGATGACGCCCCACGCACTGATCAACAATCCTAAGGGATCGTAGTTCGGCCGAGCGAAGAAGAGCCAGACGACGATCCCACCAGCGATCGCGATCACGGCGATCCATGAGGCAATCCAGTACAACAGGTTTCCAAGATGCGATGCCATCAGCGGATACCTTGGGTCGCTCCAGATTTTTTCCGGGAAGGACCTCAGAATGGAGCTGCTCGACGTGCCGATGACGTACCCCCAAACTAAGTTACTGTGAAGGCCGCGAGATAATGCCGGGACCGCGGTACCGGACTTACTGAGGATATCTGGTGCGAGAAAATCCGTGGTTGCAGTTACAGGGGCGCTGGTCTCACTCGATGTCCGCTATGCGCCGATAGCGACGAACTTCCGCAGCGCAGCGAAATGACGCGATGGGCCAAAACCAGAAAACATAACGGCTTAAATGTCGAGTAGCCAAGGCACATCGGCACGGCACCTACCATCGCTTGGCGGGTCATTTGTGATATGATGTGGGTCATCAGACGCTGTTAGGCCCGCAAGGGTCGCACCGAATTCATCTCCACGTGTCAGGCGAAGTACACGTCTTCACCATTCTGCTACAGGGCGCAGGCCGTGCATTTGACCGGTCCATTCATTGCGATCACGGGGAAGGAGCCTACCGATGATATTTCCGGCGCAGCAGTCCATTCTGGCACTTTTCGCAGCTACTTTCGCGTTGATCTATACGATCCCTGGCAGTGCGACCGCTGAGGAAAAGCCTACCATCTTTAACGAAATTGTCGTGACACTGCTTGGCACGGGTGGCCCCGAACCAACGGCCTTGCGTTTCGGGCCGGCCACACTCGTTCAAGTCGGCGGACAAAATCTACTATTCGATGCGGGTCGAGGAGTGACGGCACGCCTCTATCAGTTGGGTATTTCATCAGGTAAAGGCATCGATGCAGTCTTTCTGACCCACTATCATTCGGATCATGTTGCTGGCCTGCCTGACCTATGGATGACAGGATACATGTTCGGGCCGTTTGGATCGCGTGCCAAACCCATGAGGCTGTGGGGTCCATCCAACGGCTCAGCCTCGCCAAGCGGTGTGGCAAAGATTGCCAAGGGCCTTGCGGAGACATTTTCGGATGACATGAGCATCCGTCAAGCTGACGAACACATCTCAGCGGCTGCCATGCAGATTGAGGTCCACGACTTCCAAGCGGACGGCGTGGTGTTTGACGAGGGCGGCGTGAAGGTCACGGCGTTTGCGGTCAATCATGGCGACCTGATCAAGCCATCGGTGGGCTATCGGATCGACTATGCCACCCGATCTATAACGATTTCAGGTGACACCAAATTTGACGAAAACCTGATTAAGCACGCAACGGGAACCGATCTGTTGATCCACGAAGTCTTTGCGCTTTCGGCACAACTGGCAAAGTTGCCGCAATTGAAGCCGGTCGCAGACCATCATACATCGCCTGAGGAAGCCGGCATCGTATTTTCGCGAACAAAGCCCAAGCTCGCCGTCTTTTCGCACGTCATCCTGCTTGAAACAAAGGTGACTGAGCTTGTGACCAGAACACAGAGCACTTACGCGGGCCCGTTGGAGGTCGGAGAAGACCTCTTGCGCCTAACAGTGGGAGAACGCGTGGTTGCAACGAAATGGAGTTCAGAACTTCGAAGGCATCCAGATTAGCCCATGTCCGCTTCGGGTCATTCGCGACCCGGTTGAACCAGCGGCAGTCCGGCCATGTCCACTATGCCGCCGAAAGCGGAAGTGAGCTATCCTGTCCATGCGCAACATGAATGAACACGATGGCCTGTAGGACGACGACTCTCGGCTTTCAAGGTAGGTGAGACGATGGGTGCTCATGCCAATGCTATCCAAACCTACATTCGAGCAAAGGACGAAAATCGACCGCATCTTCTGGCCGGTGCTTTTGCTCATGACGCCAGCTTACAAATGAAAGTTGAAACGGAGAACATCTCCTTTCCACCAGCGTCAAAAGGCATTGAAGCAATTACGCGAGTCCTAGTTAGAGATTTTGGGCGAGCATACGAGAACATCTACACTTTCTGTTTGGATAACTATCCCCGCGACGGGGAGGCTGAGTTCCGGTGTCGATGGTTGGTTGGCATGTCCGACAAAGAGACTAAATCGATCAGGGTCGGCTGCGGACATTACGACTGGCAATTCGGGAGCAGTGAATTGATCCAAAACCTGACAATAACGATCAAAACGATGCTCATCCTATCGTCGGACCATCATCGACAAGTCATGAACTGGTTGTCTCATTTGCCTTACCCTTGGTGTCCTGCGGACGCCGCAGCAGCGGCAATGCCGCCCCTCTCGGAGCTAAGCGAAATCCATCAATTCCTGATGCAAAACTGCGCGTAAACAAGCCAGATTGGGGCTGCGGTAATGATTGCCCTTCACGCTGACGCTCCAAGGAAGTACTCGACCGCGACGCAACAGGAACGACGTTGATGACCGAGACCGTCCCCATTGATCGCCCGCCCGTCGCCAAGGCGGCTGTCTCTCGACGGCGATCAGCCAAGCCCGCGACCGTCAGCGCGTCTGCACCGGCGCAGCATCTCGATTGCTCCCGGACCTACATCGGCAAGCTCGAAGCCGAAGGCGTGATCCAGCGGCAAGCTGACGGCTTCCCGCTTGACCAGAGCCGCCTTGCCTACCTACGATACCTGCGGCGCGAGTGGCAGCAATCGCCGCGCGCGGAGGCTGATGCCGCACACGTCGCAGTAAAGACCGAGATGCTGCAGATGCGGCTGATGGAGAAGCGGCGCGACCTTGTGCGCCGGTCTGATGTCGATGCGCTAATCGACGGTTGCTGGTGTAACCCTGACTGCACTATCGAGCCTGCCTGCGCCGTGCGCGCCGCGTGGCGATCTTGCGGCCCGGCGTAGCATCGAGCGGGTCGTGTTCGAGGTGCGCACCGAGTTAGGCAAGGTCTGCCTTGAGATGGCCGATAAGTGCGGCGATCCGTTGGACGACGACGCATGCTGATCGACGAGCCGTTCCTATTTCAGTGATAAGGACAGCCCCGTAGAGCACGCGGCAAGCACAATAGGCTGCGGTGGAGCGCGACTGAGTTATTCGCCCGTCGGTGGGCAGGGTGTCCGCGTTGACCCAGCAATGTTTTGCTGCGGCTTCCTTTCTGATTGGCGGAGCCGGTCGATTTGCGTGCTCTGGCTCGCCGGTAACTCTCGATCTATTTCTAACAAGGCCTGTAGTGCTTCGCCAATCTCTAGGACGATTGCGCGACTATGTGTGTGGTCAATGTCAATGGAGTTTCGCATGACGGCATCCTCCCTGCGCAAAACCCCATTGGTGCCCGACATCAAGGTCGAGCGGCCACTCCAGTTCTGTCGTGCATCAAACGGAGACCGTCGCCTTTGGCTATCGAGCGCGAGCGCTTGTGTCATTGAACAGCGGGTCCAATAGGACCTTTAGCTATCTCCGCGAGATGCGCCATCGTTGGACGGCGGGCGACGGTCTCGTAGGTCAAATCATTTGTGACGACATCCGTTCCCGGAAAATTAACGGACGTTCAGATTTCTTTGGGAAATCGGGAACTCCCAAGGAACCACGGCGCGTGCCAAAGATGTTCTTCAGGATGTCCGCCCCTAGCTAAGCGTGCTTTGGTGGTTGAAGCCCCCAGTGACGAGGCCACTGACGCGCTCGGGGCCTCCATCCGAAGCCGTTGTGCTTCGTTACCCCCTTCGTTGGGCCCGGCACGCCATCCACCGCAAGCTGTAGCGGCTTGCCGTTCCCGGGATGTCCGGCGCATCCTGGCACCATGGGCACCAAGTGTCGCAGATGGCACAATCCCGTATCCCTCCATTGAGGGCCGCCTTGTTTGACGGACGCGAGCGCTGCAGGTCCTAGGGGTAATCCTAGGAGAAGCGCTATGACGATTTCGCGGGCAGAGGTGATCACATCGGTCGAGCGGCGGCGTCGGTGGTCACAGGATGAGAAGGAACGGCTAGTTGCAGCATCGTTCGAGCCCGGAGCCACTGTTTCCGAGGTGGCTCGCATGGCCGGCCTTCATGTGAGCCAGCTGTTCAGGTGGCGCAAAGAGCTTTGCAAGCACGGTGAAACGAGTGTAGCGCCGTTGGTGCCGGTCGAGATTGGGCCGTCTGTGCCGCCGCGGGATGTG
>NZ_AUGA01000177.1:0-4800 GCF_000426785.1 Bradyrhizobium sp. th-b2
GCCTTTGTCGACAAGGGATACCGCGGCCATGACGCACAGAACCCGCGCCGCGTCTTCATCTCCGGCCAGAAGCGCGGCGTCTTCGGCACTATCAAGCGCCAGCTGCGGCGCCGCTCCGCTATCGAGCCCGTGATCGGCCATTTGAAGGCTGACGGACACCTCGGCCGCTGCTACCTCAAAGGCCGCGCCGGCGATACCGCCAACGTCATCCTCTCCGCCGTCGGTTACAACTTCCGCCGCATCCTCGCCTGGCTAAGGGCTCTTTGGTACCTCTTCCTGGCTGCCTTCTTCTCAGTCACCAGCCACCGCACACCACTCAAATCGGCTTCTTAACCGACGACTCGAAAGACGCGTGCTTTGGTTCGGTCTCGGGCTCGGGGGTGTCCGTCGTCAGATAATTTGAGATTTATCGGGCGTTTCGAGAAGGGAGGCTCTGGCTCATCAGGGGTTGGAGTTTAAGCGGCCTGCAGCTGATGCTGCAATAGCGGCGGTTTGCGATAGTGACAAGCTTGATGCGTTTGCGTTCTGCAAGGATCGCTTCGGCCCTGCCGAAGTACACATCCGCAGGTGTGAGGTTATCGATGCTCTCATGATAGCGGACATGATTGGAGTTGTCGACGAAGGCGCGTACCTGCCGTTCGAGATCGCCAGGCAGGTAGTAATTGTCGAGCAGAATGCGATTCTTCAGAGTCTGATGCCAGCGCTCAATCTTTCCCTGGGTCTGGGGGTGATGCGGAGCACCGCGCACGTGCTGCATGCCCTTCTGGTCGAGCCACTTGGCCAGATCGTCCGCGACGTAACTCGAACCATTGTCGCTGAGAAGCCTCGGCCGGTGCGCGACGGTGATATGGTCAAGGCCGGAGGCCGCGAGTGCCTGGTCGAGCGTGGCCGTGACGTCGGAGGCGCACATCGTGGGACCAAGCCTCCAGGCCACGATGTAGCGCGAGAAGTCATCGAGCACGGTCGACAGGTAGTACCAACCCCAGCCGCTTGAGGTAGGTAAAGTCGGTCTGCCAGAGCTGGTTGATGGCGGTGGTCTTGTCCTTGAACTCGTCCGCCGCCTTGATCACCACATAGGCCGGGCTGGTGATGAGGTCATGCGCCTTCAGCAGCCGATGGACCGAAGCCTCGGAGACAAAGTACTTTCTCTCATCGGTGAAGCGCACCGCCAGCTCATGCGGCGACAGTTCCGGCAGTTCCAGTGCAAAATCGATGATCTGGTCACGGACGTCATCCGGGATGCGATTCCACACCCGAGCCGGCCTTGATCGATGATCGGTCAGGGCCTCAACGCCACCTTCCCGGTAGCGATCATACCAGCGATAGAACGTGGCGCGCGGGATGCCGAGTTTGTCCAGCGTGCGCTTGGCCGGCAGATGCGATTGCTTGACCAGCTGGATGATCTCGGCCTTCTCTGAGGCGGGATACCTCATGCCTCGTTCTCCCCATCACTTACCCGACTTGGTGAATGCAAGGCATTCACCGAAAGGGGCCCGTTCATGCTTTTTTTTGAGCAGCCGGTTTTCCAGGGTGAGGTCGGCCACAACTTCCTTCAACACGGCCGTCTCACGACGCAGATCCTTTACCTCACCGGAGGTTGCCGCACGCGCCGTATCGCCCGTCAGGCGACGCTTGCCGGCCTCGAGGAAACTCCTTGGACCAGCCGTAATACATCGAGGCGGCCATGCCCTCGCGCCGGCACAGCTCGGAGATATTCTCCTCGCCCCGCAGGCCCTCCAGCACAAATGCGGATCTTCTCTTCCGCCGCGTGGTGCCGACGGGTCTGACGCCGAATGTCCTTTAGCACTTGTTCTGCCGGCGCTTTGCCCGGTCCGGACTTCTGCTTCATCTTCGCTCCTGGTGGCTACGATGAACCAGAAATCCTCCCCCCGCAAAATCCCTCTGTTTGTCTCACAGGCCCTGACGGCGAACACCGCCGCGTCATGCGCGGCAATCTCCACCTACGCGACGCGGGCAAGCGAGCGATTCCGGCGCCCCTCAAGCTCAGCGGCAACCAGGCGTTTTGCCGGATCAGCAGCGTCATATTGCCGGAAGGCGCGATCGGCAGCGTAACGGGCCGCTTCAAGATCACGGCCGAGCGCTTCGCGAACTTGTTCCTTCTGATGTGTGGCCTCGGCTGCGGCGACCGTAGCCGCCGCGACGGCGCCGGGGCCGACGACGCCGAGCAGTGCCTCTTCGATTGCATCATCGACGCGCAAGCCTCCGAACGCGATGCAGCGCGGTTCGCCGTTGTCCATCCAGCCGCGCGAGCAGCTGTAACGGGGGATGTGATGCTTCATACCGCTGTAGCACAGCGTCAGCTTGCGGCAACAGCGCCGACAGCGGATGAGCCCAGCGAGCAGCGCCTCGCCATGCTTGGGCGCGCCATGATGCCGGCTGGTTGGCAAGTTACTGGAGACCATTGTGCGGATCGCTTCGAACCTCTCCCAGTTCACATAGCCGTCGTGGGCGCCCGGCTTGAGGGCGCGCCTTCCGGCGGCTCTTCGCGCCTGTACCATGGGCGCCACAACCCGTCGTTACGGCTGTTCTACCAGGCTGTATCGCCGTTCGGCTGCTTCACCGGTAGGTCGAGGCCGTGCTCATGGAACCACAGCAGCGTCTGCCGCGCGGTCCCGAGCTCCTCAATCTTGTCGAAGACGAGCGTAATAGCGTCCTGCACACGCCGGTCCGGATCCTTCTCGTAGCGATCACCGACCTTCACAAAGCCGACGGGCGTGGCCACAACCAGTTCGCTGCGGCGGGCCTTCTCGTAGCGTGCCGAGAGCGACCGTTGTCGTAAAAGGTCCAGCTCATACTCGTTGAGGCTCCCCTTCAACCCCAGAAGCTGTTCGCCTAAACCACCCTCGGTAGGCCAATGTAGTAGCCGCGCCTGCGAAGCTCTGGCTCGGACCTATTGAGCGCTTCGCAAATGGATTCCACAGGCGCGCCTGCATCAACCAGCTCGCGCAGCAGTTCGTCTTCTCGTTTGATCCAGCGGGGAGAGGCGAGAGTCACCTTCAATCAACCTCTTAGCTTCGATTTCATGCGGTTCTCATATTTGAGTTGCGATCCGAAAGTTTTACTACTGTTGATCTTCGACGTTACAATTGCTTGTAGAAAAATGTTGCTGCCGCGTGCTTCCCGTCCGCCATTAGGACGCATCCTGGCACTACACCTATGCGTTGCCAGCCTTCGCTGTGATAGAGCTGCTCCGCCACCGATCCTGTAGCCGTACTCAGCACCAACAAGGTTTTCCGCTCACGTCGTGCCAGCTCCGTTACCGCTGAAAGCAGACGGCGCCCGACACCGCGACCGCGTGCGTCCTTCTCGACCAATACCTTAGTGACCTGCGCCATGTGCGGTTGATTTTCAGATGGCATGTGCACCATTTGAATTGAACCGACTGTCCGGCCCGTCCTATCCTCAGCTACGAGCAAGATTCGATCGTTGCGGGACAGCTCCTTGGACACGCGACGCCAATAATCCACCGCGCGTTCGCGCGGCAACGGCGACAAGAAACTAACTGACGCCCCCCCTTGCACGCACTCAATTAGGATTTCGGCTAGCCTACTCACACGGTGATCGTTCAGCTCTGCGGCACTGATACGCCGTATACGAATCTCGCTTTTCATCTGCACTCGATCGAGCTATCGCTGAATGTGGGTGACGGCGGAAATTGGGAAGGCGGCATATCGTGGGGGTGCTTGACGCTCCACTTCTCCACCGAAGGAGCGGTATGCCGTGTCCAAAGGTAACATTCAACCTGATTCACCAGGAAACGTCGACGATCAACCGGGGCGGCGTCTGCGCTGGCGCCGCTTTACATCATTCTCACCCGAACGCCTTGCCCCGATCCTGGCCCGGGAAGTCGCGCGTCGCAGGCCGGTACCGCTGACCTTCCACATGCGGCATGTCGAGAGGGATTGGGTGGGCATCCATTGCGTCCTGGTCGTTCGGGTCGATCAGGCGGGCATCCACGTCATCGATTCGCTGGGGCGGCGCGGTCGTAACGCAGAGAATTCGACCATCCTTCCGCATTGGCACGGTGACGGCTGGCGTATGGCCGGCGCGCCGCTGATCGTGGTCCCTCGCCCTGCACGAATTCTTCTCGGCTTACCCGCGCTCACCGAAAGGGCCGCCAGATGACAATGAAGGTCGTGCCAAAGGCCCTGTCGGGCCTGGCCTCGAAACCTGCTTTCAAGAAGGCCCATAAAGCTTGCGGCGCCGACTTCAATGGCCATCTCGAGCGGTTCCTGACCGCTACGATGGATGAAGTTCGGCTGACGACATCCGGCCGCGTGGTTCAGAGCATCCTGAACATGATCGGGCTCGCCGACTCCATTCAGTTTCGCGACGCGGTGCAGCCCCGAGAAATCTCGGGCATGATCGAGTACGAGAAGCAGCGCGATCATTCCTCCCACACGCTCTATAATTATCTGCTGGGCTGGTACTTCTTCGTTCACAGCGAGAGGTTGCGCGACGCCCTCGCCGTCGAGTTCGCAAAGCGCGGGATCCCGGCCGTCAGGAATCATCCCGTGGAGGGCTTTCGGACCGATGCTGCTTTCTTTGGCTTCATCTGGCAGTACGTCTCGATCCTTCACGACATCGGCTACATGTTCGAGGGCAGCCTATCCCGCATGTCCTTCGACCACTCGAGCAAGCAGGCCGAGATCGGCGCCCGGGTCGCGCGGCATTACTTCAACCGGGCCGTCTGGAGCGAAAACGACATCGATCTAGCCCGTCCTATTCGTGAGAGTGCTTTTTTTAGTCCGCTTGATGTGGCCGCACATCTGCTCTGAC
>NZ_AUGA01000178.1:0-4515 GCF_000426785.1 Bradyrhizobium sp. th-b2
GCTTCAGCGCATCGCCAACGGCTGGCCGAGCAGCCAGATCGAGGCGCTTATGCCATGGAACCACGCCGCGTGAACGGCCTCAGCTTGCCGCTTACCCAAGAGCTTCTGTTCCGTCGTGAACCGATGCCGGCGGGCAACGCCGATGATGACTTGAAACTTCGAAAACGTCTCGGACATAGGCGTATGCCTAGGACTAGGCCTAGCTCCTCCGGCTAACGCCGGTGTCCGGTCAAAACGGGGGCAGTTCAGGGGCCACCGCCGAAATCCATCACGGTGCGCACCCCGGTGCGCGGCGGAGGCTTCGTCGAGAGGACCTGGCAATCTCGATGGTCGGTCTGGCTCAGAACGCTGCGCGGGGAGCTCCCGCGGCGCGCAGGTACAGGGCAACGCGGCCGGTCTACGGCTAATTTTGACCGGTCGGGCGTGCTGGACGCGCGACAGGAGCTTGGCAAATCGTAGACGCTTGGCGTCCGATCGCCCATGACACTGCGTCTGCGACGAGCCACACACCAACGATGGTGGCGACGACGACTATCGTGACATATGCAAGTTGATGCTGGCGAGGTGGCGCGATCATAGAATGAGCCTAGTCTAGGGTAGGACGCTGTCGAGAGACGTCATGGCAATTGCGGGCCGGTTACTCAAACTCCGTGACATTAATCCAATGTGGGCAACGGCACGATCGAGGCGCAGACGGTAGCCGTCATACATACTTGATCTCCTGGAACCACTCGGGGCCAGCCGGGGCGGCCTTTCCAACCGTCGGAAGGCAAAACTCAAAATTTTGGCACTCGGAAGATAGATATTTGGCGGCAGTCTTAGACCAAGAGGGCCGCTATTTTTTAGGCGATAATCCCATTGATCGAGGCGCCGACGTTAGCGATTATCATAAGACGCTATTAGGTCCTGCTATTCAGCCTAAACCCAAGACGAAAACCTAGCCTCGGCCGCCCTGTATTACTACGAACTTCCGACGCCGATCCGCGGGCGTCTCCGTGGGCAGCGCACGCCACGCCCGGCGCCTTCGCTGGCGTCGTGCGCGGGGCTTCATTGAGCGCGGCAAAAGATTGTAGTAGCAGACGTACACAGCGCGAGTCATGAATCACTCCTATTCTTTCCCGCAGGTTGGCGGCGCTTTGCCTGCAGCTCGCAAACCCTTACGCGACAGGTCTTGTCCGAGAATGCTGACCCGTTTGTTCAGCGCGCGGCGCAACGCATTGCCCTCACATGCCGTCATCCTGCCAGCAGACCGCTCGGACATACAATCCATCATGACCCGTTGAATCTCGACTAGTGTCATACCTTCGATCTGGGCAATGCGCCTCTTAACTGCGGCGCGCAAGTTAGTAGTAGTCTTTTCAGACATCGATAGATTCCTGATGCTCCACGGGAGTCCGTCCCGAAAGGCTAACGGCGGCTGACGTTACTGCATCAACATTGGATCGGGCTCCTACCTACTCTAGGGGGCAGCCGGCCGACCGGATCGCGGTCGGCACCAGGCGCATGCTCCTCCATCCTTCAAGCCAGAGGTCCGAAACGCCGGGCTTCGCTCGGTCGCGAGCCTGATCCGGCGCGACGGCGGAGGAAGAGGTCCATGGCTTTCGTTTAACTAGCTTTGGCCCTGTTGTTTGGCTAGCGTGAATTCCCGAGTCCGCTGCTGTTGTTCAGGTCTTGACGGAGTTCCGAATGCGATGCGCGCCATTTCTTAGGAAGGCAGTCACTTTTTCGCAGCAAGTTGATCGATGGTGTTGATAGCCAAGGGCTTTCTGCCGCAGAACGGCTGGCTATATGGATCTATACGAGCCATTTTGCTGCGTGGTACCATCAGATAAATTCCGAGCTTTGGTCACGAAGCCATACTGGCATTACGTTCCGAGGGACCGATGCCAAGATTGTGGATATTAGGAAGTACAACCGTCCGGGAGGGATTGTCACTTGGCTGAGGGGAGAGCTATTGCGGAGCGTTTTTTTGCTCGCAAACATAAAGAAAAAGAGAACTTGACGCCCATTCAACGCCGGCAAAATTCGGGGCGCGCTTAACCGCCGAGATGCCGTTGCCAATACGCTATAAAGTCCACCGACTTGCCGCGCTTCAAGGCTAGCCTGGCAATCGGGGCTTACCTAACCTCGTTCGAGGCGGCCGGCCCCTCAAGCCGCAGTTTTTGCCGAAAGGCCGCGTCACGCTTACCTCTCGAAATAGATCGAGTCTTCGGATCACAACGGCTTGGTGATCTTCTCCCGATGCTTTCGTGGCCGTGAGCCAAGAAGATCCGGCAGAGTTGGCAACTGGGGGTTTGGCTCGAGACGCGGCTCCGTGGCCGGTTCGTCCTGGCCCTTCGCCTGGTGTCGGCGGCTGATCACAAGGCCAATGAGGCCGACGACTACCAGCACGGCCCCTACGAGAATGAGCCAGTGCGGCAATTGCAGCCATCCTGTCGCGGTCCTGATCGTATCCAATCTACTTCTTCACCTTGAACGATTTGCTTGGGAGGCAGGCGATTAACTGTGCACGAAAATTCGCGAGATGCCATTGGTGTAACTTCTCCTCTGGAAGTTACACCGCCAAATCAGCGTCTCGCAGGAGATCGTCACGACCGAGCCGCATGCGGAAGCTTGCGAGCGGCTTCTAGCTTCACTGCCATTTCTTCGAGCTCTCGAAGGTCAGTTATCTTCATTTCTTTCACGTATGGTCGTAGGCCTTCCAATGCGGAAGACCTAAAGCCGACAGCCTGATCTCGACAGGTCGGCCGAACAATGCTGATTACTGCTTCTCTGCGGGGACGGCGGCGTCGCTTGGGGGTGGTGCAGCTGGGGATGACGGCGGCGAAGTCTCCGCCACTATTAGTCTTCATATTTGAAGGCCTTTCTTAGAAAAGGCCTCAGGGACTCTTGACAGGAGAGTCTTGTGGTCGGCAACGTGCCGCTTGTGAACAACTTCCGCAGCGAGTCCCCGAAAGCTGGTTGCGGATCACGGAAGCCGGGGTGTCCAGACCCCGGTATTTCCGTAGGTGCGCGAATCTGCACACCATCGGGAATGTTGGATGATTCGCCTGTTCCGAGTCAACCGGCCCCGACACAACCTTGGCTCTTTCCGCCGTCAATTACCCTGAACTTCCAGCGCCGATCCGGGGCGATGTCGGTGCGGTGAGCCGCGCAGGCGCCACAGCGAGAGCAACGTCCACAAGCTGCGCAATGTCCACGCCTTTGTCCGCCACACCCAGCGCCTTCGCTGGCGTCGTGCGCGCGGCTTCATGAGCGCGGCAAAAGATTGCAGTGGCAAACGTATACAGCGCGACCGATGTCGGTTCTGTGACTCACTTCAAGGCTTGCCAACGGTCCGGACCGCCGCCCCCGTGTGACCACGACTTCAAGTCACATTACGACACGCCGGTCACGAGCAATCCTGAAGACTCAGAAGACTGTCGGGAAGAAAACGATCGTTCTCGGTCTTGAGGTACTGGCGACCATCGTGTTCTTCGACGATCACCTTGACCGTCTTGCCCTGCTCAGTGACCTCATAAGCGCTTTTGTCGCGTCTGACGTTTGCAATGGCTGTTTCTTCCAAGTTCTTGCCATCCTGAACCACCGACTGCTTGAATACGCAATGCGGCTAGTCATGGCTCACTCCTATTCGTCTCCAGCGGCAGAACGGCATCCAGCAAATCCCCAATCAACCAAGCGAGGATACCCCAATACTGGGGAGCGGCCTTACGGCGCGACGTAGTGCATTATTATCCCGACCAGCAGGACGGCGCTTAAGACCGCAAGGCCAATACAAATGCGGGACGAGGTTGAATAAGACCGAAAGTGTGATCGTTCGAACATGCCACGCTCCTCTTGTCCTTGACGCGAGCGGGTACCGCTCCTGTGTTTGTGTGCAAACTTCATGCCGCGAGTTCTTTCTTTAGGCGTACAAGCTTGGCGACCCGGCTTCGGGATCGCGGCCTTCTCACTGCGCTTAGCTCTCCCGCGTCGCGACAAGGTCTCGTCCGAGAATGCTGACCCGTTTGTTCAGCGCGTGGCGAGCATTGCCCTCACATGCCTTCATCCTGCCAGCAGACCGCTCGGACATACAATCCATCATGAACCATTGAATCTGGACTAGCGTCATACTTTCGATCTGGGCAATGCGCTTCTTAACTTCGGCGCGCAAGTTGGCAGTCTCATAGACATCGTCAGATCCTGATGCTCCACGGAGTCCAGCCCGAAAGGCTAACGACGTTTGACGGTACAGCATCAACATTGGATCGGGCTCCTACCTACTCTAGGGGGGCAGCCGGCTGACCGGATCGCGGTAGACACCAGGCACATGCCCCTCCATCCTTCAAGTCAGAGGGACAAGCAGGGCTCTATCGCGCGGGGGCGGGATGACAACCGACGCGACGGCTCACGCCATTTAAAAGGGGCTATCCATGTGTGGCGATCCGATCCCGATACTTGGTCCACTGCGCCCGCCGACGGGTGACATCGGGACGATCCTGCTCGGCGGCAATCAGCGTCTTTTTTGTAACTGAG
>NZ_AUGA01000179.1:0-4377 GCF_000426785.1 Bradyrhizobium sp. th-b2
CCAGCCTCTCAGGCGCCCTCTGACGAATAAGACGGGCTAGAGCAGATTGTCTACCATCGAACCCGTCGTTCGGTTTTGAACGTCGTGGCTCTATCCACACGCGATTGGCGCTCCTTCGCGACTATGCGACAGTCCTGAAGTGCTAGTTGCAGCGCCAGGCAGATGTGCTTGGCACTCAAGGGCCCACAACGATACGAAACCGCCCATCAGCGCCGGGCGTTTAGAACAGACGCCGCCGAAGTGCACGCTTTAAGCAGGCGGGCGAGATGATAGCATTCACTCGCTGGCATGCGCGATCGCTCGTGTCGGCCGGCGCATATCGTGCTCTTCAATCGACCGGAAGATGCGGCTTCGACGCAAGTCCTGTCCTCCGCAAGCAGGTAGAGGCGCTGAGCCGTGCTAGCCTCGGCTTGAGCCGATCAATAGTTTCGAGAGAATCTGTCGAGCGGTGTTACTCAAGAGCGGTCTTACCATCAATCCGAACAGAGACGGCAACAGCAAAGACACCGAGGGCACTCCAAACAGCCATTTTCATTGCGAGCCGGTCTCCTTGGTTTGGTTGATATGCTTGCCTGGGCAGTATCGCCAAAAAGTGTCCGAGTGACGCCTACCAGAAATGGCTGGCATCACAGAAACACCTCGCGCCGCGTATGCTATCTTATTCGGTGGATCGTTGATTGCTTGGAGAAGGCAGCGCAGCGCGCCGTGCTTGATGAACCGGGGCCAGCTTGCATGAAAGCCGTCTGTTCGACCAAGTGGTCCTCGGCGCAAAGGCGGCGTATTCGGATTTGTCGCTGCCCGCGCGGAGGGACTTTCGGGATGTCATCCGATGTCCGTGATTGCAGAGCGACTTCTGCATCGAGGATGAACGGTGGGCATGCCGCTAGGCACATTAGCAGATCGCAACATGAATTCGCGAGGTTGACGGAACATCCCTTTTGCCGATAATTGAAGGTGTCGAGGTTCTCCGGTCTCATTAGGCCGGAGCTAAGAGGGAAGCCGGTGTCAATGCCGGCGCTGTCCCCGCAACTGTGAGCGGCGAGCCGCTGTCCAACGAAGTCACTGAAGCCTGACGGTTTCGGGAAGGCCGGACAGCAGCGCTGAGCCGCGAGCCAGGAGACCTGCCCCGACACTATCTTCGTCCACGGGCGGGGTGTCCCGGTGGTGCGCCAAGCAGCGGTCGCTCGCGCGACTTCTTCTGCCTGCGTCCGCCATGGCCTTTGCCCCCAATATGGGGTTAACGCTATGTCTCTACTCTCTCTTCCGGTTGCCACACTCGGAACGCCACGCATCGGTCCAAGGCGAGAGCTCAAGGTTGCGCTCGAAAGTTACTGGGCCGGAAAAATCGCCGAACAGCAGTTGCTCGAGGATGCAGCTGGCCTACGTGCCGCAAATTGGGCTCGCCAGAGGTCTCTCGGTGTCACCGTGATCCCATCGAACGATTTCTCGCTGTACGACCAGGTGCTCGACACCAGTGTCATGGTTGGTGCCATCCCAGAAGTCTACGAGACGAATGCCGGATCCATTTCGCTCAAGACATACTTCGCCATGGCACGCGGGTCACAATGCGACGGTCAGGATGGGAGTTGCGGTCACCCGTCGCGTGGATATGGCGCACCCGCGCAGGAGATGACCAAATGGTTCGACACCAACTACCATTACATGGTCCCGGAATTTCACCCGGGGCAGACTTTCAGACTATCCTCTCGCAAACCAATCGAGGAGTACGAGGAAGCCAAGGCCCTTGGCTTTCAGACGCGCCCTGTCCTGATCGGGCCGGTTACATTCTTGAAGCTTGGCAAGAGTGCCGATCCTGCGTTCCAGCCACTGTCACTGCTGGATGACCTGATACCGGTCTATATTGAGCTTTTGAAGGAATTGGCCAAACGCGGGGCAAATTGGGTTCAATTCGACGAACCTTGGCTAGTCCTTGATCTGGATGAGAGTTCGCGAAAATCCTTGGTACATGCTTATGGCCGGCTCGCAAAGGAAGGGCCGGCCATCAAGATCATGGTTGCAAGCTATTTCGGTGGCCTCTGCGACAATCTGGACGCTGCCCTGCGCCTGCCTGTTGCCGGGCTTCACGTCGATCTGGTTCGCGCGCCAGAGTTATTGAGCCAGATCATTGCGAGCGGCCGAAGTGACCTCGTCATGTCGCTCGGCGTCATAGACGGTCGGAATGTTTGGCGATCGAATTTGTCGGCGCTCCGCCAGCGACTGGACCCCGCGATTGCGAAGCTTGGTAAGGACCGCGTACAGATCGCCCCATCCTGCTCGCTGCTTCATGTGCCGGTCGATGTTGAACTCGAGACCGGGCTCGCCTCCGACGTCAAGAGCTGGCTTGCTTTCTCGGTTCAGAAGATGCGTGAGCTTGCGACCTTGGCGCGGGCACTCGCAGGCGACCAGAATGTTGCGAAAGCTCTTGCGGAATCGGAGTGTGCCGCAGCCGTCCGCCGGACGTCGCCGAAGATCCGAGATGCCAATGTCGTTGTCCGGCTGAGTGCGATCAACCAGGCCATGCGCCGGCGCGCCAGCCCATTTGCCAGTCGGGCCGAGATCCAACGCAAGCGCTTCGGGCTGCCAGCGTTCCCGACCACGACGATCGGATCGTTTCCTCAGACCTCAGAGGTCCGTAATACCCGGGCGGCGCATGCGCGAGGCGCGATGAGCGACGAGCAATACGACAAGTTCCTCAAGGAAGAGACGGCGCGCGCCGTACGTTGGCAGGAAGACATCGGTCTGGACGTGCTCGTCCATGGCGAGTTTGAGCGCAATGACATGGTGCAGTACTTCGGCGAGCAACTCTCCGGCTTCGCATTTACCAAAAACGGTTGGGTGCAATCCTATGGCTCGCGCTGTGTCCGGCCGCCGATCCTGTTTGGAGATGTCTCGCGGCCGAAGCCGATCACGGTGGACTGGTGGCGCTATGCGCAGTCGCTAACCAAAAGGCCGATGAAGGCGATGTTGACCGGACCAGTAACGATCTTGAACTGGTCGTTCGTTCGCGAGGATATTCCCCGAAGCGAAGTCTGCCGTCAGATTGCGCTCGCAATTCGAGATGAAGTCGGCGATCTCGAGAATGCGGGTGCTTCCATGATCCAGATCGATGAGGCTGCACTACGCGAAGGCTTGCCATTGCGTCGTGCGCAGTGGACCGTTTACCTCGAGTGGGCTGGAGATTGCTTCCGCATCTGCTCATCGGGCGTCGCCGAACAAACTCAGATTCATACCCACATGTGTTACTCAGAATTCAACGACATCATCCATGCGATTGCTGCAATGGACGCAGATGTCATCTCGATTGAGACTTCGCGCTCGAAGATGGAACTGCTCGACGCGTTCAGGAACTACAACTATCCGAACCAAATTGGGCCAGGCGTGTACGACATTCATTCCCCACGCGTTCCCGAGACCGGCGAGATGAAGGAGCTCATGGCCTTGGCTCTGAAGCGGCTGCAGCGGTCGCAGCTCTGGGTCAATCCGGACTGTGGCTTGAAGACACGCAAATGGGAGGAGGTTCGCCCGGCACTTGTCAACATGGTCGCTGCGGCCCGCGAACTGCGCGCTGCATCCGCTCCAATAGGCCATTGATCCTTGGTCAGGTCTTTCGTCGAGCTGATCGGCTTAAGGAGATCTCGATAGTCCCGGGAGAGCCTTCGTGAATACAAAAGGCCCGGCCGCGTTTAGCGGCCGGGCGGAAGTCGAGTCTGGGAGGAGCGACGCTGCTAGGCATCGCGGCCACTTCCATCGGCAGAGGGAGCACGGCCGACGGCTCGATCTCGGCGAGGACATTCGCCGAAAATCTAAGTCCCAATTAAGGCACAGGATGATCGTAACTCAATTATGCCCTGGTATGCGGCCAATATAGCCAAGGATTAGAAAACTACACCAAGGTTGTTGCTGATGAGGACTGTCTCAACGACTCGCTGAGTCGAGCATGGGTGGGCGATGATGTGGAGCGATCGCCGCATGGAAGGCAACGGGCCGCAAAACGTGGTGCGCTCTCTTGCCCGCAAACAATACGCTCAATCACCGAGACATACCAAGTCGTCGGTTAAGAAGCCGATTTGAGTGGTGTGCGGTGGCTGGTGACTGAGAAGAAGGCAGCCAGGAAGAGGTACCAAAGAGCCCTTAGCCAGGCGAGGATGCGGCGGAAGTTGTAACCGACGGCGGAGAGGATGACGTTGGCGGTATCGCCGGCGCGGCCTTTGAGGTAGCAGCGGCCGAGGTGTCCGTCAGCCTTCAAATGGCCGATCACGGGCTCGATAGCGGAGCGGCGCCGCAGCTGGCGCTTGATAGTGCCGAAGACGCCGCGCTTCTGGCCGGAGATGAAGACGCGGCGCGGGTTCTGTGCGTCATGGCCGCGGTATCCCTTGT
>NZ_AUGA01000180.1:0-4325 GCF_000426785.1 Bradyrhizobium sp. th-b2
CGAGGCCAAGCAGATATTCGGCGAGATACGCGCCGTCCTGCCCGGTCACGCCGGTGATCAGCGCCACGCGCCGCTTTGAATCCTGAGCCGCCATGGTCTCTATTGGTTGCGCCGTAAAGAGCCCCCCTTAAGAACGCCAGTTGCGAAGCGGCTGCGAGAGATCTAGATGCTCAAGCGCGCTACACCCGCAACTAGAGGAAAGCGATCGTCAGCTCCGATCATACACATCATATATCCATGCACACTATATACATTGATTTATTCCGATCCGGCAGTTGCTCTATCCCAATATTACAATCATTCGGACCTGGCTTATCGTGGCCGGATAAAGCGACGTGCTGAGGTTAGCCAGTTGCAAGTTAGGAGATCGGCATTGCATTGATAGAATCGCAGCATGCAGGCCGACACCCAGCCACAGCCTGTGCATAGATATCGCAGCCCACAATGCGTACCGCTCACTCAACCTCCAACAGAACACTCAGCCTAGGGCGCAGCAAGCTCATCGACCATATCGATGACATCGCTTCTGCTGGTGCAGGAAATACGGGGAGCTTGCAAACACTTGTATAGTTCTTCGAACGTTTCGATATCGAAAGTTTACCTTCGTACAATCGAGCTATCGATATTGATCGTTTAGTCTGATCTCGACAAGCGGAGCATGCATCTGTCCGAGTATCGCATGTTCGCCTGAACGAGCGCGACAAACATTTCCAGTAACAAATGGCAACACACGCTAGAGCAGCCCCGCAACCACGTCGACAGCAGGCCATTCGGAAGCCGCGGCTTCGCGAACTTGGGCTGCATTGATCAGCATGTGTGGAATTGTCGGCATCCTGGGGCGTGGTCCGGTCGTTGGACAGTTGGTCGCTTCGCTCGAGCGGTTGGAGTATCGTGGCTACGACTCCGCAGGCGTTGCGACGCTCGAAGGTCTCCGTATCGAGCGGCGGCGCGCTGAAGGCAAATTGAGAAATCTTGCCGAGCGGCTACACCGGCATCCGCTATCGGGTCATATCGGCATTGGTCACACCCGATGGGCGACTCATGGAAGGCCTACCGAAAGAAATGCCCATCCGCATGCGACGGAAAATGTCGCGGTCGTTCATAATGGGATCATCGAGAATTTCCGCGAGCTGAGAGCCGAACTGGGACAGAATGGAGCTCATTTCAGCTCAGAGACCGACACCGAGGTGGTGGCGCATCTCGTTGAATCCTATCTCATGAATGGCTACTCGCCACAGCATGCGGTGCAGGCGTCGCTGCCGCGGCTGCACGGAGCCTTCGCGCTGGTATTCCTGTTCAAAGGCCACGACGATCTTTTGATCGGTGCGCGCAAGGGATCACCCCTTGCGATTGGGCATGGCAATGGCGAAATGTATCTAGGATCGGACGCGATCGCGCTCGCACCCTTGACCGATTCCATTACTTATCTTGAAGATGGCGACTGGGCCGTGCTTACCCGCTCGATTTGTATGATCTACGACGCGGACGGCACTATCGTCCACCGGGAAACATCAAAGTCAGGCGCGTCGTCACTCCTGGTAGATAAAGCGAATTACCGCCACTTCATGGCTAAGGAAATCCACGAGCAGCCGATGGTGGCCGGGCAGACATTGGCTCATTATGTCGATATCGGCGCCGAGCGCGTCGCCCTGCCGCTCAAACTACCGTTCAACTTCAATTCGATTCAGCGAATCTCGATTACGGCCTGCGGCACGGCAAGCTATGCCGGTCACATCGCCAAATACTGGTTCGAGCGGTTAGCACGCCTGCCGGTCGAAATCGATGTGGCATCCGAGTTCCGTTACAGGGAGGCGCCTTTGCGCAAGGGCGATCTCGCGATCGTCATCTCGCAGTCGGGGGAGACTGCCGACACACTGGCTGCGCTGCGTTACGCCAAGAGCCAGGGTCTGCACACGATATCTGTAGTCAACGTCCAGACCTCGACGATTGCGCGTGAGAGCGAATCCGTGCTGCCGACGCTGGCGGGACCGGAAATCGGCGTCGCCTCCACCAAGGCGTTCATCTGTCAGCTAGTGGTAATGGCGGCGCTTGCCCTGGCAGCAGGCAAAGAGCGCGGTAAACTGCACGAGATCGATGAATCGAAGCTTGTCGGCGAGCTTATCGAAGTGCCGCGGCTGATTGCTGCGGCGCTGTTGATCGAGCCGCAGATCGAGAAACTCGCGCGTCATGTCGCCAAGTCGAGCGATGTGCTCTATCTCGGCCGCGGCACATCGGCCCCCCTGGCACTGGAGGGTGCGCTCAAGCTGAAGGAAATCTCGTATATCCATTCAGAAGGCTACGCCGCTGGCGAGCTCAAGCACGGACCGATTGCATTGATTGATGAGACGGTGCCCGTGGTGGTGATCGCGCCATACGACGCGGTCTTCGGGAAAACTGTCTCGAACATGCAAGAAGTCGCGGCTCGAGGCGGCAACATCATCTTGATCACTGATGCGAAGGGCGCTTCGGAAGCGACGGTGGACACGCTCATGACCATTGTGATGCCGGACATGGGTGGAAGCTTTACGCCCATGGTTTATGCCATCCCGGTTCAGCTTTTAGCCTATCATACTGCCGTCGTTATGGGGACGGATGTGGATCAGCCGCGCAATTTAGCAAAATCGGTCACCGTCGAATAGCCGGCTCCGGCAATGTCGAGGTGCTTCTCCGTTGTCTAGCCATCAGGCTGCGGTGGCTGCCCCATCTGGTGGATTCAAAATCCGGAAAGGCTGTAGTCTCGCGCCGATCCATGGTTGGTGGATACTTGGTTGTCGCGAATTCTGGTAACTGTTAGCAGGCCGCGCGCTCCCCCGGACTTATCGAGACTGCGATCTGGGCATACGTCTAGCATGGCGCGCGGCATCAGAAGGAGAGCGTTCGACGGCTGATTCAATAGGAGAACTATCGATCGAACCCGCTCCTGATAGGCTGACATTGCGAGCCATGCTCGTAGCCTCACCAATCCCGGCAACGCCAATGCGACGTGCATTGGTGCCGCTTTAGGAAAGCTTGCCGAAAGGATGGGAGGGCATTCACGGTCTCGCGTCAGGTTTTGGTAAGGCAGTCAGCCTATCAACTCCGCCGAGTTTAACAAGCCTGAACCAAATGCGGAAGTGTATGCCCGCTGGGAGCACCAATCGCCATGTATAATCGGATCAATGGCTTGTCCACTTCCAATCCTCACGCTTTGTCGAAGCTGACGAGCAAGGGGATGCAAACAGCTTCGCGGATGCGTTCGCCAATATGCGCTTGGCTGCGCCAGGCCCCAGTGGCAGCTCATCGTCGGCAGCAAGACCGTATTCGCTCGTTCAAAACCCTCCTGTGGTGGAGATCAATAGGTCGTCGTTCAGAAAGGCAGCTCAGACCTATCACGGCGAAAAGATCAAGTACATCGCCGACAACCCGCAAGAGTACTCAGATTTCGTGTCCGCAAGAGCAGGGCGAACTGCGGAAATTGCTGAGGACTATGGAACAACTCGAGATTCCGATAATGCGCGATACTTCAGCTACCAATTAGGAAACAAGAGTGTCGGGCTTCTAAGAATGGAAGGCGGCGACAGCATGACAGAGTTCGACGTCAAGCGATGGCGGGAGCTGTTTCCTGGGCGAACGGGGACTACCTCGAGTGTAGATCTTCAGGTCGTTCATCCGCTTGTCGAGAACGCTGGCGATATTCTGCTCGAGCATCAACTTCGAATGGACGGCTAAAGGCCGTTGCTCAATTTGCGTCCGGCTAATCCAGAAGCAAGAGCCCGTGGGGAGAAGTTGGGGTTTGTCGAGGTTGACGCCGACAATATGGTTCTCGACCCAGAGATGTCAGAAAATTGGATAAGAACAGTGATGGTGAATGGCAGCGAAAAGGCGCTGCCGCGCGATATCTTTCCGAAATTGGCAACTGTGAGAACGGTGATACCGAGATCGCAGAAGGCTCCGCGACATACGATTGCGAGGATGATTTTATGTGACTAGAGTATAGTCGCCCGTTAAGAAGCTTCCAGGCGACTGATCTGGAATCGTAATTTGGCTGGAATGACGTTCTGAGATTGCAAGGTTTTGGTGTTTTGTGCATCGGAAGCTTGCAATTTCGTTTTCGAGATTCCCTCGACGGGCGAAGCATGATTCCCTGTCCGCATCGGAGGGCACGATGCGGCCGAAGAAGCACAAAACGACGGGAGCGAACGATTTTTTCCGGGCGCGGCTCGACCAGATCATCAATCTGAAGCACGAGCTGGTCCGGCTCACCGGCAAGATCGATTGGGACTGGATCGACGGCGAGATCGCGCCGCTCTACAGCGAGAACGGCCGGCCGGGGATTGAGACCCGCT
>NZ_AUGA01000181.1:0-3897 GCF_000426785.1 Bradyrhizobium sp. th-b2
GGTCGCGTTCATCTACTTCGTCGCGGACGCCGTCTTTTCCTATGTCACACGGCCGATCACCGTTTGGATGGCCAGACAGAGGCTGCTGCAACGCGTGCGGCTTTGGGTTGCTTCGTTGCCGCCGTATCCTTCGCTTGTCCTTTTCGTGGTACCGATCATCATCCTTGAGCCGGCAAAACCCTTGAGCGGCTATTTGATCGGGACCGGGCATTTTTTCGCAGGAGCTGTCACTTTTATTGTGGCGGAAGTCTTGAAGCTCACCCTCGTGGAACGGCTGTTTCAGTTGAATAAGGAGAAGCTGCTGTCGATCCCATCATTTGCGTGGGGATATCGGTATTGGCGAGCTATGATGGATAAGGTCGAATCGCTCGCAGTCTGGAAGACGGCTAGAAGGGTGGCTGTTCAGGCCGGGAAGGCGCTGCGTACAACTTTTCGCCGTGCTCGAAGCGACCGCGCATGGAGGATTGATCGCTCGCGAGTTAGCTGAACGATCCCATGCTCGTGCTTCCATCGCCAGGGAAGCTGAAGAAGTTCACTCGCACAGAGAGGTCGGAATTAATAGGAGTGCCGCTAAACGCGAGATCACAAATCTTTTGGCCGCCAAAATCGAGCGCCAAAACTTTAGGAGGTCCATCGCTTGGTACTCAATTCAACGATCTCAGTCGAATGCTTCCGGAACATGGCGATCCGCTTGCTTGTGAAGTCTGCAACTAGACTGGGAAGTTCAAGGGGCGCCCTAATCGTCGCAAGCCTTTGCGCGAACTCAAAAGCAAATTGCATGTTGGCTTGTGTCATTTCCATTAGAATCGCTTGATAAGCTCGTATGTTTGTGTGGGCTGAGGAAAAGAAATCAATCTCTCTCTTTGAATCGTCCTCCGTCATCTGATTGAAGCCATCTTGTAAGGCCGGGTCCGGATTCTTAACAAGAAGCTGCGGATCATCAGAGAGGACGTCTACTTGTTGTGGGTCCTCATGACGCTTTGGTGGCGGTTCGGTCGAATCTGCGCTAGCGGAGCGCGGAACACTCGCTTTCGGGCTTCTGACAATAGCTTGGGCGGCCCGTTGGGCTTTTGCTGCTGTTCTCGGGCCGCGAGCCTGCTTTGACGCCATTGCCGACTTGCGCTTACTCATCTGACAACTCCAATGGATTATTGGTCGACCATAAGATAGTTGGACAGACGACAACAAATTGTGCGGAGCAACGTTCCGAAGGCCATCTCGCTGGAGCGTGCTGACCTTTGAGGCTATGTATCGTCTCGTCCGGCGGAGATCAGTCCCGGCAAACCCCGAATTGCCGCGTGGCTCGTCATTTACGTGATGGGCGTGACTAAGACGACGCCGATCCCATTGGCAATCAGGTCTTGGCGTTCTCTTCCGCAAGCACCCGGTCGCGCAAGGCCGTTGGGCAGCGTTCGCCGCGCCGGCCAAGCTCGATAACTCTCGCCGCGATCGTCTCGCGAGCTCCGGCGTCTCCATTGATGTGAAGGGCGGCGCAGATTTCCTCACAGGCCAAGGACATCGCCTCAACATCGCTGGGCTCAAATGCCCCGGCGAATACGAATGGAAGGATGCCACCCATGCTAACTCCTCGGTTTACGCGACGCCTTTTGGTTCGACATTTGCCCCAGCAACCAAGTAAGCGCGCCTCTTGAGCGGGAGTCTGAGCTGTTTTGCTCACTCCGCGGCCGGCGAAACGTGCCAAAATCCCGTTGGAACCGGGCCGCTCCCTTCAAGTTCAATAGTGGTTAGTGCTGCCGACCACACCCAACGCGGTGGCCCAGCAATAACACGGCGGCCCCGCGGCTGGGGAACGGCCGGAACATACGGGCGGAGCTACATATGAAAATTGCGCAAATTGCTCCGCTTTTTGAAAGTGTGCCGCCGCGGCTCTACGGAGGGACTGAGCGGGTCGTTGCTTATCTGACCGAGGAGCTGGTACGGCAGGGGCATGACGTGACGCTGTTCGCGAGCGAAGATTCTATCACTTCCGCCGAACTCGTTCCCTGCACGCCTCGCGCGCTACGCCTCGATTCCTCCGTCCGTGACGCACTTCCCCATCACATGATCATGCTGGACAAGGTGCGCGAGCGCGTCGACGATTTTGACATTCTGCATTTTCACGTCGACTATTTGCACTTTCCGCTGTTCCAGTCTGAAAGCAATCGCGCGCTCACGACGCTCCACGGCAGACAGGACCTCGCCGATCACATGCCGTTCTACCGGCGATTTTCACACATGGCTCTAGCCTCAATCTCGAACGCGCAGCGCGCGCCACTTCCGGGCGCAAACTTCGTTGGCACTGTCTACCACGGGCTGCCGCTCAACCTGCATACTCCCCGCTTCGACGGGCATGGCGGGTACCTGGCCTTTCTTGGGCGAATCTCGCCGGAGAAAAGGCCAGACCGAGCCATCCAGATTGCCCGCGCCGCGCGTCTTCCGCTGAAGATCGCCGCCAAAGTCGACAAGGCTGACGAAGCATACTTCCGGGATTTCATCGCGCCAATGCTCGACGGCGGCGGGATCGAGTTCATCGGTGAGATTAATGACAACACTAAAAGTGAATTCCTCGGCCGAGCCGCCGGGCTTCTTTTCCCGATCGACTGGCCTGAGCCTTTCGGCCTGGTGATGATTGAGGCGATGGCCTGTGGCACGCCGGTCCTGGCTTTCCGTTGCGGATCAGTGCCGGAAATCGTCGAAGACCGCCTAACTGGCAGAATCGTCTCGGACGTCGACGAAGCCGTGCGCGCGATTCCGGAATTGCTGGGGTTGGACCGGATAGCCATACGTCTTCGCTTCGAAGAGCGATTCTCCGCAGCGCGGATGGCTTCGCACTACGTCAAGATCTATCAGAAGATGCTGCGTGCGCGGGCCGCGTCCCAACTTCAGCTCTCCGCCCTGAAGGCAAGTTTTTCTGTCGCGAATGAACATGGCCTGGAGCCCGCCTCGTTCCCGGCTGTGGGCGAAGAGAACTGAGCTCACGCTTCCCCGATCAGGGCGGCCGGCGTTTTGATGATAGTCTTCCGACCTGGCCCGATCAGTTTTTGGCGGGCGCAGAACAAAGGACAATTCAATGAGCAAACCGATTCAGGGCTATGTTCGCGCGGACGTTCCATTGAATGTTTTGGATACAAGTGTTCGCAAGTCCTCCACTAGTCCACTCGCCGGCGTCCTGCAAATTTCGACTGAAGACGGCGTGTTTCGTCTCGCGATAAGCGGCGACACGGCCAAGGACCTTCGGATAGATTTGGATCAATTCCTAGCACAGGAGTAGAGCAGCGCTCGCACAGTCTCGGGGCAATTCCCGTACCATAGACTGCCAAACTCTCGACGGAGGATATAGCTCCCCGTTGCGCAAGAAGGAACATTGGATAGCTCAACTCCGGCAACGGACCAAGCACGCAGACAAGCTCCTCGTCTGCGGCATCGTCAGAGCGGCCCGGCATGTCCCAAAAGGGCCAAGAGGCGACATGGCATCGCATGAACAAGAAGGCCACCAACTGAGGAGCCTTATTGCCTTGTTCTGTGGGAATGCGCCGGTTGATCGCATGCCCCACAGAAGAAGGTGTTACAGAATTCCAAGCGACTAAAGCCCGCAGGAATGGCCTCCACCCTAAAATCAAAGGCTCCCTTTTTGGCCTTTGAAAGACGGGCAGCCCCTGTCATTCCACAGTTCGGGCATGAAACTAACTCGGTCCACTGATCGCTGCCCTGCATCGTGTAGACTCTTTCACTGTCGAATAAGCGCGTGGCGCGACGGTTGTCTGATCAGTGCCGCTTACGTCGGCGCACGCAATCCCGGCGGGGAAAGCCACTCGCTGATGTGAGAGGCGGTCTCAGCCTGCCGTGCCTGGCGGATCATTCTCTCTCGTTCGATCCCGAGTGGAGTGCCTTTCGCTG
>NZ_AUGA01000182.1:0-3820 GCF_000426785.1 Bradyrhizobium sp. th-b2
AACAGACTGGCGGCTTCCACTCAGGCTTTCGCCGCCCTTTTGTGCAGGTGTGCATAAACCGGTTCCATTGGTCCGCATCGATGAGGTCACGCCGACTTTCCCGCAAGGCGAGCGCGCCTCAAAGATCGCCGACCAATGCCCGCGCTTGGTCCTGCAAATTGCAACGATTGTGATCGCCTTTTCGAAGTCTGCCGCACCGAAGCAACTCAGCACAAGATCAGACTTCACTTTGGTACATCAGCCCCGTGGGCGGGTGTTCCCCCGTTATGATTTTCGAGCGGCGTGGATGATGCCGCTTGAGTCCGCTGTGCCGCCGGAAGCCGCAGCAGAGGACTTCCGCGAACCTCCAAGATGTATGAACGGACGCATGCTGTTCCGGTTGCCTACATACGGCCGAAAGCCGCCCACACCCCGTCCTCGCCGTCCCAGCTGCCTCGGCTCGCCGCCTTGGAGTACTCCGTGGCGCGCTGCTCGAAGAAATTGGCGTGCTCGACCCCATTGAGAATCTCGACGAGCCAAGGCAGCGGATGCGGCTTGAGCTGCGTGAACCCATCCTCCTCGGCCTTGAAGAAGCCGAAAACCGGGGCAATCCGGAGTTGGGTCAGTCGCCAGTCGGCGACATAACGGACGTAGGCGTGGATCTGCTCAGGACGCATGCCCTCGATCTTGCCCAGGCCAAAGGCGAGATCGACGAAGTTCTCCTCCAGCTTTACCATCGTTCTGGCGACATCGACGATGTCGTCACGGACCGAGCGCGTCACGGCGCCGGTCTCGCGGTGCCATTCGTGAAACAGCTTGATGACGCCCTCGCAGTGGAGACTCTCGTCGCGCACCGACCAGCTTACGATCTGTCCCATGCCGTTCATCTTGTTGTGGCGCGGAAAATTGAGCAGCATAGCGAAGCTCGCGAACAACGCCATGCCTTCGGTAAAGGCGCCGAACATAGCCAGGGTGCGCGCGACATCGGCCACGGTGTCAACGCCGAACTCGTGCATGTAGTCCGCCTTGGCGCGCATTTGCGCATAGCTGCGAAATGCCTCGAACTCGGTCTTGGGCATGCCGAGCGTCTTGAGCAGCAGCGCATAGGCGTCGATGTGGACCGTCTCCATGTTCGTGAAGGCCGCCATCATCATCTGGACGGTGAGCGGCTGGAAAATCGGGATGTATCGCTTGAGATAATTGTCACCGACCTCGATGTCCGACTGAGTAAAGAAGCGAAAGATCTGGGTGAGCAGCGCGCGCTCGCTGGCGGTGACGCGGTCCGACGCCCAGTCCTTGAGGTCGTTGCCGAGCGGCACCTCCTCGGCCATCCAATGCGTCTGCTGCTGACGCTTCCAGAACTCGTAGGCCCAAGCGTAGCGATCAACGTCATAGCTGCCCGTCGAGTCAAGGAGACCAACGCGCCCCTTGCCGATCAGCGTGCGCGGATCGACAGACGAGAGATCGATCATTGACATGCGAGGCACTCCTCATAATCGGCGCGCTGCGCAGGCGGCTGCCGCGGCGCGGCCTCGTCATCGTCGACGATCTTGCCGGCGAACGCCGCGCGCGAGATCGATTTTGAACGGCAGTAATAAAGGCTCTTCACCCCACGCTTCCACGCCGTCCAGTGCAGCATGTGGAGGTCCCACTTATCGACCTCGGCCGGCAGATAGAGGTTGATTGACTGGCTCTGGCAGATGAATGCGGCCCGGTCGCCTGCAAGCTCGACGATCCAGCGCTGGTCGACCTCGAAGGCGGTGCGAAACACCGCTTTCTCGTGTTCCGACAGAATGTCGAGATGGGCGACCGAACCCTCCTGCGCAATGATCGACTGCCAGGTCACCGGGGTGTCGGCGCCCTTGGCGATCAGTACCCTGGTCAGATGAGGATTACGTACCGAGATGGCACCAGACAACGTCTTGTGGGTGTAGATGTTGGCCGGGATCGGCTCGATGCATGCGCTGGTGCCGCCGCAGATGATGCTGATCGAAGCAGTCGGCGCGATCGCGATCTTCTGGCTGAAGCGCTCCATCACGCCACGTTCCAGGGCATCCGGGCACGGGCCACGCTCGCGAGCAAGGGCGACGGATGCCGCGTCGGCATCACCCCGGATCTTCCGAAACATCTTTAGATTGAATGATTTCGCCAAGCCACTCTCCATTGGAATGCCATTCGCCTGGAGGAACGAGTGGAAGCCCATCACGCCAAGTCCGACGGAGCGCTCGCGCAGGGCGGCGTAGCGGGCCCGCTTCATACCCTCCGGCGCCGTCGTGATGAAGTGGGTGAGCACGTTGTCAAGGAAGCGCATGACGTCCTCGATGAAGCCGGGTTCCTCATTCCATTGGTCCCAGGTCTCGAGGTTGAGCGATGACAGACAGCACACCGCGGTGCGCTCCTCGCCGCGATGGTCGATGCCGGTCGGGAGCGTAATCTCGCTGCACAGGTTGGAGGTCGAGACCTTGAGACCGAGCTCGCGCTGGTGCTTGGGAAGCGCGCGATTCACGGTGTCGATGAACAAGAGATAAGGCTCGCCTGTCTGCAACCGGTTCTCAAGAATGCGTTGCCATAGCTGTCGCGCGTCGATCTCGCGGACGACCTCGTTCGTCTTCGGGCTGCGCAGAGCGAACGCGGTGCCGGCGCCCACGGCACGCATGAACTCGTCGGTGAGGTTGATGCCGTGATGCAGGTTGAGGCTCTTGCGGTTGAAGTCGCCGGACGCCTTGCGGATCTCGAGAAACTCCTCGATCTCGGGATGCTGGATATCGAGATAGACCGCCGCCGAGCCGCGCCGCAACGAGCCCTGGCTGATCGCCAGCGTCAGGCCGTCCATGACGTGGATGAACGGGATGACGCCTGAGCTGACGCCGCCCTTCACCTTCTCTCCGATCGAGCGAACATTGCCCCAGTACGTGCCGATACCGCCCCCGTTGGAGGCAAGCCACACGTTTTCGTCCCAGGTGCCAACGATTCCTTCGAGCGAGTCCGACACCGAGTTAAGGAAGCACGAGATTGGCAGGCCGCGCGTGGTGCCGCCATTGGACAGCACCGGCGTGGCTGGCATGAACCACAGCCGAGACATCGCGTCATAGAGACGTTGGGCGTGCGCAACATCGTCCGCGAAGGCACAGGACACCCGCGCGAACATGTCCTGGATGCTTTCGCCGACGAGCAGATAGCGATCGGTCAGCGTTAGCTTGCCGAACGCGGTCAGCAGGCCGTCGCGCGATCGATCGAGCGTGAGATCGGACGGCTTTGGCAATGGCGCGAGAGGCCGCGGCAGCGGAGCCGATGACGGCGGCGGCACAACACACCGCTGAGGCGCGGCAGACTTTGGCCGCGCCGGCCACGGCCGCACACTCGGCCACTCAATTAGATGACCATGCTGATTGAAATCGTAAGACGGCGACATCGGCAACCCCGCGATGTTGGGGGGTGAAGCCACGCGCACGACTTGCGAGGAGACGGGTCAAACGTCCCAGGCTGCAAGCGACGCACGGGGCACCCCGCCCGAGGACGTTCTATTCTGTCGCGGCAGGTCTCCTGGCTCGCGGGTCGCTGCGGCTGTCGGCCTTCCCGGTGCTGTCGCGGCCAGTGACCATTATGACAACCGCTCGCCGCTTACAGTTGCGGGGGCAGCCCCGGAATAGCCGTTACCGGCGCACCGGGTTCCCTCTTAGCTTCCATCCTACTAGATGCAGAATGGAAGACCGTGGCAGATCTACATACAGACGCCGCGCGTCGAGATTCGTCAAGGCTTGTGCCAGGGGAGTCGAGACGCAGGACGCCACGTCCGCTCCGGGTCCGGGCCCGCAACGCTCTGTTCGAGCAAATGCCCCCC
>NZ_AUGA01000183.1:0-3803 GCF_000426785.1 Bradyrhizobium sp. th-b2
TCTATCTCGGCGTTGAGCTCTGCGCCAAGCAATATCGTGATCGCCGAAATCCAGAGCCAAGTCATGAAGCCGATGACCGCTCCCAAGGAGCCGTATGTCAGGACGATACTGCCGAGAAAGTACGGGTTCGCGTTAGCGACATCCCCCGTGTCGCCACAAGCAGTCGTTATGTCGTCAAGGAGATCGCTGGCCTGCTCTGTAGTCCAAGCATACGGCCGCTGGTATGACGGGATGCTGAAAAGGTACTTGTCGCAAAAGATATCAAGTATCGGCTTCTCGTTTGCTTCAATCGTATGACGAATCATCTGTTCTCCTTAAATTCCTTGCCCGGTTGCCGTCTTTGCGTACCGGATATCGGCGCCAAGGATACTATTTTCGGTTGTGAATTGAAATCGCAACCGCGCGTGGCGGGGCGCAAAAGTGCAGTTTTGCAGATAATGACGAGGAAAAACTGCATGGAATAGGGAGGGAATTCGCAGCAAAGGACTACCCGTCATGGAGCGCTGCGAAAGCGCTTGACGGCCTCCGCAACGTCAATAACGTCAAGCTAGGGGAGCTGAGATCTTATCCCGCTGGGCGAGCCACGGCCCGAAACGACGGGAGAGTGGCCGCAAAGTGGAGAAGCTAGAGGTATGGCTTTGTGATTGAAGCGCAGACGATCTCAATTTGGAGACACGAGAAGGCCGACGGCGGTATACCGCCTCAGCAACTCGTCGAGGTCGCATGCAGATCGCAAGGTTAAATGCGAACTTCGTGTTCCCCTCCTCCAAGACTGCCGCGTGCATTCGGCCGAACTGGGCCGCGCTTTGCGAACCGTCTGTCGCGCGGCGATGGAGACGGGCGACCTGGAGACCACTTCATAATTGACCAGCAGGGCGATCTTTGTCTATGCGCGCATCTGCAAGGCTCAATATGCCGACCTGCTTCAGCAGGTTGGTGGAGCTGTCGCTAAGAAAAATTATAAGGCAGCTGTGAAGCAGGTCTTCCTGCGTTCGGTTGCCGAGTATCTAGCCGCTGCGGGTCCCGCGGTCCTACTTATCGATCGAGACAAAACCACGCCTGGGCCGAGCTTGGTCAAGTTCGAAGGCAGCGCCACGCTGATTGGCGGCGGTGCCATTTCTCTAACTCCGCGCACATACTGGGCCTCCAGATTGCCGATGTCGTCGCCTACGCCATCGGGCGCTTCCTGCGCCGGCGCGACGGGATAACCGCTACCGATCCCGAGCATTACGACCTGTTCGACAAGGCAATTATGGAATTTCTCGGTGATCTGGATGGCCGACTACAAGAAGTGACCGGGCCCTTGCCAAGTCTCCCGCAAGCGGTGTGACGCGAGCTCGATGATGCCCGACGGGATACCCATTTCCTAGGGCAGATGGAGGCCTTATGATATTTGGCTATGAACCCACAGACCCGAAAGCTCCTGATCCAGCGCCTTATCGCGCCTATCGGCGTAATCGGCCCTGATTTCGAGCGCTTTGGGGAGCTTTTCCTTGACCATTTGCTCTCGACGCCGCTCGAGCACAGTGGCTTGAACGCGCTCGGTTTTCCGATCAGACGCGTGCTCGATAGCAGCAGCGCAGATGGCGCGATAGTCGCGGAATATTCCGCGCACGACGACTATTTCACGAGGGGGATGCCCAAGGCCGAGCAGGATCTCGCCCATGCCTTGTCTCATCGTCCGAATGCAAAACTGGTGCTCCTCATCGCCGCACAGCCCGAACGCCCGCAGATTGTGGATGAGTTCCTCAAAGCGGCGCTAGCGAAGCCCGAGATGCAAGGCCGCTCCTTGAGGATATGGGGCGCCGAACGCATTGCCGAACAGCTTGTCGACAAGTTCACGTTCAACGACACGGCCGTCGAGGCATTGTCATTCTATCTGCCAGTGCTGACCGAGATCTGGGAGGAAGCTGCGCGCGATCGCCTGTTTCCAGCACCCGACCTGCGGCACCGGCCGCGTCCCGCAGTATCGGACGAGATCCATCGTCGCCTCGCCAGCGAGAGCTGTGTGTGCAATAGAGAGGATGGCGCCTCAGGGGAGCGACTGCACTGTCCAATTGCCCGCATCGGCGGCAATCTAAGCTGCGGATCTTGGCTTGCGTTATCCGAGGCTTCGAGGGTCTGTGACAAGCTTCGTTTTTGGTTGCCAGCAGACAATAGAGATCGCGGCTCATTGCTGTTGGCGCGCCATAGCAGATGAAGATGGGCACTATGCTGAGCTGCTGTGCCGATCTCGAAGCTCGCCATGATATTTCTTCTCCGATCGCATGATGACCCCTCCATCCAGATCCTTTCGGGAGATCGCTATGAGCATTGAAGTCGAATGGGCGCGTATGACCGCTCCGGACCTACGCGCGATCGCCGCACGCGAAGGCGCTCTGGCGATCCTGCCCGCCGGCTCGCTGGAGCAGCATGGCCCGCATTTGCCTGTGATTACCGATACGGCCAGCGCCAGTGCCGCCGCGATTGCGGCCGCGCGGCTGGTGGCCGCGGGTCCAGATCCGGTACCGGTCGCCGTGTTGCCCGGCCTGTGGTTGGGTTTGAGCGAGCATCATTTGCCTTTCGGTGGCACGATCAGCGTGGACTATGCCGCTTATCGCGCGATCCTAGAAAGCATCGTGCGATCTCTTCGCGCATTGGGCTTTGCCCGCTTGCTGATCGTCAACGGCCATGGCGGCAATATCGATCCGCTTGCCGTGGCATCGCGCGAACTGGCGGTGGCGTACGACTTTCCGATCGTCGCCACAACGCCATGGTTCCTGGCACCCGTGAAGATCGCGGCAATCTTCGAATCCGACACCGCACCGAAACACGCTTGCGAGGGCGAAACCTCGGTCATGATGGCGATCGCGAGGGACATTGTGAAGGAACACAAGCTGGACGAGGCGATGCAGCAGGCGCCTGCCGCGGTAGAGCCGCCGGCAGGGTTCTCGCGGTTCTACTCCTTCTCCGAACGCGCGCCGATCACAGGCTCCTGGGGGGACCCGCGGAGCGCCACGGCCGAAAAGGGCGCGCGTTTCCTTGGCGTGCAGGCAGAGGCGTTGGCCGAAGCAATCCGCAACACGGCGCTATGGTCTCGCCCGGATCCGGTCTGGCGGGTAGGCCGGGGGCAAGAGACCACGGCGGGCAAAGCAACGTGACATCGCAGGTCAGGCGGCGGCACATGCGTGCTGCTCCGGGCGCGCCCACGCGAATGTTCTTTGTGAAAGCCCGCATCGACCGCTCGCCGAACACAGGCAAAGCTGGCGCACCCGACACGATTCGAACGTGTGGGACGCCTTCGGAGGGCGACGCTCTATCCAACTGAGCTACGGGTGCATTCTGCTAACGTGCTGCTTACGTGAATTTGTTGCGAGTGTGAAGCGGCGCGCAACGTCCTCGCAAGTCTCTGAATTCCGGGCCTCTTTCGAACTCCTTTTTTGCTCCTACTGGGTTGACACATGCCTTCGGAGGGCAGCGGTCAATCTGCGCTGAAGTGTCAGATCCGGCGCGTGTAGTTGTGGCGTTTAACTAGGCGGAAAAGCGTAGAGCATTAGGCCTGCGTGCCGCGCTTTATCGGCATTACCTTCTTGGGATCGAGCCAGTGGTCGATCCGATCAGCCCAATGCTGCATCAGCTTCGTGCGCGAGCCGATTAGCGCGAGCGGTCCGTGCTTCTTGTGGAGCCCTTCCACAGTCGAATTATCTAGCCCGTCCTATTCGTGAGAGTGCGTTTTTTTAGTCCGATTGATGTGGCCGCACATCTGCTCTGACGAGGCGCGCGGGATTGCCTTCGGCTTTTCACCGCCTGACGACCCGTACTTT
>NZ_AUGA01000184.1:0-3735 GCF_000426785.1 Bradyrhizobium sp. th-b2
CTCCCTCGGTAAACCAAAACGAATGACGTGCTGGGGATTAACGCGCAATACTCACCATATCGTCTTACCCGCGGATGGTAGCTGTTATCACGCAGACGATGTGCGGGGCATGGGTTACGAGGCCGGTACCAACCATCGAGCCATCTGACGGCACGCCCATGGCTTGAAACGAACGGGGCGTTAGATTGTACGATCAAAGGAGGTTGAGGAAAGTCGTCAATTGTCTCACGACCTGGAGGCGCACAGATGTTTCAACTCGCAACGAGCGGCCTGTTTATCTGTTGCGTAGGTGTCGCCCGCCATTTCGTCCGGAGTTTCGAATGATGTCCGCCTCTTGGAGAGCCACTCGGCTCGCGACGCGCCTTGCATTCTTTGTCGCCGGTTTTGGCATGGCGGGCTGGGCGCCGTTGGTGCCGTTCGTTAAGGAGCGGCTGGCTGTCGATGACGGCGTCCTCGGCTTTCTGCTGCTCCTTCTGGGGATTGGTTCAGTTGTCGCGATGCTATTGACCGGATTATTGAGTGCGCGTTGCGGCAGCAAACCAATCATCTTAGCCGGCGGATTCGGAGTTGCGCTCCTCCTGCCGTGGCTCGCCGTTTTCAGTACACCCGCTGCGCTAGGAGCTGCGCTGGTCGGCTTCGGCGCCTCGCTCGGCTCGATCAGTGTATCAGCGAATATCTATGCGGTAGAGGCGGAACGTGCTGCGAAGCGTCCGCTGATGTCGGGCTTTCACGCGCAATTCAGCATAGGCGAATTTGTTGGTTCCGCCGCGATGACCACATTGCTCTGGCTGGATATCGAGGCGTTTTCGTCAACCTTGATCTGCTCGATCATCGTAGTTTGCGCCATGATGCTGATCTGGCCGCGATTGCCCCGAAGCGCTCAGGCACAGCATGGGGCGCTATTCGTGGTGCCGCGTGCCATCGTGCTGCTGCTCGCGGCGCTAGCGGGGATCATGTTTCTCATTGAGGGGGCGATGCTTGATTGGAGTGCCTTGCTGCTCGTGGAACGTGGCCTTGTCCCGAAAGCGCAGGGCGGGCTCGGCTTCATGCTGTTCTCGATCGCCATGACTGCCGGGCGCCTCGGTGGAGATTCCGTTGTGGCGCGCCTCGGTGACCGCACAACACTGGTGTTAGGCAGTTTATTGGCGGTCGCGGGCTTCGCACTTCTGCTTTGCGCGACAAGTGCAACCTTCGCCATAGCAGGCTTCCTGCTTATTGGTTTGGGTGCATCGAACCTCGTCCCGATCCTGTTCCGGCGGGCCGGCGCGCAGAAGGTAATGCCTCGCGGCCTCGCGATTGCAGCGATCACCGCAGTTGGTTATGCCGGAATCCTCGTTGGACCGGCGGGCGTGGGCTTTCTCGCCAAGCTCGCTGGATTGCCGATCGCATTTGCGATATTGGCGGCACTCATGTGTCTGGTCACGCTGTCAGCGCGCAGTGTGACGATGGAAACACGGTGAGAGAGGCACGCGGCGAGGTGCACATGCGCAACTGGGCGGGCACCACTTATCGTTGGAGCCGCCGAGGAAGTAGACGAGCGGCAGGATGGTCGCCCGGAATTCCTCTTAATGAACCGTGCTTTGATCGCGGGCAGGATCCCCGATAGAAAGAATGATTGCTGCTGCTGCTGTGAAGTGGACCCTACACTGAGGACCGCTGGGTCCGGTTTCTTAAGTGGAGCTGCTGCCGTTCGTTCTTCTCAATAGCCTTACGCTACTCTTGCTTGCTGCTGTTGTGGCCGTGGGGATGTGGGCAACGCGCAGCGTTGTCCAAGCGTCTCGCTTGCGAGAAGCGTCATATCTACAGCCTCGTCGCCGGAGGCGCCGCTGACACCGGCCCGCCAGACCGTCATCGGCGCGCGGTTTTCCCGCGCCTGATGAGGGCGCTGGAAATAGTAAATTCGATCCATCGCGCGATTCCGGCGTTGGCCTCATGGCCATCCGAATAACCCTTGAGATAGATGTCCTCGTATTTTAGCGCGCCACAGGCGTTCGATGAACACGTTGTCCATCCAGCGCCCTGTTGTCGGGCAGAACTATTGTTGTTGGCGGATTGACTGTCTGTAGCCCGATCGAGACAGATCGGGCTGGCCCGCCTGTGCGACTTACTGCGTCTTCAGGAGATTGCAGGCGCTGTCCGCGGCCGGGCGCCAAGCATCCTCGGCCGGAATGGTCCCCGTGATCTCGTAGTAGTCATAAGGATATTTTGACTCGATCGACGCCTTTATGCGCGCGGCATAGAGCGGGCGCATCACCTGACCGTCGGCGCGGATCCTAACATTCTTCATCTCGAAATCATTGACCGTGGTGTTCTTCATCTGTCGCACCACCGCCTCGCCTTCGTCCGTCTGCGCCGCGGCAATCGCCTTGAGATAGTGCATAACTGCACTGTAGGTGCTCGCGTGCGCCTCGTTCGGGATCCGGCCATCGAATGCTGCCTCGTAGCGCTTCGCGAAGGCGCGCGTCTCGTCTGTCCTATCCCAGTAAAACGTGGTGGTCAGACGTACATTCTGCAGCGGCTGCAGGCCGATGCTGTGCGTCTGATTGATCATCAATCCCAGCGGAGCTAGCTGCTGCTTCTGCGTGAGCCCGAACTCCTCAGCCTGCTTCAGGGCATTGGCGAAGTCTGCCCCCGAATTGGCCAAAGCGACGACCTTTGCACCGCTCGACTGGGCCGTCAGGAGAGCAGACGCGAAATCGGAAGAATTGAGCGGATGCAGAACGGAGCCGACGACCTTGCCGCCAGCGGACTTGATAAAGTTCGTCGCGTCGGCCTGCCAGACTTTGCCGAAGGAGTAATCAACGGTGACAAAGAACCAAGTATCCAGTCTCTGAGCCAGCAACGATTTGACCGTCGCCTTAGCCAGCGCATAGGTATCCATTGCCCACTGCGTCGTCAAAGGAGAGCATCTCTCATTGGTGAAGAACGCGGCCGCCGTTCCGGCCAAGAGATATGGTTTCTTCCGGCTCCTCATGACGTCTTGTACACCGAGTGCGACTGACGATGCAGAACATCCGACGATTGCGTCCACCCCCTCATTGTCTAGCCAGCGCGACGCGATCCCGACGCCGATGTCCGGCTTGTTCTGATCGTCCGCCACGATGAGCTCGATGTTCTTACCGTTGATGGCCCTACTAAAGTCGCTTATGGCTAACTGCGCGGCGATAACCGAACCGAGCCCGCAATTGTCGGAATAAGGGCCGCTTTGGTCGTTCATGACGCCAATCTTGATGACGTCCCCTGAAATTCCCTGTGCTACGACCAGGGTCGGCGCGGCAGTAGATGTCGCACTCACGAGGATTGCCATGACGGCGACATAGGCAGCCGAAGGTCTCATAATGCTGCGCTCTCCTTGATGCCTGCGGATATCTGGGATCTTGAGGTAACGAATGATGGCGGCATAGAACCTGGAGGTCTGTGCTCCGCTAAATGCGGTCAAGCTTGGGTGGGCAATGCATGTTGGTCTTCAATGCGAAGCAGCAGCAAGATTGATAGTCCCAATGTAGAACGCTGATCACCTCCCAAATCTAACAGGGCTCTCAGAGAAGTCGGCCGCAGTCAGCCGATCAGCGTCCTCGCGTCAGTTGAAGGCGCCGGGATGCCAGTTGATTAGTTGATTGACAAAGCCGTCGGGCTAATTCGTAAGCGGCAAGCTGAGGCCGTTCACGCGGCGTGGTTCCATGGCATAAGCGCCTCGATCTGGCTGCTCGGCCAGCCGTTGGCGATGCGCTGAAG
>NZ_AUGA01000185.1:0-3669 GCF_000426785.1 Bradyrhizobium sp. th-b2
CACATCAAACATGCCGTCACTTCCAGCCCCCAGCTGAACTTTTACAGCCTCTTGGACTGGAATGGAGTTACTGAAGTGCAACAGATCTATGAGGAGTTAGCACAAGAATTGCTGGGGTGAGCTCATCACCGGATAGCTAATCGGTTCGGCGCGACCACCGAGTATTGGGCCGCGACCTCCGAAACGAAACGGGTCACAAGGCGACATCCCTGCGGTCGGACCGCGTGTCTGATTTACCGCTTGAAAGCGGACGTGCCGCCACCGCCGCGCACATGCGGCCCGCCCGTCACCCACATCCGCTCGGAGCGCTGGGCTGCCTCGCTAATGCAATGCAGTCATTTCCGTAAACCGGAGACCACGGCGATCGCAGTAATCAGAGCGGCTATCAGCATCCAATGCTGAACGTGGACGCCCAAGACGCTGAATTCTTCAACAAGCGTATGCAAGGCTCTCAGACCGGACTGCCATCGTTGACCCCAAAGAAAGGTCCCAGCGGCCGGAGGGGACCGGCACGGTTCTATGTGGGTTCGCAAGCGGCCGATACCCATTAAATTCTGTTTGAGAGGGACCGCCTCCGCGCGGCCCGCGCCCGCCTGCATCATCAGTCTGTTTTAGCCACGTCGACGCTTCGGCTGCTTGAAGAAGATGTGCCGCATTTGGTGGTTTGTGCGCGCTCTTTCGTTCACGTCGAGACCCGGCCCTCGCCGTTGAACGACGACCAACCGCTCGCGGAGCGGGAACTGTGGATGCGCGCCCCGTGGGATGAGGCCAAGGCACTGCAGCGACCGCTGCCGGACGATACGCTACGGATCGCAAGCCGCGCAAAAACGCATCAGCGGGGCTCGGCGCCCGCGCTGGTCCATTTCGACCCTTCGCAGTTCCTTTCGCGGTTGGCGGCGGGCCGAGACGGTCATGCGTCAGCACCCCATCCAAGCGCCATTCAGCTCCAAAACCAAAAGTTGAGCTTGGAGAAGGCGCGCCGCCATCAGACCAATGGCCTAACGTCGAGTTCCTCTAACAATCGATGAGCATGACGCTGCGAGCGCCGATGCTTGTGATCGCGCGCCAAAATTTGGTTTAAGTCGCCAGAGAAGCTCGCGCTTATTCACCGGGAGATAACACCCAGCGTCAAATACTCGCCTCCAGGCAAATCTCTGCTCCACGCGGCCTCGCAGACGCAGGGCGCTTTCCGCCAGCGACCACGAATGGTCCCGAGGCCAGTCTGACCTCCAACTAAGCGATGCGCGGCCTACGTAAGGTCAATGCAGTCTCAAGCGGGCATGCGGCAGATGAGTCAAAATCGACCCGATCAAGATTGGTAGGCTCGAGTCGACGGTTTCGAGGCTCGCCGCAGACCTGGCCGCGGACCAACTTCGTCGACATCGATCTCAAGCGCTGATGTTTCGAAATCGTGACGCTGCTCGCGGCGCCGCGCCATCTGCAGGCTCGTTGCATCCCGGGTAGGGCGCGCCGGCACCGCCGCATGTGCAGGCCGTCCTCAAGGTCGCCGTCCTGTGGGCGATTACAGTAGGGACATTTGCAGATTCGTTTGCCCTCAGTAACGCGTTGGATACAGTTGGTTGCGGCATCGGAACCCCGGCTGGGGAAATTCTCGCTCGACCGACCTTTACCCTCAGCGCTACGAAGACAAACGTGGAGCTTTTCGTAGTGTCTGCGGCCCAGCTCGGCTTTGAGACCGATACAGCTTCGCTGGCTGAGATCTATACGCGCGCTCAACAGCTGGGCTTTGGACTTGCGGCGGCGGAGGTCGCTGCTCAACTTAGGCTTCAATATTTTGACCAACCGGTTGGCGAATTTCTCATCATCGGAATGGAGCCCATCAAGACGAGGAATGGCGAGCCCATCATTTTAACTGTAGCAAATGGCGGAGCCGGACTAATCCTCATCGGCCAAGATGGCAGTGCCGACGCACAAATATCCGTGGTATCTCCTTTTCTATTCGTGCGCTCCATCGCCCAATTTTGAGTAGGCAATACTTAGAAACCTGCCCCACACATGTTAGACTTTTCGTTCTTCCCATGACGAACCTAGACTGTGAAACGCACAAACGGGGCTCCCCTGCCGCCGGGCTGATCTCCAACGGCATCATCGCAGGCTGGCGTGCAGTTCGGGCGGCCCGCCCAACCTGTATCGCAGCGAGAGCGGAGTGCTGCCGTCGATGTCGGTGACGCCGAACTGCGCGCCCAGTTCGGCATTGATCAAGGCCCTGCCCGAATAGTGCATGAGATCGCCCGACGCGTAGAGAGCTGCTATTACCCGGCCCGTGAACTGCGGCGATTCCCGCTTGGCCGTCGGTCTCGCTTCGGGCGGCAAGCTGGCGATGTACGCACGGGCGCGTTCGGTATCGAGGCCACCCATCCAGATCGAGACGGCGGCGACGTTGTAGGGACGCAACTCCTTCGCCATGTCCGCCGCCATCTTGTCGGCGCCCGCCTTCTGCGCACCATAGACCGGGGTATGATAATAGGCGACCGCCCCATAGTGCCCCGTATTGACGATCAACCCACGGCCGTTCGCGATCAACAAGGGTGCAGCATAGAAGCTGGCCACGAAATGCGATCGCAGCCCGATCGTTATCAGATCGGCTGCCTCCAACGGCTTCTCCCAGAACCCTCCGGGCAGTGTCATGCCGACCGCCTTCACCGCGTTGTTGACCAGCAAGTCGAGTCGGCCATGATCGCGTCCTACCCGAGCGAACAGCTCTGCCACGGCCTCGTCATTGGAATGATCGATACACATCGGGATGCCCTTGCCGCCGGCTTCGCTGACAAGCGCCGCCGTCTCCGCCACCGTGCCGCCATGGGGCGAGTCATCCGACTTTTGGCTGCGTCCTGTCACATACACGGTCGCGCCGGACTGTCCGAGTGCGATGGCGATGCCCTTGCCTGCTCCCCGGCTGCCTCCCGTAACTACGGCCACCACACTCATAATCGTTCCCCTCGCAATGTTCCGGCGCGAGCCCAGGGCGGCACCAGTTTTCGTGTCCAAATGCCCAGCCATGAAGGCCGAACTGCTTCCGCGAAGGGATAGGAGCATGGTATTTAGAGCGCAAGAACGCACCAAAAAGTGCAATACACACCTCTAGGTAACTATGGCCAAAACTTCCCAAGCCTCCTCGCAGATGTGTTCCACAGCGGAGCTCGAGGACGGCTTAAAGGTTCTTGAAGGCCGATGGAAAGCACTCATCATATTCCATCTTTTTCGCGCGCCGGTGCTCCGATTTTCGGAGCTGCGCCGTGCAATTCCCGGCGTCTCTCAAAAGATGCTGATCCAGCAACTCCGTGATCTGGAAGGTACGCATACGACGGAGGCCGCCTGATTGACGCATGCGCGCGGGCACGGCGAGGTCTATGATGGCATTGGGTGAAGGGTGAAGGTCAGGCGGCCTGCTGATTGGCTGGCTTGTCGGCCTGGCGCAGGAGCTTCCATTCCCAGGGCAAGAGCTCGTGCAGACGCGATGCGGGATGATCGGCGATACGGGCCAGGACGTCGGCGAGCCAGGCCTTGGGATCGACGTCGTTGAGGCGACAGGTCGTGATCATCGTCAGCATGATGGCGGCACGGTCGGCGCCGCGCTGGCTGCCGGCGAAGGTCCAGTTGCGCCTTCCCAAGGCGATGCCTCTCAATGCGCGCTCAGCGCAATTGTTG
>NZ_AUGA01000186.1:0-3645 GCF_000426785.1 Bradyrhizobium sp. th-b2
TTCGGCGCCTGGCGCACCTGCGCCTCAAACAGCTCATGGATGCACTGCTCCACAGGATACGGCGCCGCCGTCCGGTTCAGCTCCTCCAGCAGATACGCGCGCTCAGCGGATGACAAGAGTTCAATCCGCCCCACCGGCTGCCGCGGATCTGCCTTCACAGCACATAGCAAATTTTGCAAATGCTGGGTCATACGGTCGATATGCTTGGGCTCCAAGCGACTTGCATCAAAGTGCCATCGAAAGCTGCCATCTAGAGCGCAAACCTCAAATGTTAACGCCTCACCGGGCAGGGCTGCCTCAGAAGTCGGGCTCGAAGCTAGGTCACCAGTGGCAGACTCGCCACTTACAGTAAGCATAACGCCAACGGGCCAGGGCCGGCGCAATCGTAACGCCTCCATACCGAGCAACGTTGGGCAGCGCGCGATAAGATCTCGCGCGAAGCTATCCTGCTCCTTCAGCTGAGCGAATTCGGCCGCCACCACCGTGCGCGCCTCTGCAAAATCATTGTCGAGATCGATGGTAATTGCCATCGGCACAACAGAAGCGACAAGCACCTCGAGCGCTTTCAAGCCCGCTCGCGATCCACTCGGCGCGGGAGTCCATCCCAATTGAAGCTCTAATTCTCCCGTGATGCGGGCTAGGTAGATCAGCCAAGCCGTTAGCAAGAATTCCGTGCGATTACTGGGAGACAGCTCAGCCAAAGCACCTGGAATTCGCCATGAACTCAACTGCCATTGAGGTGCAGCCAAAGCTACTGAACACGACAAAAAGGAAAGCTGGGATGTTTTGAACTGTTCAAGCCGCCGTCGCCAAAAACTCTCACGAGGCGCCAACATTTCATGCGCGACCGTTATGCTCCGCGCCTCGTCATCGCTCAGAATCGGGAGGCGGTCGCCTACATGGGAATCAGAACGCCTCGCGAGTGCCCGCGCATCCAGAGCCTTACCATCCAAGCTGCTAAGCCAAACATCAACATCCTCTGTCCCTGTCGCCACACGCCAGTGGCTGGGGTGGATCTCAACTAAAGCCCCCGCAGCAAAACCCGAGCGCCGAGCCGTCACCTCCAAGCGCTTGACGACGACAACGTCATCGCCTACGAGAGCCTTGGACAACCCCAATGGATTGGTATGATACGGGCCAAAGTCTAAGGCGCGCGTCATCGCTTCCAGATCTTGTGCGGATCGATCCCATCGCAGACAGCCCGCAGCATCTGGGCGTCGACCTTTCGGGAAAAAGCTTCGGTCCGCTAGCGCTTGCGGACGAGCACTAAGCTCTCCATTTGTTAAGCCAGTTAGAAGCTCGCGGAAGCCATCGATAGCAGCCTCATAACATTTGAGATTCAGCGTCAGCGCAGTATCGCTCGTCGCAATCAACACTTGGCGTTGGACGACCAGCTCACCAGTACCAACACCGTGATCGATACGATGCCACGTGATGCCATGTTCGGTCTCACGGGCAGGAAGCGCCCAAGACGTCGCATGAGTTCCGGCATATCGCGGCAACGGACCGTCGTGGTAATTGAAAGCGCCTCTACGCGCTTTCCCAAACACATCTGCTGGCAATATGAACGGATTGGCAACGGAAAATATCCACTCGACTGGCTCGGCGTTGAGCAGCGCAGATAGCTCTTCAATGCTCGTCACACACAAGATATCGGCGAGAGCGGCCCAATCGCGGAATATGGCGTCGGCACACAGCGCCGCCCGGATCACGTGGCCCATCTCCATCACTAGCTGAGCACATCTAACAGCTAGCGTACCACCACCAACAAAGATGCAAGAGCCAACCGGTGTAGCAAGTTTCATCTGAACTCTTAGACAGGGGTTACGATGAAGGCCGTAACGGATCACCCCGCATTTCAAGCAATCGACATACCAATGACGTACTGCGAGCGTTTCCTGAAGAAATAACGCGCGCCTCGCTCGGAATGCCGCCGTCGGACTTGGGACATCGACGTCCTGAACCAGACACAGCTCAGCACAACAATACGGACGTTATTGGCGACGATCACCGCATGGGCGTCCGCAAAGTCGTCGGAAGATCTGCAACAGCCGCCGTCATCACCGCGCGTACAGCAGAATCTCCTTGGCGCTCACGTTAAGTAACGGACGCGCCAATGACCTTCTGCGAGCTCATTCTGAAGAAAACAATTCGCTTCTCGCCGGGCTGCCAGAATTTTGCCGTCATGCCGTCGGGCTTGGGACATTAACGCCTTGAACCGAACAGAGCTCAACACAACAGCACGCGCCGTCAACAGCGACGACCACTCAAGATCGGGCGCCCGCGCCTTGCCCGGATTGCCTTTGCGAGCCAAAATGCTCGCCGCTGCTTTCTCCAGGTGGTCTGCTCGTCGAGTGAGAGAGGGTCCTGCGGCAGGGATTCCGCTCGATGTTGCAAAGTTCGCCACGCATCGCGTTTTCGCAGATTGGCCGGGGCTCGGCACTAAGTAGCGTTTTCGCTTAATGCCCGCTGACGTCTGTGGCACGGCCCTTGCTCGTGAGGCGACGAATGCGACGAAGAACGGGTCCACGGCGAATGTCGCAACCACAACTGACTCCTGATCTCTCACATCGGCGCATGCTGTTGACCCTTGGGTGCAGCGGCTTGGATGTGACTTGCGTGATCGAGGCACTCAGTCGAGACTGTGTCATTTTGATTCGTAATGTCTCACCGAGCGAGTCGGACGGCCTCGTACATCAAATTGCCGGTGAACTGGGATTGCAAAAAAAGCTAGAGCTGGAGGCCGGCTTTTCCGATTTTCTTGGTCACCGACGGCGGATCAACAAATACTTCATGAGCGTTAATTCCCGAGATGATTATCAGTTTGTCACCCCGCATTCCGAAGGAGATAGAATATCTAATATGCAGTTGTCGTGCTTTTATTGTTTCGAGAATAGTAAAGACGGAGGAGAAACAATCCTATTGAACATCGACGACACAAGTGAGGCATGGGGACTTTTACGAGAAAAAACGACAAAAATATTACCTGGATCAAAGCCATTGTCTCGGGGCATGATCACTCGTGCAAAAGCACTTTATCGTCTGAGCTCGCCGGATGACTATTTGGTACCAGATGACCAAATAGTAGCCGAGGTGAAATCCGAGATCCCGGGCCTTTTGCTGGCGATTGTTATGGCAAGGCCGAAAAGAAGCTTTTCCCTTCTCCTAGGGCGGGATGTGAATGTCCTTTGGGATAACATTGGTAGTGTTGACCAAAGCTGTCTTCACTTTTTCGTTCGGATGTTGCAGGAGCGAGAACTTCTCAAGTTCCCGCCGAACGGTTTTGAGTTGCACCAACTGGACCCCGTTAATGCAGGACGGAGCTGGTGTTCAGGCGCCGATTACGAGAAACTTTTTTGTGACGAGATTATTCTCAAGCTAAAACCAGGGGACCTTGTTATTCTGAACAACCTAACTTGGGCGCATGCGGTGAACAATTGGACATCGGCACCGGGCACTCGAAGGATAGCCGTGGCATTGGCCTAGCGTATTGTTGTTAGCGTTGAGATGATATTGGGCGAGCGCGACCAAGTCGGATTCCTTGGCGACATCTAGCCCGTCTTATTCGTCAGAGGGCGCCTGAGAGGCTGGCGAGCGTGGTGTAAAGCGCTGATGCGGCGTAGGATTCGGTTGCAAAGCCAACCC
>NZ_AUGA01000187.1:0-3501 GCF_000426785.1 Bradyrhizobium sp. th-b2
GGCTTCCGGTTAAGCTGTGGCTCTTTGACTCACGGCAGGAATCCAGCGGGATTTTTTGCCGCGAATATGGTTGATTCGCCCTCGTGACGACGCCCACCGATGCGCTTCCCGCCGACCTTGCCGCTGCGCATGCGATGATCATTGCGCCACGCGCAAAATCCACGGCCGCCGCGACGCCCCCTACCGGATAACCTGCCGGTCGAACGTATCATCGAACCCATGCCTTGCGCGTGTGGCAAGTGCGGCAGTGAAGGGCTGCACAAGCTCGGCGAGATGGTATCGAAGACTCTGGAATGCGACACGAACCCGGTCGAGAACGCCATCCGGCCAGTCTGCCTGACCAGAAAAAATGCGCTCTTCGCCGGTCATGAAGTCGGCGCGGAAAACTGGGCGCTGCTCGCGTCGATCGTCGCCACCTGCAAGCTCAACGACGTCAACCCGGCCGCCTACATCGCCGAAACACTCGAGACGATCATCGACGGCCATCCCCATAGCAGCATCGAAGACCTCATGCCGTGGCGATTCCGCAAGACGTCAAGCTTGCACCGACGGGGTCGCGGCTAAGCGCTTACCGTTGATCAAGGGCGCAACATCTATGTCTGCCCAGGTGGCGCGGAGCTGGCCAGCACAGGCAATATCGATCAAGGTCATATCGCTTACTACAGGGCCAGCAAGAACGATCGCTCCTGTGCTCACTAAAGCCGCAGTGCACGACCGCAACCGTGCGCAAAATTACCCGCGACCTTGACGAAGATGTGCGTGATCGCGTCCGCGCTTTGGCCAATACAGAAGCCTTCGAACAGTCGCGCCGGGAGCGCAAGAAGGTTGAGATGCGATTTGCGCACATGAAACGCGTTCTCAGGCTCGACCGGTTCCGGCTGCGGGGCTTGAGCGGCGTCAGAGACGAAGTCCTGCCCACGGCAACCGCACAAAACCTTAGGAGGCTAGCCAAGCTTCTCTGTCGTGTCCCACCTCCCCGGACAGCGATTCGCCCGGCGTAGGCATCCCCTCGGGCACAACTACCTATACAATACCCCAACAAAAGCAGACCCAACCAACAAACCGCGCAAGAAGTCACAGCGAAGGCTGGCAATCGAGATCAGTCGAGTTTTACAACAGTATCCGGCGGAGATGGGAAGCAATCGCGCACACCAAACACGCTCGATTCGTCCGACGACAAATCGCATTGCTATGACCGAGGCCGCAATGTCGTTGGCCACGTTTTTCCGCCTCTCCCATGGTCAGGGGCGTACCGAACTTCGCGCCACCGTATTGATATTGGCACGTTCCGCGCCTCTGGCCTTGGATGTCAGCTTTGTCTCCAATCGCCGAGTGAGCTGCTCGTTCGGAAGTTCCGAGCCGGGCCAAGAACGACCGACTCGACGACGGTGAATAAGGCATAATACTGCCTCTATCAAACTAAGCCGCGGCATCACCAATGAAATGAGGGTTCCTGGTGCCTCTAAGCTTGGCCGAATGCGCTGGTCCGGGTGTGCGGGCCATTTTCATCAGAGACCCCACCAGATCCAGGAGGTGATCAGTCTCCCAGGTAAGGTACGCTAGTGAACGCGCATCTACACTCGCGCTGCTACAATGCCAGCTGCTACAATGCCAAATGATACTAGGCAACCAAGGGAATGATCGCTATGGCCGAACCTATCATCAAACTGGGCTCGAAAGGTGATGCGGTAAAGAGGGCGCAAAAGGCGTTGATTGAGCGATATTATCTTCCTCTCGGAACAGATGACGGCATCTTCGGACCTGTGACCCGAAAGGCGGTCAGAAGTTATCAAACTGATCGATCCGTAGGGCATGACTGGGCGTTCTCGTTTCCCCTAAAAGTTGACGGCATCGTGGGGCCGGCGACTTGGTTCAGGCTAACGCCAGAGACGGTCAAGAAGGGCTCAAAGGGCAGCGGTGTGAGGCTCCTCCAGGAGATACTCAAACACTATGCGGACCCTCAGCTTGATCCTGGGGCCGTAGACGGCGATTTTGGCCCGCACACTGAGGCTGCGGTGAAGGTATTCCAGGCATCTCACGTTGATTTCGATGGTACCCCGTTGAAGGCTGACGGAATTGTCGGCCCCAAGACGTGGGCCGCCCTCTGGAGTTGATCGAGCGCGTTTTAACTTCGACATGAAGCAAAGGGAGTTCAAAAGCGTCACAACGACCAGCGCGCGCGAACAGCGTTAGGATCAAAGAGCCCCTTTTGGGATGAGGGTAAGGTCCTCGGGCCCCGCCCTCGCCCCGATAAAAAGCTGAACGTCCATAACCAACGAAGTGTCGGCGTAGCTTGCTGAGATCCTGGGTAGCTTAGTCAATTCTAATCCAACTGCGGCTCCGAAACGGTTTCACACGCGCCCGCTACGCGGTTCGTGCCCACCAAGTCGCCCGAGCAACAGAGTTGCAGTATCCGCGTCTTGTTGCGGGGGGAGATGAAATGCGCAATCAGGGGCGCTCAGCGCCTGATTTTCGTGATCGGCCCACCGCGAGCGGCGATCGCCTGTTCATGTCCATCGCCTGTTCATGTCCCCGGGGTGCGCCAATCAGGCGTAAAACTCTAAGTACCTGGCCCCAAAGTCGGGATCCATGTCAGATGCCCAATGCGGCACCTGCACCAGAGATTTAGTTGCGGCTGTTCTCCGCCAGCGCTTGGCCGGCCGTCCAATCCATGACGGCCGGCACAAGCCTTAACTATAGATGAACTGGTTTCTCTCAGGGGGCCTGGCCAGCCCTGCCCCCTGAGGTATGCTAGCGCTCCATCTCGCCCATAAGGATTTCATCTGGAGCGTATCGTGGATTGGAAATGAGAGTCCGCATTTCCGCATTCTTGTCCTCGTCCGTAAACCGGAATCCCTTCTTGTAGAAAAATTCTGAAGCTCCCTCATCTTGAGAGAGAAGGGATAGCGTGGAAAGGCCCGCGGACTCCCTAATGTGATCGGCGACTGCGATCATAGCCGTCCCGACCCCCTTGTACCTCGACCGGCCGACATTCTCTATGGTGAGAATTCGCAAATTGTCGCGCCCCGGCGCCACGGTCATACTTCCCACCTTATTGCGTTCATTGGCATCAGAAAACAAAGAAACGCTTTGGGCGTTGCCAATATTGCTACTTACTCTGTGTAGCCTGACTGACTCACCTGTCCTCTTGTCAACAGCGAAAGAGGCTGGCCCTTCAGCAGCTAAAGCGGCCGTAAAAGCAGTTGTATCTGCGCCAGAAGTGCCGGCCAACGCATCGCGCTGCTGGTCCACACTTTGCCCGTAGGCATTGTTGTAATTGGTTCTCATCGCAACGAGTTGTTATGTAGACAAGCTGACAAAAAGCTGACAAAGCCGACATTTCTTGCCAATGTGCCGGCGTCGCCTGACACGCTCGCTTTGCGTCGTCCAAAGCAGTACTCAGCGCTCTAGAGCATTTTCCGACCGGAATGAATCGGGTGGGGATTCCCAAAACGGCGCGAGTCAGATTCAAGCTGCATGCTGGCGAGGGAGGCCAGCATG
>NZ_AUGA01000188.1:0-3432 GCF_000426785.1 Bradyrhizobium sp. th-b2
CCGATGAGTAGTGGAGGCAGTGCGGTGCGGTCTAGGATCGGCTGACGGCAGAACGCGGAGCTGCCCAGCAGGGTGGTTGCGGCGGTGAAGGATGCAAGGCGTGGAGGGGGCTGGCTTGAGGTGACATAAGCAAAGAACGGCTACGGATACCGCCTGGATACTTCGTGAAACCTCAAACGACCATCGCCATGAATGAGCAACTACCAGACTTGGGAGCACTTCAGACAACCGTGGAACTAATCTCACAGAAGGTTAGGAACAACATATAACGGCCCATGTTGGAGAAGCTTTCAACTATACTCACCGCCATCGAAATTGCGAACGCCAAAAAGCGCGTTAAATATCGACACGCGAACGTTCGACACGAACATGACGACTTTGTCAGGATTGCTTATCAATGGCTGGACGCGCAAATGCCAACCAAGAGGATGTTGCGCCGTACTTACCCTTTAAGGGACATCATCGAGATTTGGGGCGGTAGGCACATTGCAGAGTCCGATGTAGAGGTTGCGGCTGAACTACACCCGAGTATCCAATGGCAAATACCCTCACTTCAATATCAGCGCTCGCCTAACGTTTCCCTCCGGTAGTCGCCTTGCCAACATTGCAGAGGCGAGAACGCAAGACTACAAGCTTACGACGTATCACTTCATTCAAACGTACGGTGGGATCGAGGAACCGTAGGGCACGGAGCACCGTCGATGGATCGTCACGCGGTCGCACGGTTTACCCGCCAGAATAATCTGCGCATCGCTATGGTGTTCTTGTTCCCGCCTACACCAACTGCACACAGCCTTACGGCACGACGTGCGTCATTGTTATCCCGACCAGCAACAGCTAAGAGGCCGACCGGAAATTAAAGTTGGGTGATTTCAGCAGGTTGTGCGTTTTCGAGGTGTTCGAAGCCATCGGAGAAGCAGGTGACTTGGGCCAAAAATCACCCGCTGTCAGCATGACAGACGAGAACTGCGCTATGCAAGCGATTGTACGGATGCGGAATGGGACTTGCTCGAGCTGTTGATCCAAGGCCGAGCAAGGTCGGGCGACCGCGCACGACCTGCATGCGATCGGTATGGGATGCGATCCAGTACATTACATTGCGACGACGGGATGCCAAAGGGCGCTACTGCCGAAGGATTTTCCTCCCTTCACGACGGTGCGGTACTATTTTTATGGCCTGCGCGACCGCGGGGCGTTGGATTGATCAATGAAGCCCCGGTTGAAATCGCGCGTAGGCTTGCTGGACGGGAGCCGCAACCAACGGTGGCGATCATCGGTCAAGACGACCGAGAGCGGAGGGTCGCGCGGCTTTGATGCGGGCAAGAAGATCAAAGGTCGCAAGCGCCACATCGTCACCGATACACAAGGAAATTTGCTGAGCACCATCGTGCACCCGGGCAATGTTCAGGATCGGTTTGCGGGGGGCGATGTAGTGCCAGGGCCAAAGACCTCAGCGTGCACCCCCCGCAATTGACTCGCCAACGTGCGCATGAGCGAACTACCGAGGCCGTCTACGATGCTATCGCTCTGATCCTCGGTCCCCTCTCACCGGCCGAATGTGCCAATTACTTCGCCGACGCCGGATATGGCCAAAACTAAAGTCATCACGCTCTAGGTTGTGACAAACCGAAGTTGCATCCGATGCAAAGACCGCCACGGGATATCGCCCCGAGCGATCAGACCTTGACCCTTATGACCGGGAGCACGCCGTCACCTACATGCGCATGCTGGAAGCGGACGCAGAGTGCGCAGACTAGCGAGAGGTAGCGGAGATCGTATTGCGCATCAATCCTAAACGCGAGCCGCAGCGTGCCCGCCGAGCGTATGAGACGTATCTCGCCCGGACCAAGTGGATGACTAATCAAGGATACCGGCACATCTTGCGTGACGGCGGCCCGGCCGTCGTGGATAACTAACTTCAGGTATCCATGTTCTTTAGTCCGCAATTGCTTTGTTGAGCGCGTTCGAGGCTTGCCTGAGGCCATCCACATATTCGGCTGTGTCAACGGCCTCGGAGCCGCCCACCGCATGGACGCGGACTTGGCGACCTCAAGATCTGCCAAAAGCTGATCAATGTTCGCTCGCTCTCGCTGCAACTCTTCAATGATCGAACCGTGTTTTGTCATCCCGCTTCCTTACTCATCAGGCTTGACTGTTGTACTCGCAGCCACCGTTAAACTCGACGAGCCGGCGTGTTCGCTCATCGTATCGCCAGCACGCTCGGGGGTGTGGCCGCTTGTGAACGTGCCGCGATACCCGAAGAAGAACAGATGCATGTCGCCGAAATCGGGGCGGTCACCTTCGTAGTCGTCAAGCTCCACATCATTCCACGCAAGCCCGTCATCCAGATCATTGCGGGGCTCGCCAGGCATGAGGACAGCAGAGCTCGCAGGGGGATGGTTGTGGTCGTAGTTGACCGGAACTGGCGGCTCTGCGTGCACGCTCAGGCTTACTTGCATAGCTTCGATGACGGCAGGGAGCGTCCCATAGTTTGCGACCGAGTAGGAAGGCCATTCCCACCGCGAAAGCGGCGACCGTGAGCAAGCAACCTATAACAACCTCGGGCACTCGGAACTTCATGCTCGCTCGTCTGATTGAGAGGTGCCATTGCGCCCGTACAATCTAAGGATGCTGCACCAAATGGTGGTTCAATTGAATAGCTGGCTTCCAGCCCGACCCTATTGGGATTTGGTTGCGGGAGGACGGACCTTCTCCCCGCGAAGCGTCAACGAGATACTCCGCAGGTTGAGCGCGTGCTAACGTCTAATGGCTTCGCCGTCAGGTTGGCACCTATGCCGACAAGTAGGTGTAGGGCTCGGGGTTGCCGTGTCAGGGTGCGGAACGCTGCGCGCCGGCTTGTGCTGGTGTGCCGCGTCTCGGAGTGCACGCTCCGTCAAGTGCTGGAGCTGTGTAGTGCGTGGCGACCTTCCGTACATCGCATACGTCATTTTGATGGGACTAACCTCGCTCGCCATCGCCGCGGTCGTAATATTCATGCAATGAGGTGGCCGTCCTCGTGTTCAGCCGCGGTGTCCGATGCCTCGGGATCTTCAGAGGTTCGGCAGCTCAGGGCCCCACGGAGCTCAACAAGATGGATGGTTGGATAGTGACAGCGGCTTTCTTCAAGGAAGATAGTGACGATGACGAAGAATTCAGGCACATAACTTGCGTGGGGGCCGTCGCCGATCCGGCGGAAGTGGTGAGGATGACCATCGCGGAATGCGGCGCAAAGGCCGCAATGCTCAACTGCCCAATCGAAGAGGAGCAGTTGCGAAGACTTGGCGTGAAGCCCGGCGAGCTTCTCATCGTGCACGATGACGAAATCAGTCCGACTATTTCGTCGCCCGTTAAGAAGCTTCCAGGCGACTGATCTGGAATCGTAATTTGGCTGGAATGACGTTCTGAGATTGCAAGGTTTTGGTGTTTTGTGCA
>NZ_AUGA01000189.1:0-3309 GCF_000426785.1 Bradyrhizobium sp. th-b2
AGCGGCGTCAGACGCTTGCGTAGGTCGGCGGCCGACGCCTTGTCGAAGCCATGGTCAACTTTGCCGGCATAGATCAGATCATCGCCCTGGCGGCGACCCACATAAATGCCGTCCCATTTGTCGCCATCCAACGCGAAGCCCGCGATGGTCAGCGTCTCGCGCTGGGCGCAGGTCTTCTTGACCCAGTCCCGGCTGCGCGTACCCGTCGGGTAAATGCTGTCGGCGACCTTCGAAACAACGCCCTCATAGCCCAGTTTGCAGGCATGAGCGAACATCTCGGCGCCGTCGACTTCGAAGCCCTCGCTGAACTGGATGGCAGTCCCGGCAACCAACTTCTTGAGCACTGCCTTGCGTTCCTTCAGCGGCAGTTTCCGCAGATCGCGGCCGTTGAGGTAGAGCAGATCGAAGGCGACCAGGACGATCTTGGTTGATTTGCCCCGTAGCTCGTTTTGCAACACGGAGAAGTCGGTCGTGCCGTTTGCCGCTGGCACTACGACCTCGCCATCGATGATGGCAGAGGCAGCCGAGATGTGCCAGGCGTCGTCGGCGATCTTCTTAAAACGCTTGGTCCAATCGTTGCCCCGGCGGGTGTAGATCTTCACCTCCTCATTGGCGAGATGGACCTGAACGCGATAACCATCGAACTTGATCTCATGGTGCCAGCGCGTGCCGCTCGGCACCTTCTCGATTGGCGACGCCAGGGCCGGCGCAATGAAGCCGGGAAAGAGCGCCTTGGTCCCGATTTGCTCCGGCTTTTTGCGCTGGAAGGGCATGCCTAGACCAGTCGGAGTACAAGCTGCTTCTGGTCGCGGCCCACATGGCGATCAATGAAATCCTGTAGATGTGAGGGCACGTCGGTAAGCTGAAGGTCACAGCGTCGCTGAATCTCGCGGGCAACATCCTCGGAGACATCCTCGGACCAGCGCTCCGATGTGTTGAAAGCGGCAATCCTGATCGGGTTTGAATACTCGCCAACCATCAGGTCCTGAATAACCGTCTCGAGGTCCGCGGTTTCGATATCCGTCTCGCGCCAGGCGCGACCTATGCGGCCAAAGTCGTCGGCGACGAGATAAAAGGTCTGGTCATCCCTCGGGACAATTGAAGGTGTCCAATTCGATTTACGCATACTGACTCCACGCAACAGAAACCGTATTCAAGTGCGCGCCGTTTGATTCGTTCCGGGCGCAATGCTGCAGGAACCCGCATGATCGTACTTGCGTTTGACCTTCATTGTAACTGGGAGGCCGCAATGGCAAAAAAAGCGAAGAAGAGCACTCGCGGGCGCAAGCAGGACCGAGCCCGCGTTGCTGGTGGACAAGACTACGAGGTACGCTACGAGGTGCGGAAGACCGGGAAGTCGGCAGCGTCGGTGAAGAAGGCCGTCAAGAAGGTCGGCAACAGCCGAAAGCGAGCCGAGCGTCGGCTCGGGTCAGCACTGAAAAGGTCGTTAGGAAGGACACCTTCGAAGTGACGTTGAAGACCAGCCTCAGCGAGAGGCACACGCTGAGGCCAGCTTCCACAAACAGTGCTGTTGCCGAACAACACTGGCGAGGCACCAGCGCTTGGTTCCTCAAATGACGGACTAGCTGAAACCGGATACTGATCTTTTAAAAACAGGCCACTCTTGGGCCGCCAGACCCCAGGATGGAGCTGCTCGATCATCCCGCGCTCGCTGCGCGTCGAAGCGACGCGCTATGTGATTCTGGAATGTTAGTCCTCCAGAACGGATTTGGTGGCCTCGAAGACTTGTTCCGCAGTGCCCTTTATTGTGCCTTTCGCCCAAGCCTGAAAAACCGCCACGTAGGCATTTTTATAAGCCTCGTCATCGGCAGAAAAATAAACTTCCTCGGTGTCGGGGTCCAAAACGAGTGCCCCTTTATCGATGCAAATTTCCTCGACAAGAACCATGCGCTCTTCGCTCTCGGCTAGGTGCCGCTTAACAATGCTCATTTGAACTCCCGCTGTACACTTGCCGATCGAGCCCAGGAGTAATGCTTAGCGGCGGCCCCCGCAAGGGACGGCAGGAGCAAGTAGTGGGTCGGCTTGATTGTGGCGGCGGCTAGCTCTGGAACGTCCGCCGCTTCTGGCGCATATTCCGTTATGAGTGCAGCAGACTATTATCTAGCCATGGCCAAACACTGCCGGCGCGCTAGGGCGTCTACTCAGGATGAATTCACTCGCTATTATCTAGAGCGGATGGAACATAGTGACCGGGTCCTGGCGTCAAGCAAAGCCGTCGTAGATCGGTCCGAAAGGACGCAACAGGCGCTGGAAGAATGGCGTGACAAGCAAGGGCCAGAAACGACCTGACACGGACGCGTACCGAGCCACCGAAGTTCACCTTGTCCGCGTCACGACGGATGACAGGGGATGGAGGATTTGGCTGGCAGCCACGGCGCGCGACAAGGCCGTAGAGAGCGTTTTAGATGTTATCCCTGAGGGATGGACCGCCAGCCTCTTAAAGACCAGGCTGAGCGCGAGCGACGCGGCAAAATTGCAGATGAAGCCCGGCGAGGTGAGAGAAGTTCCAAAAGACGCATAAACGCACCGCTTCCTACCTGATCGCAAAGGCGACGCTTTACTCAGACAAGCCTGATCTTCTCTTTCAGTTTGCGATTGATGAGCATTTCAGCACGCCGCTTTGCCAACTCGGGCAACCTCGTGCGCACGGTGCCGCGTATCGACCCATCAACGAACTCAATCACGATCTCGAATCGATCGTCGTATTGGCGAGTCACGCTGAACGTGACGCCTCTATGGTTAGAGGTCGTGGGCACGCGCCGAGTTTAGCAGCCGACGTGCGCTGGCTGCACCGGGGAGGTACGTACCGGCGCGCTCGTTGCCATAGCGACGTGCGTTGTAGGTGCCATCATTCTTCATTTCGTCGCGTCTTGAGACATCATAGCAACGATGCCCGTTTGGTGAAATCCAAACGAAGTGGCCCCAGCAACCCTTGGAGGCCCTGGGGGCGATTGCTGGGGCCATGGCCAGTCCCGCGTCAGTCGAGATTGGTCAACCCGACCGCACACCCGATCCAGTGGTGAGACAAGCGCGAACTGCAGTTCCGCGCCGAATGCTAGGAAAAAGTGGCAATATTGCCACTTGGACTGCCACCGGATTTACATGCGATATTGTCTGGCGCGCCCTTGCATGAAATTTAGGGCCTGCGGGGGGACAGTTGATGAGCGGGCGTGCGATTGTTCGAAGAGAGTTAAAAGTCGCCCGTTAAGAAGCTTCCAGGCGACTGATCTGGAATCGTAATTTGGCTGGAATGACGTTCTGAGATTGCAAGGTTTTGGTGTTTTGTGC
>NZ_AUGA01000190.1:0-3308 GCF_000426785.1 Bradyrhizobium sp. th-b2
GCTTCATCGACTGCACTTCCCCACTTGAGGGGTCGATGACGTCGATGGTGTCGCCGGCGAAATCCACGAAAACCTTCTCGCCGCCCAGATGGGTCGTAAGGGTAGCTCTGAGGCCCATTTGATTGACGCTTGACGTCTATTTTGAGCGAGTGGTGTGCCGGCGCGGCTTCCATATGTCGGACAACGCGTTGACAGCGGCCTCAAGCGCCTTCAGGTCGACGACGTTGGGATCGAACTGCTCCGGGCCCCAGAGGCGCATATGTTCGTGCTCCGGATGAGCAGGGTCGCTGATGGCGTCGAGGTATTCGGCGTAGCCTGGCGCACCGCCGACATCTTCCGGAGGACAACGGCCGGCGGCCTCGAGCAAGAACGGAAGTCCCTCTGTTGTCGTGTTGTCGAACCACTTTTCGAGCTTGATCACGTGATCCCAGCTGTCGCCGAAGTCGTAGAGATAATGGATCGTCTTCGCGCCGGTCTCTTGAACGATATTGGAGAGCCGCGTCTTGCGAGCATCGATGGGCTGAGGGCCAAAATCTCCATCGGGATCAGGGATACCCCAACGGGCGTCGCCAGCCAGGAACTCGAAGAGATGGCTATTCGTCCAACCAAACGCCGCCTGAAGCGTCAGATGCAGCCGATCAAGGCGCAGCGTGAGCGGCACGACAAGACATCGCATCACCTCCGGTTTTACATCCTTGAGGGTCACCTTGATCCGGACCGCGGTCGTGTTCAGGCTCATGCCGCCAGCCTCGGATCGTGTGCATGCATCGTATAGGTCGACGCCCAGGGAAGCAGCTCGTCCAGTCGCGCCGCTGGCCAGCCATTGACGAGCTTCGCGAGAACATCAGCGAGCCAGTGCTCGGCAGTGACGCCATTGAGCTTACAGGTCTCGATTAACGAAGCCAGAACTGCCCAATTCTCGGCGCCCTCGTCGCAACCGGCAAAAAGGGAGTTCTTGGCGTTGAGCTTGATCGGCCGCATCGCTCGCTCGACCGCATTGGTGTCCATCTCGATGCGCCCGTTATCAAGGTAGAGCGTCAGGCCGTCCCAATGGCGCAGCGCGTAACGTAAGGCCTTCGCCGTGTCGCTCTTCTGTGCAAGGTGATCAAGCTTGGCCTCAAACCACTGCTTCAAGGCTGTAGCCAGAGGTCGGGCATGCGCCTGCCTGCCAGCACGGCGCTCGACATCTGATCGGCCGCGGAGCGCTTTCTCGACTGCGTAAAGCGCAGCGATGCGTTCAAGAGCCTCGCGGGCAACCGGAGCTGGCGCCGGAGCAGCCTCGCGCTCGATCTTCACAAACTGGCGTCGTAGATGCGACCAGCAGAATGCGAGCGTCCCGGACAGGGCGTCCGCACGCGTCTCTCGGGTCATGGTCTTGTAAGCCTGATAGCCGTCGCAATGGATGATGCCGCGATAGCCCTCGAGCAAGCGCAAGCCATGAACGGCCCCACGGCCCGGTGCATAGGCATAGACCACCCCAGGTGGGTCAGGTCCGGCCCAGGGCCTGTCATCGCGCGAGAGCGCCCAGAAGTAGCCGGTTTTGGTCCTGCCGCGCCCCGGATCCAACACCGGTGCGGGGGTCTCATCGACACAGAGCTTCGAAGAGGCGAGCAGAAGCTGGCGCAGACGATGCCACAAGGGCTTCAATTCCTGGGCGGCATACCCGACCCAGAAGGCGAGCGTGGAACGGTCCAGCGCTATTCCGTACGTCGCCAGCATCTGCGCCTGGCGGTAAAGCGGCAAATGCCAATGATACTTGGCATCGATCACATGCGCGACCAGTCGCTCGGTCGGCAATCCTCCCCTAATCAGTCGCTCGGGAGCGGCGTGCTGGAGGACGACGCCGTGACAGGCGCGGCAGGCCAGTCTGGGTCGGCGGGTAACGATGACGCGATACTGCGCCGGTACGACGTCCAGCCTCTGGCTCTCATCGTGACCGATCTCAAAAAGGGCGCCTTCGCAGCACGGGCAGCAGGTTGCAGCCGGCATCAGGGTTTCGACGATGCGCGGCAAATGCTCCGGCAACTGACCACGATTGGCTCTGCGCTCGGCAGCTCTCTTCTCGCATGTTTTGGGATTGGCACCATCTTCGGCTGCTTCGAGAGCCGCGACGGCCTGATCGATATCCTCCAGAACAAGCTGGAGCTGATCAGCGTCCAGCTTTTCCGAGGATCGACCGAACTGCGCATCTTTTGCAAGCTTGAGCAACCGCTCGAGCCTGGCGCAGCCATCCAGCAGAGCCGCGGCAAAGATACGCAACTCGGCCGGATCGCTCGGCAGCTCATCAGGCAAATCACTCATTGGCCCAAGTCTGCCATGCTTCGCGCCCCGATGCAGCGAAGATTTTACGTCCTACGCAAGTGCTTTCGGCTGCAGGATTCGAGGCGCGTGCATCCGCGTCCAATCCATGCAGGCCAGAAGTGCGGACAGCTGCGCGGCATTCATCCGCATCACGCCGGCTACGATGGGAGGCCATTTGAAGCCGCTGCCATCGAGCCGCTTCCAATACATCACAAGGCCGCTGCCATCCCAGACGACAATCTTCACCCGATCGGCGCGCTTCGCACGGAACACCACCGCCACGCCCTTCATCGGGTCATGGCCCAGCGTCTCCTTCGCCAACAGCGCCAAGCCCTCCGCACCTTTTCTGAAGTCCACAGGTTGCGTCGCCACGTAAATCATGAGGCTCGCGGGCGGCATCAGCATGAACGTGTCCGTCGAAGCGCCAAGAACACATCATTCAACACAGCAAGGCCAGGCGTCCCTCGCACCTCCACTCGTGCCCCCTGGAGTTCAACCGTCACTACGGCTGCTTCCGGCGACCCGGTGGGCTCTGCGGCTGCCGGTAGCGCCGATTCCGATACCACCGGCACGAACGACAACGTGTCCGCCGAAGCCGGCAGCACTAACTGGCCCAAACGCGCCCGGCGCCGCCAGTCGTGCACCTGCTGGGGTCGGCACCCATGGCGACGCGCGACATCTGTGACAATCGCCCCCGGCTCAAGACTTTCCGCGGCAATCTGTGCCTTCAAATCGTCCGGCCAGCGCTTTCGACCTGCGCCTGCGTACACTTCGATGCGCGGTGACAACGGTCGTCTTATGTCGTCCGAATGGTCATCCATTGTGAGCACCCTTGCAGAAGATGACTCTTCTTCTAGCGGTGCTCTCAGGATTGAGTACCAAAATTCTCTAGGGCCTCAACGCCACGCTTACGATGGGTCTGCCGCATCGAAGGCCGGGCTCGCCCCTTCCAGGCCTCGTAGGTCGTGCAGAACCATGTGTAGCCGAATCCATCGGGATGGCTGGCG
>NZ_AUGA01000191.1:0-3091 GCF_000426785.1 Bradyrhizobium sp. th-b2
ATGTCGTCGAGGATCAGGAGGTCATAGCGATCGAGTTTGGCGATCGCGGACTCCAGCGCCAGCTCGCGCCGCGCGACCTGCAGCCGTTGCACCAGATCAGTGGTGCGCGCGAAGAGAACGCGCCAACCGTTCTCGACGAGAGCCAGGCCGATCGCCGTGCCGAGATGGGTCTTGCCGCCGCCCGGTGGACCGAACAAGAGCAAATTGGCGCCGGCCTTCAACCAGGCGTCGCCAGCGGCGAGCGCCATCGCCTGTGCCTTTGATAGCATCGGCACACTTTCGAAGTCGAAGGTGGCGAGCGTCTTGCCGGCGGGCAAACGCGCTTCCACCATGTGTCGCTCGATCCGACGGCGGGTGCGATCGGCCGCCTCGTGCTCGGCAAGGGCGGCGAGGAAGCGGGCGGCAGGCCACCCTTCCTTGTCCGACTATGCAGCGAGCTTCGGCCAGATCGCCTTGACGCCCGGCAGGCGGAGCTCATTGAGAAGCAGCTCGACACGGGCAGTATCGACGGAGGTAGCGATACCAGTCATGCAGCCTCTCCCAGGTTCGAGCGGCCTGACATGACGCTGACGCAGGCGAGTTCATCGTAGACGTCGAGCGGCGCCAGCTTGACGGCGACTCGCGGGATCGAGGCCGCCGGAAGCGGTCGCGCAGCGCGGCAAGATCGGGTAACTGTCCGGCGTCCAGATCCATCGCGATCACCTCGGCGAGTTCTGCTTCGCAGGCGCGCTCGTGAGCCAGCGCCAGAAGCTCGACCGTCACCTTGCAAGCGCGCCGGTCATCACTATGCTCCCGCAAGGTCTCGAACAGACGTTTGTAAGCTGCACGCGGGAAGAGTTGGTCGCGATAAACGAGATTGAGGAGCGCCATTGGCTTGCGCCGCAGGGCATGGATGACGTGCCGGTAATCCACAACATGACCGCCCTGGCGCTCGGACACAGGCCGACCGCGCCGCAGCGTCACGACCGGCGTGACACCAACGAAGCATTCGAGCCGGTCGTCGAAGATGCGCACACGCAGGCGATGGCCGATCAATCTTGAAGGCACGGTGTAGAACACGCGCCGCAGGATGAAGCCGCCTGACGACGTCACCGGGATCACTTTCTCCTCAAAGTCGGTCGTGCGGCCTTTTGGCAGCGGCGCCAAGGCCTCCTTCTCGAGCGCGATCGGCTTGGCGACGTTGGCGTTGCGCCGGCCGACAATCTCGTCGACAAAAGCACGGTAGGCATCGAGACTGGCGAAGTCGCGCGTCCCTCGCAGCAACAGCGCATCTTCCAGTGCCCGCTTGAGATGGCCGTGCGCGCTCTCGATCGAGCCGTTCTCATGTGCGATGCCCGCATTGTTGCGCGTTGGCGCCATGCCATAGTGGCCCATCAGCCCGGCGTAGCGCTGCGTCAGATCCTCCCGTGCGTCGGCGGCCAGATTGCGGAACGCTGCCGACAGGCTGTCGCTGCGATGCTCCCGCGGCACGCCGCCAAGCGCCCACAGCGCGTTCTGCAAGCCCTCCGCCAGGGCGACGAAGCTTTCGCCGCCGAGCACGACATGGGCATGCTCGAAGCCGGAGAACGCCAACCGGAAGTGATAGAGCCGGTGATCGAGCGGCTCACCCGCGATGGTAATACCGAGCGCGCTCACGTCGGTGAAGTCGGACAGACCCAGGCGACCGGGCTCGTGCTGCTGGCGGAAGATCACGTCTTGTTCTGGGCCGTTGAGCGCCCGCCAGGCGTTGATGCGCCGCTCCAGCGTGCGGCGGATGTTCGGGTTCAACTCGTGATGCCGTCGGCGCAGCTCGTCCAGCACGCCGATCACGCGGATGCCGGGCGCAGCCTTCAGGATCGGAACGATCTCGGCGTCCCAATAGGGCCCGAGCGGATCGGCCCGGCGCCGGCCCCTCGGCGTCTTCTTCTGTGATGGCGGGCGACAATCGCCCTCGATTCGATACGCGCTTGCCTTCGAGAACCCCGCCTTGGCCGCGGCGGCCTCGCGGGACAGTGTCAATCGGTAGGTCATGTACAGCCTCATCTGGTGGTCGGTGATGCGAAGGCCAGGCAAGGCATCGATTCCCTCTTGTCGAGACGAATCAACAGCTTGCACCAGCCGCACCCGGCCGCCAGACGGGTCCAAAAACGCGCGACGCCGATGGGGACGGTCCTCCGGTCGGGCTGCGCCCTCCCTTCGGTCCGTCCCCATCGGCGCAGTCTCACCTTGATTGTCGCTGGCGTCTCACCCTGATCGCCGCCGAGCACAGCGAGTTGGCTCGTTTCCAAAGATCGCGTCGCTCAGACACTCGCGGATTAGGCAGGCTGCGTAAATTGTCGGTCAGGCGATCTCGCGTCGCTATAGATCGGCTGTTAGCGCCTTTAAGAAAACTCGGAGAACCGCAGACATCGATAATCCTTTCGCAATGATGCCGCCGTTCGAGCACCGAGGATCAGCTGTCGTTTAGGGACTATAGTCCCTATAGACTATAGCCGTATGGTGCTCGATCCCGCAATGCAGGATTGGCGGGCGGTGGTAGGGAGGAACGTTCGGAAAATCCGCCAGCAGCGACGGATGACCCAAGAGAAGTTGGCATTTGAGGCTGAAATCGATTTGACTTACGTGGGCGGAATTGAGCGCGGCAAACGTAATCCGAGTTTGCTGGCCATGGCCCGTATCGCGGAAGCGCTCTCGGTACCTTTGGCAAAACTCGTCAGTGACTAGGTTGGCCGCGCTCCTGATGCTGCAGCTCAGTACTCTTCAGCCAACATGAGTGTGATCACGCGTTCCGTGACCGTTGGATCTGCTGGATTGGGCGAGTGTCCGGTCATCGAGAGATTGTAGTAATCGATCTTGAAAAAGACTCTGACACCGTCGAAGTCAAAGGCGCCAAAATCATGCTCACTGTGCGGGTCATTTTCGGTGCAAAAGTCGTCGAACACGGCGATGGTTTGGACCAGTCGAAGGACTGCTTCGGGCCCAAGAGAGGCAATCCCCACAGTCATCACGGCGCCGCCACCTAGAGCATTTTCCGACCGGAATGAATCGGGTGGGGATTCCCAAAACGGCGCGAGTCAGATTCAAGCTGCATGCTGGCGAGGGAGGCCAGCAT
>NZ_AUGA01000193.1:0-3081 GCF_000426785.1 Bradyrhizobium sp. th-b2
TCGCGGGCGGCTGAGAGAATGGTCCAGACCTCAGCTAGTAGCGCTTGGCGTTCTGGCGGGACGGACATGCCCCTGTCCTCCTCAAGCCGAAACGACACGGACGGGAGCACCGGATATCGTCGCCTCGTATTCACCAAGAACCGGCCATCAATTGACGCTCCTATGTGCTCTTCGATGTATTGAACGAGGCCGGCACGAACCGCCTCAATGAACTCGGTCGCCGTCTGTCGAATGATCTCTTTGCTCTCCATCTCCCCCCCCCCGAGGTATGCCGAGATGCTTTGAAACGCCGCGCCCAGCGTGCCGCCGAGCGAGGAGACGATGGCGAGCGCGATCCCGGCGCAGAGGATCGAGTACTGGATCGAGGTGACCCCACGCTGATCCGGGACGAAGGGCAGGATCACGGCTCCCAGGTTCGGCATCCGCAGCGGAAGACGTTGCGCAAGACGATGGCGATCAAACGCGATCACTTCGCAGTCGTCGTCCGTCACTGGGTTGTCGTGCATGTGGTCGATAGCATCGAGGTCGATGGCTTCACTGCTGCGGGCCGTCGCGGCGACGACCAACTCGATTTTCTCGCGCTTCAGCGCAGTGAGCCGCTGCGCCTCCGCAATCAACGTGCCAGCCGCTCGGTCATTTGCGGCCCTCCACGATACGCTCAATGAACTTGACGAAGGCGACCTGAACAGCCGGCTCCAGGTACACGACGTGATCGCATTCAGGACGCGGTGCACGAAGCTGGATTTCATCTCGATCTCGATTACCCCGGAGAGCTTGGTGTCGCCACACCGTGAGCAGCCCGCGGGCAACGCCATTGCACCGCGCCACCTCGGAGATGTTCGCCCCCTCCTCGAAGCTCTCCGCTACGATCCGGGCCTTCTCTTCGCCCGTGCATCGCCGCCGCTGTCCGGTGATCACCTCGACCCGACGATAGGAATCACCTTCCTGCCTGGCATGAAGCATGGTATTTGCCATCGTTGCACCTCCACCGATCAGCTCATGCCAGGCTGTATCGCAGCCGAGCCTCACGATGGCGAGGTGGGGGCCTCATGCCGGTTACGTTGATCCAACCCGATCGGTCAGGGGATGCGGGGCCTTGGGCGACGTAACACGACCTGCGACGAAAATTCGTTGCGATCGAAGGTGCAGATGCGCTTGCGCCGCCCGCCCCTATGTCCCTATGTCCCTATGTCCCCGCACGTACGATCTGGGGAATGGCGGCGCAAGAGGACTGGCCCCTGGGCGATGAGGCTGATGCTGATGAATTGTCGACGCCCTACACACAAAGATCCGGTGCGATGATCGATCGTACCGTACCGCGCTCGTTGCGGAATCAGCAACAAGAGGTCTGCCCAAAGACTCTTTGTGCTTTTCAGACGAGAGCTTGGCCAACGATTTCACGGTCCGAGACTTTGATACCCCGATGCGGTGAGACGCATGTTGCCCGGCAGCGCACGCCAATACCTAGCCAGGCCTCCAAAGCGATCGTCAGTCTCTGGAGACAAATCGGCGTCGGTCTGATTCGCTACGGCAGGTTCTGCGATTAGTAAGGCTACCGATATACCGCTAACCGGTGCCTCCTCCCAAGACTTGGTAGGTTGAACTTAGTTGGACAGCGCCCTCTAATGACCAAAGATCAGGCGACCTGCAAGCCGAAAGGCGAGCCCAAGTTTGCCGGAAACGGCGTGGAGTTTCGGCGAACGTCTCTTCGGGCGATTTTGACAATGGAAGCGGTAGGCCACACGATGCTCCGTACTCTCATTCTAATTGCCTTAACGTTTCGTCACGACAAGATCGAGCGCTCAGGGTACCGACGCCAACCCTATCTAAGTTGACCAAGGTATGGATTGGACCGCGGCAGCGAGAGCGGATTTCTATTCGCGCGATCAGGGTTCGCGTTCGATTTCGTTATCTTGGATGCAGGCCCTGAAGCAAACGAACGGACAGCCGTTCCTCGCGGATGGCTTGTCACGGTACGGGTATCTACGGAATCCTGCAAACACGGCCAACCTTCCCGTCGGCTTTCACGCTTCTGGCCCTCAAGACTTCCAGGTCGTCGGAATGACCTGCTCGGCATGTCACTCGCGCCAGATCGAAGTTGACGGCAAGGTGTATCGGGTGGATGGCGGTCCGGGGTTTGTAGACTTCTACGCACTGCTTGGCGATCTGGACAAGGCAGTCGGCGACGTGATCGCCAGCGACAGCTCGTTCGCTCCGTTTGCTGCAGCTGTTCTGCGGTCCGCAACGCCGGATGCGGCCGATGTTGCGGATCTTCGTCGACAGTTGGCGAGGTTCTGGGGGTATTCGCTACGTTCGAGCCGAAGCGTCAGGGCGCGATCATCAATTTCCTCGACAATAACTCCGCCAATTTCGACGGCCTGAGCGAGCTTGAAAACTTGGTGAAGCGAATCGGCCCTCCGAAATGGCCCTGGAAGATTGACGCTGCTTTAGCCCCACGAGGCAAGGCTATTTTTGAAAGGGATTCCGCTGAAGGGGGATGTCGCGAATGCCACGGGATTGAAGACGGAGAGCAACGCATTCCATTCATCAAAACATGGAGGACTACGGTCCAGAACGTTGGTACCGATACACGAGAATACGACGTCCTCGCCTGGAAAGCGAAGACGGGCGTGCTGAAGGGAGCGTACATCCCTTCGCGACCGTCCCACTCAAGGAGAACGATGAGGTCCTTAACATTCTTGCGAGCTCGGTCATTGGTTCGATCGCAGAACACCTGTTGGCCGGCGCCGCGCCTTCCACTAACGCACGGGTGGCAGCGGCGCCAGACCCGGGATCGTCGGACACACCGGATTCTCTGGGGCTGGTGCGACTACCACCAACGCTGCAGGATTTGCTAACGGCTTTCGATACTGCCAGCACCTCCGAAGCAATCAAAAAGGCCAAGCGGCAGGGAGCAGAAAGAGCATCTCGGAGTCGGCTCCCTCCGTGGGGCGCCTACGAGGCTCGTGTTCTGCAGGGTATTTGGGCCGCCGCACCTTATCTTCATAACGGCTCGGTCCCTACCCTGGCGGAATTGCTCAAGCCATCAGGGGAGCGCAAATCGCAGTTTAGCGTTGGACG
>NZ_AUGA01000194.1:0-3065 GCF_000426785.1 Bradyrhizobium sp. th-b2
CGTTCACAGGCCGAACATATGACCGCACCGCCATTCCTTGTTCAATCAGAGAAAGACCTTGCAGCCCGGGCCGTTCCACATATGAGTCAGACTCTCAGACTGATCTGCATTCTTCACGGACGACGGCTTAGGCCCCCGACTTAGCCGGCGGCCCTCATCTTACCCCGTGGAAGCTTCAACCCGAGAAGCTTGAACACGTGAGCGCTGATCTTCTCTTGCGCCTCGCGTAACTCAGTCGAGCGCAGCATGGCTAGCTCGCCGATATAGCGCCCGCTGATGCCGGGCACGGCGTGGCCCAGCAGGATGCTGGAGAGGATGTCCGGCACCCCCAACGCGGTCGTCAGCGATTTGTAGGTGTGCCGGAGTGCGTGCCCTGCGGTTGGCAGTCCAGAGCGCTGCGGAGCCTGCCTAAAGCCCGGGAAAACGAGGTCCGGTACAGTGACCTCACCATGGCGCGGACACTCTTCCACGCCGAAACACATTATGGCGTTTTCTGGATACCGAAGGTATCTTGGCGTTGGACCCTCCGCCTATTCTGTAGCCCGGCGCGATCGAAGGCGGGCGCTCTTGTGAAGATGCGCTCCGCGATAGGCAGATCTTCGGTGCTGTCGATTTCGTACCACCTGAGACCGTCGCAGCGCGACGCTGCAATCCGTAAGCCTCGTCTTTCCACCAGGCTGGCAAGGAGCGCCTCTGTGTAGGCCTGAGTAGCTCCAGATCCGATGAGATCATCTAGCGCTGGAACGATCGTTGCTCTCAGCGTCGTCGCTGACAATCGTGGCAGGTTCATCGTCTTGAAACGTCTTGGGCCATCCGCGACAAGGTTAGCTGCGGTCTGTTTCATGCGGAAACTCGTGATGACGCCGCTATCCGACAACAAGACCGCCGAACCTTCCATCGATTCATTGAAGGGAGCAACTGCAGCCACGTCGGTTGCTTGGCTCATCATTAAGTAGCGCAACGCATCCTCTTCAAAGAAGACGTCACCCTTCGACAATGAAGCAGTCTCCGGAAAAAAGCGCGTCGCGCGCCAGCCAAAGAGAATAGGCGCTGCTTGCGGTCGAACCCGGACGATTCGACAGAGTTGATTTCGAGCTCGCCAAAGCGGCTGCCGCAGGCATATTGAATAACGTCCTTGCGGTAGCCCATACAATTGTGACTTCTTCCACGCCACCGCTTCCAAGTTTCGCAGCGCGTTATGGAGTATCGGCGTTCCATTGACCTCGACAAGCGGCTTGGGCCGCAGATCGGTCAGCGGCCGCAAACGGGAGCCGAAGCCCGCGGCCAGAATGACGGCTTTCTTCGGAGCATCGGTGGTCATTTCATTCCCCTTCGTCGTTGTTTGATATCGCGTCCTCACTCCCAAGCGTAAACGACACGGATCGTCACCGCGATTTCGGTAGTTAATCTGGTCCCGGCAGAGCTCCTGTGAGGGGATGGGCAACTCCCTCAGACCGAGGGGTCTTGGCGGCAGTCCTCGCCGCAGCGGCGCCCGACGATGTGAACAAGACTGTCCGCTGAGCCAACCCCACGCGCTCTCCAAAGGTCCCACAATGTCGGTTGTTCTGCTGCTGTGTGGGGTCTACGGGCTTCGTGAAAAGCGGATCCACATCTTCGGAAGCGCGGATCATCGTCCGCGTTGGGGTTTCTCCGAGAGAGAAATGCGCTCGTGCCCCTTCGTCGGTGACTGGATGGTCGTTGAGGTGGGGAGATCGGCCGAGATATTGCGGCAATGGGCAGATCGGCCGCGTATGACCTGCCGCGGCAGTCGACGGTATGCCCAATTTCAGGAGTGAAAACCTGCGACTTGCTGATAAGCGCGCTTGAGCATGATGGCAAGGCAGCCAGTTGCATGGCGGTGGTCCTTCGAGAATGAGTATGTTAGAGAAGCTATTGCCTTAAGTCAGCAGGGCGAAGATAGCGCGCTTCTGCACTTGCGAATTCGTCGTTCCTCAAGACCTCGTCGAGTGTCGCGATATCGGACTCAATGCTGACAGTGTTCCCCTCAGCTGCGGCCGCAGACCTGCCGCATTGCCGCTCGCATGGAATGGTTGGCCCAGATCACCGTCGCGATGCGTGCAGAGACCGATGTTCGATAGTATTTCGTTGGAACGATCACGACCGGCAACCTGTTCTGGCAGGCGTGCGTGAACGCAAGGATCTCGTCTGCGGCGCTCTTTCGCGAGTGAATGAGGATCGCATTGGCTCCCGCATCCACGCAAGCGTGAGTGCGCAAAACGGCTTCTTCCATTTCATGCCCGACAATCAACGCTTCGATGCGGGCAACAAGCACCAAATCGTCCGCGACCGTATCCTTCACGGCACGCAAGCGGGCGGCTGGAGAATTCGTCGATATCGGCGAGGGGATGCCGCTCGCCAATAAGCGAGTTCGTCTTCGGGAAAAAGCTGTCTTCCAGCGCAATCCCGGCAGCGCCACGCTGACGGAGTGTGCGTGCCAATAGACGAGCATTGTTGAAGTGCCCGAAGCCGCCATCCCCGACAACAAGCACAGGAAGCTCGTTCTACGTCGGCGAGTTGGCTCCAGGACGCTTCATTGGCGTCGCGGCAGCCCAACGAGCAGGCAATTGACAGGCCCGACGCCCAGAGACCCTTGAACTCACGCGCTTGGCTATTGCGGCGGAGAGGCCGTCATGCGCTTCCATGAGGAACGAGACTTCGCTGCTGGAGCAGACCTGAGCACGCAGCATTTCAGTGAGTAAGGAATCAGCGCGCGGACCGGAGCCACTCGCGGGAACAGATTGCTGTGATTGGTCTTGCATGCCGATTCCTTGTTCGTGCGTTTGGTCGGCCGATATTCAGCGGCGGAAGGTGACATGTTTCTGTCATCAAGATCAATTACGCGGGTTGGTAGTTGACTGTGCCGCAAAATTGTTGCGTCTCGCACCGGACGAGCAGGATTCGTAGGTAAGCCAAGCAATCACATGATGTCCGATCGTTGAAGGACGCACTGTAACCCATGCGCCAACCGAGTTCCTTTCTGTATTTTGTATTCTGCGCGGTTGTGAGACTACCTGACGCGCTAAGGGTTCAGTTCGTTCGCATTT
>NZ_AUGA01000195.1:0-3058 GCF_000426785.1 Bradyrhizobium sp. th-b2
ATCAGAAGTGCGAGCGCTAAGGCCAGACGGGGTCTCGATGCTCCTGTCATCAGGAGTGTGGTAATCAGAAGTGCGAGCGCTAAGGCCAGACGGGGCCTTGGGTGCATTGCTTTCAAATAGCAATTGACTCTCGCGAGCACCCTTGATGTTCATGCCGGCGCCAGCGATAGCGCCACTCGACGCCACGATTGAGCCAATCAACTGGTAGAGCCCTGAGCTTCGAATCGACTTGGCGGCCGCGTCCTGCGCAGCGATATCGGCGCCAACCGCAGCCCACATGTCCTCTCTGGCCGCTTTGCGAAGCTCAGAATTGACACGAACAATGAGCGCCGCGATTGCCGACATGTTGCTTCCCGTCGCAAAGTCCTCGAGCTTGGGCGCAATACCTGAAAGCGTCTGCTGAGTAACAAGCTCAGGAACCGAGGTTCCAAGCAGTGCAGAATTTGGCGCGCCGTTAACACTATGGGCAAGCGACTGAGTAGTGGTCGCCTCTGGTGCGCGGGCGCCGCGCAGGGAGACAGCGGGAGAACTCGGAGAAAGCTGACGATGCGCAGCATTGTCCAATGGATCAACGCCGGCAACATTTAAACGCTCGATGGCACCTAGCATGAATGCGTTCCTTACGCTCGCAAGAGAAGGCCGTTAGAAGTGATTAGGCGAAGGCATGGATGAGAGACGCATCGCTGGCACTGCGGCTCTCGATAGCCTCGGCAATCCTCTGCGTGGTCGCCTTTTGGTCGAGGACGAGCTGCTTGATGAAGTCCATCCCGTTGCTTTGAAGCTCTTTCATCCACGTAATTCGCTTCCTTATGTCCAACGCGTCCGCCTGAGCATCCGCGGCTTCCTTCTGCTGAACCCCATTCGCTATGCCCGCAGCGGCCTCGCCGACAGAAACACCTGCCTCGCTAACTTGAGCGGCAGTCGAAACCCCCTGGCTGATCTGAGCAATCCTGAAAGCGTTCGAGGTTGTATCCGCGATCGTGGAAGCGGCTTGATTCATGGCCCTTGAGAGGACCATTGCCAGCGAGCCCGGTTGCTTTGCGAGGGAGGCAAGTCCACGGAGAGCCGACGCACCGGCCGCACCAAGGCGGCTCCACATAGCGGCGGCCGCGCGGGCTCCATTCGCAGCTCCGCCCATAAGCCCGGCTCCTAACGTCAGCACGGTAACGGCCAACATGATGCCCATCGTGATGCCCATAGCCAATTTGTTCGCTTGGGCAGCATCCATGTTGCCATCCTTCATGAGACGCCTGGCAATCGCCTGGGTCATCTTGTCGACGACACCCGTTTCGTTGAGCACCGCAACGCCAACCGTCACTGCTGCGGCAACTATAGCAAGAGTGCCACCAGTGACCACGGCGGCCGCGACCGAGAGCCCGACCGCGAGCCACCCGAGGAACTTCATTACGCGTGAGCTCTTTTTCGATTTCGCCATGGCATTTGCGGCTTCAATGATCTTGTTGCCGAACATCTCGTGCTGCTGCCTTAGCAGCTCGCCTTCGTGTCGAACATCCGCCATCCCGCTCGCAATTAGCCGGTCAGCCATTTTGATCCTCACCGCCAGCAGATTGTTAGCAAGTTCGATCGGGTCGAGCGCTCGCGGCACCGCCAGGCTCGGAATCGAACCCGATGCGACGATTTTGCGGGAGACCGCCGGCGGCAAATTACCAATTGCCGTCGTATCGAGCGCGCCTGGACGCGCAATCAAGGAGCGACCGGGTACAAGCGGCATCCCCGCTTCGCACTGCGCGTCACTGGTCCAACCGCTTACGCTCAAGCTATTCACGATTTGAGTTCCTTTCCGCTTTCAGACGATCGAGCATCCGTCGCGCGCGCCAGGCAAACACGTCGAACTCAGTATTTCCGGCACTGAGCGTCAGGACATCACCGAGCGCGACTATCGCAGCTGCCGGACGCCCCAGTTTGACCAAACATTCTGCAGCGCGAAGCGGTATCTGCGGGTCCTCGCTGTTCAGCAGCGCAGCCAACCCGTAAGCCTGCACCGCCCCCTCTGTATCCTCAAGCACCTGACTGGTAGCAGCCAGACTGAGCCAGTATCGCGCGTCTGTGTGTCGATGCAAGCATAGAAAGCGAAAGAAACTCAGCGCGCGCTCATATTTGCCGCAGCAGTAATAGCGATAACCTAGCGCATATAGCGCCTCAAGCTCTTCGTCTGTAATGCCAACGACATCGCCCAACGTCGCGCGCCCCGCCATGAGGTCCAGCGCGAGGTGCGACGTGGCTCCGCCGTCAATCGCATCGGCCGCCTCAGGATCGCTCAATAGGTCTTGCTCGACCCCGCTCGCCATATCACGCCCTTTGTCCGAACCACGAAAGATTCAAAGTCGTCTCGGGTGAAGGCAAAACATCGCCTGGGGCCGCCTGCTCGCATAAATAAGACGCTTGAGAGCCCCCGTCGCAATCGCCGCTACTCGCAGGAGGGAAATCCGGGCCTGCAGCCCCGGCGTCCGATAGTTGAGCCAGCCACTCTAGTTGAGCGCCCGCCCTCCTCAGAAGGCGGTCCATTTGCTCGAGCGTTTGTCGGGACCTTTGTATCGTTTCATCTAGATCCACGTTCGCTTCCTCCCAACTCCATGCCGATGCAACCTAGGTCCGACCGCACCCGACGGCGGCACGCCGCTAGCAGGTACAAACCACTCGAGAACGCCGACGCCAGATCGACTGCTCGACGCCAGGGCTGGGACAAACAGCGTCTTACCCAAGACGCCCGTTATCCCGACTGAACGACGCCGAGAACAACTTCGGCATCCAAGAGTACTGGACGGCTCCTGCCCTCGGTACCCGAGACTCCGCGGCGCGCAAAATATTGAGTCATTATGGGTGCATCGGCACGAATGATAGGGCCACTCGTCCCGGCGCAAGCGGGCGCTATCGTTCAGGTCGATCTCGGTCAACACGATTATTTGAGCTTTCCCTGAAAGCTGACGAGGGCGGGAGTTCGCAACAGCGTACGCATACGACGGAGGCCGCCTGATTGACGCATGCGCGCGGGCACGGCGAGGTCTATGATGGCATTGGGTGAAGGGTGAAGGTCAGG
>NZ_AUGA01000192.1:0-2876 GCF_000426785.1 Bradyrhizobium sp. th-b2
CTTCTGTATGAAGAATATCAGTGATCACGACCCTGGCCCCCTCAGCCACCAGCAGGCGCGCATTAGCTGCCCCCATTCCGCGAGCCCCGCCGGTCACCAGAATGACCTTGTCGTTCACACGTCCCATAGTCGTTGGCTCGTTCCGTTGATCAATGGCGGTGCAGCGTCTTCCAGGCGACGAAGAGGACGCGAGGGTCATCCGTTATGACGCGCGAAGTGTCGAGAATGTGCGGAATGCTCTGTGTGAATCGCGGGTGCCTTCTTATCGACACGTCAATGCTAAGCGGACCAACCATTGATGCGCTGTTGGCGACGGACAGAAGTTAGCGGCGACGTGACGCAGGTGCCTGCCCGTGTCCTGCACAGGCACTGTCCCTCGTCGATATCACGCGCCGCTAACCTCAAGTGGCCAGCCACGGCCTCAAGTTGCGATGGTGGCCATGTCCAGGGGAGGGCGCCCCTGGGCATATCGAGGGTCTGCATTCTTCGTGCCAAAAAATGGTCCACAGTTCGCATTGTTTTGTGTGGGTTTTGTTCTCTTTCCGACTTGCGAACGTCGTGATGTTTGCACCCAGCCCTATTTACAGCGGCTTCATGTCGATCGTGGCGCCCCCGCAAGCATCGGCAGCGCAGGCAGTTTTGCTGCCAGTTTCGACACGATGAAAGACCTGGATTAACCGTCATCGGCGCTGCGTGGCGCCGTTGCATCCCTGCACGTCTGATCTCGCTCAGCTGTGTCCGGTCGATGACATGCATGTGGGGAACTGCAATCGAGGCGCAAACAGCTGTTCGGGGACCGCGGGTTGAAAGCGCAGCGTTTTGTCTCTGTTCAGGCGGAATGCCGGTACGATGGCTTGGCACGCTGGTTGCTGACGCATGTATGGCTCGGCTGCTCATATGCTCGCGCAACCCCCATGAGACAGCAAAGCCTCTTCGAAGCGCAAACTAGCGCGGGTGGCCCCTCCAGCCGCCCGCGCGCTTTTCCGCAGGCCGCCCGTGGAGATTATGCCATGAAAAGGCTTTGGAGAACGCCATAGAGGCGCTGAGGAGATGGTCTGAAGGCTAACTCGCAACCGGCATCGTACTTGCCGCGCTGGCAAAGCTTGAAGCGAGTAGGCCAACACCGAGGCTGCGTCCAGAACGGAAGCTCTCTGCCATCACGCGGATGCGCGCGTCAAAGCTACGCCCAGCAATCTCGGTCGACGGTCCCGCTGTCAATTTCCGGAAATCAAGCGGGTCGAAGTGTTAGAAGAGCGCGAGATCACCGCTTATCACGAGGCGGCGCATGCGGTGATTTCGCGCACTCGACACCGCGCCGCTCCCGGCGCCCCTAGCGATCGATGATCCCGGCAAGGATGGCTTTGACGCGCACGGAGACGGCCATGTAATTTTGTGCGGCTTTGATGGACTTGAGCCTTCCCGGATCTTTCTGTGCGATGTTGGGATCAGATAGGAGGCGCTGCAGCCGGACGCGGCGCCATGCCTGCACACGGCGGAGGCGCGGCAGGATCGCAGGCCGTGCGAAAGCGTCGATCCGCTCAAACCTGGTCGCCACGGCCTGTTCCCTCCAGGTCGCATGACCTTGCCCCCAAGTTTTATCCAGTCCTGAGTTCGCCCCGGCTGTTGGATTTGCCCGGTTGGGCGGTGGCAGCGGCGGGAGCTGGCGCGGAGCCCTCGGCATAGCGCAGCGCCAGCTCCCGCCGCAGGTGGCAGGTGAAGGCGAACTCGGACGGCGTCTTCCATCCGAGCTGCGAGTGTGGTCGTGCCTCGTTGTAATCGACCCGCCAGCATCCGAGCGCGACACGGGCCTGGGCCAACGACATGAACAGCGTCTCGTTCAACAGTTCATCGCGCAGCCGGCCGTTGAAGCTTTCAATGAAGGCATTCTGCATGGGCTTGCCCGGCGCGATGTAGTGCCATGCCACGCGGCTCTGATCAGCCCATGTCAGGATGGCGTTGCCGGTGAGCTCGCTGCCGTTGTCGCTGACCACCATCTTCGGCTTGCCGCGCTCAATCATCAGCCGGTCCAGCTCCCGCGCCACCCGGGTGCCCGAGAGCGAGGTGTCGGCCACCAGCGCCAGGCACTCGCGGGTGCAGTCGTCGACCACGGTGAGGATACGGAAGCGGCGACCATCGGTGAGCTGATCCGATACGAAGTCGAGCGACCAGCGGTCGTTCGGCGCCATCGGCACCGTCATCGGCGCCCGGGTCCCGATCGCCCGCCTGCGGCCGCCACGGCGACGCACCGCAAGCTTCTCTTCCCGGTAGAGCCGGAACAGCTTCTTGTGGTTGATCACATAGCCCTCCCGCTTGAGCAGAACGTGGAGGCGCCGATGGCCAAAGCGGCGGCGCTCGTGGGCGATCGCCGATTTGGCACTCGTGCGTTCCGAACAAAGCACGCAGCGCTTCTACAGCATGTCCGCGCAAATCCGGAAGGAGCGCAAAGCCTACTACGACATCCTTGAGCGAACCCGACGTGGCACGCTCGACATCACCAATTGGCTCGACTGGTTTCTCGGTTGCCTGGGTCGGGCTTTCGACGGCGCTGAGACGATCATCGGTAGCGTCTTGCAGAAGGCAGCGTTCTGGGAAAGCATGCCACGAGCGGCCTCAGCGATCGCCAGCAACTGATGCTAAATCGGCTGCTCGACGGACTTCCAGGGAAAGCTCACTTCGTCGAAGTAGGAAAAATTGCCAAGCTCTCGCAACCTACCGCAACGCGCGACATTAATGACTTGATCAAGCGGCATTCAAAAGACGCCGCAGGCGGTCGCAGCACCAGTTAGTCGCCCGTTAAGAAGCTTCCAGGCGACTGATCTGGAATCGTAATTTGGCTGGAATGACGTTCTGAGATTGCAAGGTTTTGGTGTTTTGTG
>NZ_AUGA01000196.1:0-2833 GCF_000426785.1 Bradyrhizobium sp. th-b2
CTGCCTTGGGAATGGAAGAACAGCCCCGTCCAGTCTGCGGCCTGATCGGGCGACCGCACCGCGCGATCATGCCGCGGCCCTCACCGGACGGTTACCCCACAAGCTGACCCTGTTCTTGTGAAAGCTATCGCGCGAGCACGCAGTTGGTTCGAGCAGCTACGGACAGGGAAAGCCCAATCCATGGCTCAAATTGCCGCGCAGGAAAACATAACGGACAACTACGTCAGCAACCTGATCCACTTAGCTTGGCTGCCACCCCAAGCAAGTGCAGCGGATATTGGATGGAGATCCGACCGCTACTATCTTGGGTCGCAACAAGATGCGCACCCGCACCGTCGCCCCCCTATGGCCCGACTCGTGACGAGAGATGTGGAGGCGGTGTTGATTTTCGGCTTCGACATGAGGCTCGCGCAGGCATTCCGCGAGCGTACCGTACCAAATAGCGCCTCGGCTCGATAATTCGGCCCCGACCTCCAGGGCGCGCGCGTGCGGGTCATCAACGACCTCATGCACAATCCCGATTTCGTGGCGCGCGGTCCCGTCACGGTTAACCCGCGCAGGATCATCTCGAGCGCCTTGGCCTCTCCAATGATCCTGGGCAAGCGCTGCGTGCCGCCACCCGGAAAGATGCCAATACGGGTTTCCAGCAGACCGATGCCGTAACGGCATCCCTGCGATGCGCGGGTCGCATGCTAGCGATAGCTCAAAGCCTCCACCCATGCATAAGCCATTTATCGCGGCTACGACCGGCTTCTCGACGGCTGCAATCAGGTCCGTGAGCGCATGGAAGCCTGGCGGTCGAGGACCGGGCGGCGACGGCAGTCGCGGCGCTCCGGGCTCATCGCATCCGCGGCGTCAGAGAGTTCCCTGACGTCATAATGGCGGAAAGATGCCGGGTACGCTCCCCGTGATGACGACGGCCCGCACCGATGTGTTTTCTCCTGCAGCCGCGACTGCATGAAACATCTCGGCCGTCCCGGCAGCGGTCATGGTGCCGAACGGGGCGTTTGCGTAGGTGATGATACGAACCGCCGCGCGATCTTCGATGGAAACAAGGGCCATGGGCGTCCTCTCTCCTGCCGCGCACCGGCTGCTCGGGGCCGTGGTCTCCATCGGAAGCACCCTCACATTCAGGATGAACTGTCCAACTTTATAACGGATGCAAAGTGACCGCGGATCAGGCAGCCAAATCCGTATCCGGCGGTCGCTCGAACAATCTCGCTCGAAAAAGGCTGGCCGATCTCCGCGTTGAGGTGTCCCGGAACTACGTGCCGAAAGACACGCTGGGTGCACTTGAGAAGCGCGTCATCGACGCGATCAATGCCGCCGGCAGTCGCATTGACAGCTTGGCGAAACACGGCAGCACTAAGATCCTATCACTGATGAAAATCGGCTTCATTCGATTCTTGTTCTTCAGTGGGCGCAGGGGCTAGCGAGCCATCGGCCTGAACGATCATCTTGCGCGAGAGGGGCGCGCCAAGCGGCAGAACTGCCGATCGCCGGATCTGCGGCGGATATCGCCGGGAAAACGCTGCAATCAGGCGCTGGCGGCGGCCAGCTTTTTCCACCACCTTCTCGATGGTCTTCTCTTTGGAGCGTAGCGCGGCGCGGGTGCGTCGGCGTTGGCGGTTCCACTCCTGCACGTCCGTTAACAGCCACATTACCTCACTTGCTGAAGTGCTCGCGCACGGAAAATCTGGCTCTTCAGCCCAACGAGCGATTGTCCGAGGCGTGGTCTTGAAGTGCGCGGCCAGTTGGACCGCTGTCATTAAGATGCCGATAAGGCCGATCGATGTCGGTCCAACATCCGCAGTGATGCTCCCAGTGCTGTCTTTCATTGCTCGCGAGCCGCCCCCAAGCCAAGCGACCACGAGCGGGCGGCAGCTTGCCATTCATGAGCGATGCTCTTCATGCGCCGCGAGAATATGATCTTGATCAGCCTAAAGAGCTCAGTGCTCGTCACCGCGAACTCATCAGGGCCTCCGCGCTGGCGGATGACCTCTCGGAGTGCAGCTGGCTTCTCAGGGGCGGAAGAGCGAATAGCGGCCTCGAAGGCCGGTATGAATTTGAGCCGGTCCATTACAGCACACTCCACAAAGCCATCGTGAGTGTCAGTCGGGGAAACGAGCTTTTGGTTTTGAGGCCGGCTAGGGGGCGGCCCAGTCGCCATGAGCTGCGCAATCGTCGCGAGAACTACGCTCGTTTCGGTCGTTCCCCCGGACCAATCTCCGAGCGCCGCGATGGCGTCTTCCAAAGCCTCTTCACGGCTCATGTGAACTATCTCCCCAGCGAGCCTGTTGCAGAAGGCTGGTAGAACCCAGGAAAAGAGGCGCGGGCGTCTGGAGGAGCCGCCCGCGCGAAGTTTGCTACGCCAAGCTTGGCTGCTGGGGTTGCGTGAAATAAACAGCCAAGCCAAAGGCTCTCAGCAACTCGCGTGCCATTCAAGATGCAAGAGAGGCGAAATAGTGCGCACCACCATGAAAAGCGTGCGGGCGGCTGCTGACGACCGCCCGCACGAGTTACGGTGCGAGGACTTGGCCCTCAATCAATAAGCGACCAAGTCATACATGGGCTCAGCAATCAGTGTGCCAAACGGCCACATTGCGCAGAGAGGCAAACGGCGCGCTTTCATACCTTGTGCAGACTAACTACTCGCGCGAGCGGTGCTTTCCGGACTACAATGTCACGAACCGGACGCAACTGAACGACATCAGACTGCCGCGTTACGAGGGTGCGAAATAGTCGTCGGTTAAGAAGCCGATTTGAGTGGTGTGCGGTGGCTGGTGACTGAGAAGAAGGCAGCCAGGAAGAGGTACCAAAGAGCCCTTAGCCA
>NZ_AUGA01000197.1:0-2831 GCF_000426785.1 Bradyrhizobium sp. th-b2
AATCAAGGCTTGCCAAACCCGCGGCCAGCGTCAATGATCCGCCCACTCGGCTGCCTTGTCTCATCTTGATTGACGCGCCACTCTCATCCTGATTGTCGCGCTATACTCCTGCTTGTCACCCGCCATTCGCGGATAGCCTGCCGGATTCCCTTGGCTGCCTTGCGGCTGATGGCCGGTGCGAAGCTGACAAACTTCTCACCCTTGCTGTCCCGAGCTTTGCGCGGCCGGAACGTGTAGCCGAGGAAGTCGAACGTGATTTGCTCGTACCCTCCGCTCCGATTGTTGTCCTTGCAGTAGACGATCCGGGTTTTCTCCGGGTGGAGTTCCAGACCGCACTCGGCAAGGCGATTACGGATCGCTCCCAGTACGGCTTTGGCCTCCTCCTCACTCCAGCAATGGACGATCGCATCATCAGCGAATCTTTCGAAGCGCAGGTGTGAGAAGGTCCGTTGCATCCATGCATCGAAACAATAATGCATGAAGAGATTGGAGAGTACGGGCGAGACGACAGAACCCTGAGGGGTTCCTCGTGTTCGCTCGTCGCGGGTCCCGTCTTTCCGCTCCACGGTGGCTTGCAGCCACCGTCTGACGTAGAGACGAACCCAGCCCAATTCCACATGGTGGGCTACAGCTTTTTCCATCAGGTCCCATGGAATCGTATCGAAGAACGACTTGATGTCCAAGTCTATGACCCAATCGAATTTCCAGCAGCGCTCGCGCGCCTTCCCCACCGCATCGAGCGCAGAGCGTCCGGGCCGATAGCCGTAAGAGTCGGGGTGGAAGACTGGCTCCACTTCCTTTTCTATGACCATCTTTGCGACCGTCTGGGCCACTCGGTCTCCGACGGCGGGAATGCCGAGTTTCCTGACACTCTTGCCATCGGATTTGGGGATTTCCACGAGACGAACAGGCGGTGGAAAATACGTCCCCGACGACATGCGATTCCAGACCTTGTAGAGATTCCTCTTCAGGTCCTTTTCGAACACCGCGACGGAGACGCCATCCACGCCCGCGGCCCCTTGGTTTGCTTTGACCTGTTTCCAAGCCTGCCAAACAAGGTGCTTGGAGATATCATACGGCTTTGCCTCGGACATCAGTTCATCCCCATTGCGGGTTGGCTGTTGTCGTTGGCCAGATGATCGGGTCCCTTCGCTCCACCTGCATTACCAGGCTTCATCACTACTGCGAACCCGTCCGCCCCTGCGCCGTGCATCGGTACTCTCCCCTCAGCGGTGCTGCCGCTTTCAGGTTCTCCCTTGGCATCACGACACAGGTTCCCACGTTCCGTGTAAGAGCCTGCCATCAGGATCGCGCCGCCTCTACACCGGTCGTCACCCATCCAGTAACCAGGCTCCCGATAGGCTTCCAAGGAAGGGTTGAACCCTTGGTTTCGACAACGTCTGTACTGGTTTTCGATGCTTCATCGGCGGTTCGCTTCCGCTCGCCTTCCTGAGGCTTACCTGACGGGCTTGCGCCCGCCTTTTCCAACAACGCTCACCACCTCGACCGTTGTGTCGAAGCAGCTTGTGGTGGTTTGGACTCTGATCCTGCAATCCGAGCCCGAGGGGCCTACCCTCATCTCTTGCACAGCAAGGCTGCTTGAAGGCTTTAGGTCAATTGATCTACCTCCTTCTTCGCGCCGTCGTGGCGCACCAACCCCGACCAGCTCCGCCGATCGTCCGTTGCTCCACCCACGCCACTTGGCGTACAAAACCCCGAGACTCTAATTGCCGCTGGATGAAACTTCAGTGGCAGGTCACCTGTGCCCTATGATTTATTGGAATCCGTTTGGCGCCGCTCGCTGACTGGCCAAGGGCCCTTGATAGGCATCGAGCCAGAACTAGGCGGTTCGCCGGGACATTCATCATCGTTATGTGGTCACCTGGAATTGGCACAGCATGAATGGCTTCCGTACTCAAAATTCGGTCCCACCCCCGCAAAGGCGAACGCGCTTCTGGACCTATTGAATTCTTGCGAGATCGTGTCCGATGGCGAAGAGGTTCATTGGCATAGAACTGGTATACCTCGACGGGGAGGGATGGAGCTTGATACGAGTCCAGCGCCCATTGGAACTGCATGGCCCTTTCATACGTCAGAATGTCACTGTGGAGATTGCGATCCTGAGGGATCGCCCCAATTTTCTGTGCCTTTTCCAGGAATTGAGAAATTGAACTTCGTCCAGCGAAGCGTTCAAGTATTTGGAGCCTTTCGTCGTCTAACTCGAGAGATTCCAGGATCACTTCTTGTATCCTTTGGGTGGGCGACACGCTTGATGGATTTGAAAATAGTACAACGTCAATTAGAGCGATGAGTGAAAGAGCTTCGTCGTGGTCCAGTAATTGCTGCGCAATTGCGTAAGCCAAGATTCCTCCGGATGAGTATCCAGCGATCCGATATGGACCTCGTGGCTGGATCTCTCTAATTGCCAAATTTAGTTGCGAGGCTATCTCTTCAAGAGTTGGAAATTGAACTTCACGAAATGGCGGCCATGGCAAAGTGTAGACAGGGCATCCTGCGCCCATCTCCTGCACCAAACTAAGGACATAGGAGCAATCGCCTAAACCTGTGGGAACAAAGAACAGCGGCGGCTGCGATCCGGTTTCTCGAACACAAATCACTCCCGCGCTGCTGGGCTCTGGTTCGAAATGAATCTTGGATGCAAGTTCCTTTAGAACGGGGGCTTGGAAGAGGTCGGCGGCGCTGAACTTGAGCCCGAGATCGACTGCGCGACTGAGCAACTGCACCGCCAAGAGCGAGTGGCCGCCCAGTTCGAAGAAGTGGTCGTGGCGTCCGACCCGCTCCACACCGAGAAGCTCGGCCCAGATCTGCGC
>NZ_AUGA01000198.1:0-2805 GCF_000426785.1 Bradyrhizobium sp. th-b2
GGCCTCTCGTACCGTTTGCGTTGCATGACTGCGGACGCGACCGCCGGCATGCTGGCGTGACATTGCCGGCGTCGAACGCCACGCCCTGTCTGATATGAGGCAGGGAGTTCATTCAAATCGAGCCGTTCCGCCCGGACCTTCCGGCTTCCCCGTCAGAAAAATATCGGGTTGGCGCGTACAACCCCGAGAGGGAGTGCGGAATAGCCGCATGGACGGATCGGCACAGCAGCGCCTCGATTCTCCCAACGTCTCCGTTATGGACTTTGGCATGGCTATCCTTCTGATATTAAATTGCTATTAGCATTCGCATAACATAGATTATGGAATATATTCAGGCAACGTTTCACTTTACATACCCAAATGCTTGATGTAGGATTTTCGTCATTGGAGATACGCCATGGCGAGATCAGTCCTTTCCGAAGATCGCTTCCACAACGAGGATGCCGCTTTCGAATACGTCGAGAGTCAGCTTTGGCCCCGTGGCCCGATCTGCCCGCACTGCCAAAATGACGATCAGGAAAGCATCGGGCGGCTGTCCGGCAAGACGACCCGCACGGGCTTGCGCAAGTGCTATGCCTGCCGGAAGCCGTTCACGGTCCGGATGGGCACGATCTTCGAGGAAAGCAAGCTGCCGCTTCGGTTCTGGCTTCAGGCCATCCACCTGATGTGCGCCAGCAAGAAAGGCGTCTCGACCCGCCAGCTTCAGCGCATCCTCGGCTGCGGCATGAAGACGGCTTGGCACCTTGGTCATCGCATCCGCCTTGCGATGGCTCCTGACGGCTCCGTGGGGCCGCTGGGCGGCTCTGGGAAGATCGTCGAGGCCGACGAGGCGGCCTCGACGGCGTCTATCAGCACGTCGACGAGAAGCACCTTGACCGCTATCTGGCCGAGTTCGACTTCCGGCAGAACACCCGTGAAAAGCTCGGCATCAACGACGAGCAGCGCGCCGATCTGGCCCTCAGGGGCTTCCCCGGCAAGCGCCTCACCTACAAGACAACTCATAGCGCCTCGGAGGCCTAAGGCGGCGCTCCAACTCGAATTGCCGTTCCAATGGAAAAGGGGCCGGGCATGACGCCCGGCCCCGCCATCGTTATCCTAGACGGTGCCAACCAACCTAGGAGCGATGGAATGAAAAGCAGCGACATCCCTAACCCCGCCGACCTTTTGACGGCGTTTTCGAATTACGAAGCGAATGTTTATTCGGGACTGTGGACGTCTTTCCGACTTTGCTACCGATTGCGCGAGAAAAATTTGCTGGATGACGATGATGTTCGCGCGATCTTCGATCTGGAGATCGCGCAACAATTAGCGCCAGCGAATCTGCGAGAGGGAGTACTAGCAAAGCTTCGAGATATGAGAGATCAGTGCCTTGCACAGAACTCTCCAGCATCCCCAAAAATGACCCATTGAAAGGCGGTATGCCGCCGACAACCTTTGTGCTTGCCAATAGTCAAGCGCCTCCATTGCGCGTATAAGGGTTGCGCGCTGTGGAGCGTCTTGCATTTGTGATCGCCTCGGGTGGCCGCCCGGGGCGATTTCGTCTATATAGCACGGCATGACACGCAAACCAGAACGCAAGCCCGACGATCCCGAACAGTCCAAGCGATTCATCGATGCCGCGAAAGAAGCGGAAGCCGATGAAACGGAAAAGGGCGCTGATCGCGCGTTCAAGAAGATTATCGAACGACCTTCACCCAAGAAATGATTGGTTGTAGATCATCGCTTGGCGAACCCGCACATCCACCTCAATCGTAAGCCGAACATAGTCTGCGGGATGATCTTGTGCGCCCAACAGGCGTTCGCTCTCGACTGCCAATCCTGAGACCATAGAGTCGTCTTGGAGAAGGCAATAGATTGGATCGCGTTGTGCGTTGGGCTCCAATATCTGTTCCTTGTGCTGAGGCATCGTCAGTGCGTCGACAAGGGTTTTGATCCGCCCATCAATATCTCCGCCTTGATAGACCTTACCCGGAGATTCCTTCCGCAAAAAGACGATCTTCAGCCCGCAGTGAAGCGCGAACGATTCCCTCACCAATGGCCGGAACCAGGCTCCATGTCTTTCGATGGGCTCACATAGATCGAGGGTGCCATGACTAACCCTCGGATGTTTGGGGACCCATGGCGCTTCAACGGGACCCGGATGCTGATGGTGAGGTTGGAGATTTACAGCACCTCCGTGCTTCGGGAAGTAGCGTCCATTCCGCTCAATTTCCTGCAGGGCAGGATGAGACGCCCAAAGGTCTCTGATCTGGGGATCGAACGCCTTCCGGATTTTCCATTTTTCTCCGTTCTTCCGCGCATTGGCTGAAGGCGGCAGTGATCCCTCATAGGTCAAGGTGAATTTCACGAAAGGCGCTCCGTATGCGCCAACTCCGGATTTGGAGGAAAAGCGCATCAGATCATACCTTTAGCGGCTGGGTATGGGAAGTGAAACGTCGCCTATATTCCCAGTAACTTCTTAGAGGATGTTGCGCCGAAATCGTGCAGCCGCATTCCAGGCGAACGACCGTCGACGACCGGGAAATGAACGTCGGTGCATTTCTTCGCGACGTAGGCAATCTCGCCCTCGTCAATGCAATGCATCAGACAGCTTACACTTCTGTCTGGACAAGAGCTATCGCCAAATTTTGGTGACGGCCGGGGCCGGTCAGGCGGCGGCGGTTGTGGGTTGACGGTCGGTCGGTTTAGCGATGACCTCGATCCCGTCGGAGAATGTCACACCGAGAACGAGTTTTGGCAACTGGTTGTGACCGTCGAGACGGCGCCAGCTTTTCTGCGCGGCCTCAAGCAGTTTGAAGACCATCG
>NZ_AUGA01000199.1:0-2687 GCF_000426785.1 Bradyrhizobium sp. th-b2
TCGCCAACGCTCTCAAGCGCTTCTCACCCGAGGAATGCCAAAATTATCTCGTCGCGGCTGGTTACGACGCAACGTGATCGGAAAATGCTCTAGCGTGACCTGATCTCGAGCGCTGGCTGACGAACAAGCCACGCCTGGCCTGCCTTGTCGAACATTCGGCGCCGGCCGGCCTTGATCTGCTGCGCGAATGCGGCATAGGCCGCAATGTCTCCGAACCGGACCGGCATGAACGTAAATCTCACAGAGGCGCGATTGCCGAACCGCGCCGCGACGAGCAGCGCAGTATCTTGGTAGACCTTCGGCTCGACCTTCATTTTCATCCGGCTGATCTCGATCTTGCGCGCGTAAGGGACCGGGTTGGAGATATTGATCTGGTCGCCGCGACGGAATGCCGAAACGTCGCTGACGACATGACCATTTAGAAAAACCGTGTGGCTATCCCGGTAGAGACCGGGATGCGGATCTCCGACCGAGCCCGCGGCGATCGCTCTCGCAACGTCTCGAGCGCGAAATCGACGATGTCCTGCATCGCCAGATAGCGGAAAACGATGCGCATCAGCCATCGACCGAGACGATCTCATCATTCGGCCCGGTCACGATCTCCTCGACCTCTGTCGGAATCCAATCGTTGAGCGCGTGGTCCGCCTGCTCTTGCTCGATCCGGTCGAGCATCTTTTTGCGCGCCTTCATCAGCGCGCGCTCTTTTGCTTCCTGGAACGCCTTCCGCGCGTTGAGGCCGGCCAGGTCGCCCGTGATGACGAAACGGGCCTCCTCACTGGTCGAGATCCCATTGCGCGCGGCGTCGAGCTTGCGCTCATAATCAGCCCCGTCGAACACCTTGCCCATTAGCCGCGGACCTGCAGCTCGAATGCGATGATCTGCCCCCGGATTCGCCTGGTCGCGTCGTCGACGCCCATGATGTTGACCTCGGCGCCGGCGATCGCGGCCGACGCCGGCGCGCATTTCCTCCTGGTGACGATCGAGCGCGGCCTCGAATTCGGCCGGCGGCATCGCGGCCAGGCGCGGCGCCTTCGATGACAGTTTGCGGTCGATCGCGTTTATCTGCGCCACGCTCGGGGACCGCATCAGGGATCAGCGTTTTGAACGGTAGAGCTGCTGAGCCCGTTCCCTGGCATCAAATCGCGATCCGTCAGCGGCAGCATGGTCGACAAGGCAACCTTGCCGGCCGGCACCGGCGCCGAGGGATCATTCAACAGGATGACGTGCCGGTCGCCCTGGCGGATCTCCCCGACGATCTCCGCCGGCTGATAGCCCTTGACCTTCGCCAGGACAGCCGCCTCTTTCGCGACGGCCCGCGCGCAGCTTCTTTTCCTCGGCCGAGATCTGCTTGTCGAGCTCGGCGACCTCGGCCTCGAGCGTGTCGACCTTGGTCTCGAGCTCGCCGACCTGCGCGGTCTCGGCCTCGGTCGGATTGGCGTTGCCCTGCAGCGCGTTGAGCTGCTCGAGCGCGGTTTTGCCGTCCTTTGCCTTGTTGGCGCGGGCCTGGCGCAGCTGCTTGATGGTTTCGAGCTAGGTCGTCTCGCCGAGATCCGCAGCATTCCTGACGTCGACAATCTGCTCGAGTACGGAGAGCTGCGATCGTGGCTCAACGCGACCGAGATGCAGCTGCTGCGCGACATCGTCAAAATCGAGAACATGCTGCCGTCACGGCGCCGATGGGCACTTACTTGATAATTTGCATCTCCCGCGCAGCCGCGGAATCAATCGGGCATGCCCTGGCGCCGAAACCCGCATATTTCCTCCGCTACTGGTCCGGCCCCGTCGATCGAAACGCCGGCTTCAAGACGGTGCTGGTCTTCTGCGTCGGCAGCAAGAACGGTTCCTCGCCGTTATGGATATTGCAACGGAAGCCCGGTCATGGACCGCGAGAATCCGTCGAGCATTTTGATCTCCTCCGGGTCTATGTTGCCATCCGCCTCCATCACTTTTGCGCATGCCGATAGCGTGGCGACCATGTGACCTGAATTGCCTCGTGCGAGATGTTCGACTGCGCGATCTATCGATTCTGTGGTCGGCCGAAGCCGGCGAATGTAGAGACGCAAACGATCCTCATCCTTTCCGTTCAACTCAAACTGCGAACGAGCACAGCACGTCCCCATAAAATCAAGTATAACTCCGACCTCATCTGGAATGAGTTCTCCGTCAGCCAAACCAACGGCGGTTAAGAGCAACCCGCCGCTTTCGCGGCACATGGCCCTCAATCGAGTCCACTTCATCTTAAATTCGTTGGCCGCTTCAATCTCCGCGTCAGATGGCGGCCAGATCACGCCAAACGTTTCGCTAAGGAATTTGCTGGTTGGCTCGATCACAACTCCATCAAAATCCGCGACAGCATCGATGCGATCAACTCGGAAGTAGCGCGTTGCTTTGCGAAGATGACACCTTGCGACCAGGACTGGCACTCCAAAATCCGTGTGACGGATACTCCAAACGCGAATCGCGCGAACGCTAAGGTTTCCGCCTACATCTCGATAGTGCAGTACGAAGGATTGCCCTTCTGCATGCTCGATTGTGCCGGGCACCTTCTGAGGCGTGACGTGAACTTCGTCACTATGGTCCGCGTAAGGAACCACTAGAGCGGGATGGGTCTAGCTTGAATCGATTTGGGATTCCCAAATCGGAAGGCTTCTGATTCAACATGCTGGCTGGGAAGGAGGCCAGCATGG
>NZ_AUGA01000200.1:0-2683 GCF_000426785.1 Bradyrhizobium sp. th-b2
CCATACGGTTCTCACCGACAATGGGATCCAGTTCACCTTCTTGCCGCGCTACGCGGACGGCCCGACGGCAAGATACGTGACACATATGTTCGATACCCTCTAACGGCTACAGGGCAATTAACGCTGTATCAAAGCTGGTGCTCGTGCGGTCGTTTCTTTGCCGGATGTGACAAAAACGACACGGAGCGATTACTTTGCGTGGTGTTGGATATGGACGGGCGAGACCGACCTCGTACAACCGAAATTCCGGGCGTCGCCTGAGACCGCCGTTCAAAAGCAAGCTGCTTGCAAAAAGAACCGTCAGGACGGCGCATACCGGTGCCGCGCTGCAACGTGCTTTCAATTTCAGGACCCCTTGTCCATTTCCAGTCGCATCAAATCAGACTTGTAAGTCGTGACAATTGAGAACGATTTTGAAAGCGCGCAACCGGGCAGTTTTGAAGCTTACCTCGACGGCCCTGATTTTCCGGAAGTACCGCCAGAGGAAGAAAGCTAGGGCGTGCGTAGTTTTTGGCGTCCTGCAGCGTGACAAGCTGGCGGCCCCCGGGACGATGGTATCGGATCGTCGAACCGTCGTTTCCAACCGCGATCAACCGTCACGCTACGGCCTGATTTGTAATGATGATGTAGGGAGGCCCGGATTTGACGCATGATAAAACGAATTTTGATTGGGGCGCTGGTCTTTGCCGCACCGGCCTGCCTGGTCTCAGCGCAAGATGCCAAAGTTTCGGTCGATATGATCGGAATAGGGCGTATGAGTTGCGTCCACTGGCGGTCTACGCAAGCGCGTCGATTAGAGGGGACCACCTGGATCTACGGTTTCTGGACGGGACTCAATTACGTTGCTGCAGCAAGCGATCAAACACAGGCGAAGATTGACGAGGCGGCGATAGCGGCCCAAGTCGAAAAGACATGCGCTCAACAAACGTCGCAGCCTTTAGCCAGCGCTGCATGGACCACTTATCTTGAGTCTAAGAGGTAGCTGTGCGGCGGCAGCGCAGGGGTGTCGGCTACGTCAAATAATCGGTAGTTAGCCGTCCACTTATCGTTGAACAGAGGCGTGGTTACGCGAGCAGCGCGCCAAGCACTCCAGGAACAACGATACGACCAAGGCGATCAATTACTGCCTTAGCCGCTGGAATGCATTCACCCGCTTCCCTCACGACGGGCGCGCGAGTTGGAAGACAAGGTTCGAAAAGATTAACTGGCATGATTAGCCTGGCGGGCGGCCACGGCGCGGCAACCGAGGGCCGGCTATTTTGTCGGCCGCCGCACGAAGAGCGCCGGCAAGTTTCCTTCCGTGCGAGCTTGTCCTGGCGGCAGGGATCGCGCCTTGGCAAGGGCCTCAATGGCTTGGGCATCGAGCCCAGATGGCGAGTGCCACTCGACCGTATCTTTCATCGCTCAACCGGCCTTGCGGCGAGGCTTGGATTTCGCCTTCTTGGCCTTCACTGGTTTCGCCGCCGGCGCCGACTTATTGGATGATCCGTCGATGCTCTGCTTGTGCATCCATGAGGTTGAACACATTGCTCGGGGCGGCCTTGCGAGCCGTCGCTATCGGCTGCCCCTTTTGCTTCTTGTCGAGCAACTCCTGCAAGGCATGCTCGTAATGATCTTCGAATTTGTCGGGCTCGAAGTGCCCGGACTTCTGCTCGACGATATGCTTGGCGAGATCCAGCATGTCCTTGGTGATCTTCACGTCCTGGATGTCGTCGAAATACTCGGATGAATCCCGCACCTCGTAGGGGTAGCGCAGCAGCATGCCCATCAGCCCTTTGTCGCGGGCCTCTAACGCGATGACGTGTTCGCGGTTGGTCAGCACCACGCGGGCGAGGGCGACCTTGTCGAGCGAGCGGATGGGTTCGCGGATGACGGCGTAGGCATCGTGGCCGACCTTGCCGTCCGGGACAATGTAATAGGGCCGAACGAGGTACAGATCGTCGATCTCGCTTTTTGGCACGAACTCGTCGATCTCGATGGTTCGGGTGGATTCCAGCGCGATGTTCTCAAGCTCGTCCTTCGTCACCTCAAGATATTGGTCAGTGTCGACCTTGTAGCCCTTGATGATGTCGTCTGATGCGACCTCTTCGCCGCTGTCGGCGTCAACCTTGAGATACTTGATCCGGTGACCGGTCTTCTTGTTGATCTGGTTGAAGCTGATCTTGTCGGATTCAGACGTCGCCGGAAACAGTGCGACCGGGCACGTCACAAGCGACAGCCGCAAAAAGCCCTTCCAATTGGCGCGCGGGGCCATACTCAAAAACTCCACCTATACTCAATGAGTCCAATATAGGCGGAGGGCAGGGAAGTGGAGTCGCAAGCGCGACATTAGGCGCATCAGCCGATAGGAACTGCTCGCACGGCCAGGACTTGCCCGGGAACCAACCCACAGGAGCGACCGTGCCGGGCGAGGCTTTTTATCTGATGGTGTTATGGCTCATAGGTGCTTTTCTGCTGGGCGCCGCGCTCACCTACACCTATGGCGTCATACAAGCAGGCCGGCTGCGGCGGAGCGAGCAATCACGCCTTGACCAAGATACAGCGCGGATTCGGCGGGCGAAGGACCCGCACAAACGTCCATTTTAGGATCTAGCCCGTCCTATTCGTGAGAGTGCGGCTTTTGGGCCCGATTGATGCGGCCGTACATCTGCTCTGACGAGGCGCACAGGATTGCCTTCGGCTT
>NZ_AUGA01000201.1:0-2676 GCF_000426785.1 Bradyrhizobium sp. th-b2
CCTTGCGGTCTCTCCGCGAAAGGTGGACTTCTCTTGCTTCGGGGATCATCCATATCTTGAATCACGACTCACGTTCCAAGAAAAGTGGGTACTAGCGTCAGGACCGTCTCGATGGCAAGATCGGAATAGCGGGTCGGCCGCCACGCGTCGTGCGTCGAAGCGACTGCCTGCCGGCCAAGGCTTCTTCCGTCAGCCACAGCGTCAGACTGCCGCGCCGTCGAAGGAAGGCTCGTCAGCTTGTTGTCAGATTGCTCGCTTACCCTGCTAGCAAGTCTTAAGTAGACCGATATTGACTACAGCGCAGATCAGTCGATAGGAGCGAATCGCGTGGTTAGCAGAATCACTGGTTCATCCAGCCAACCCACAAGCGCAGGCCATGCCGATGAATCGGAGCAGGCAGCAGATAATCAGAGGTTTACGGAATCGCTTGACCGGCACTAGTTCGTCGTCAGCGACACGGCCGTGTTCCCTTACCGCTGAACCTTCTATCTACGAGATGGACAGTGATGAGTTCAGGCAAGAGTTGAGGGACTTCTATGGTGTCGACGTCAGGCACATAGCCAATAATCCTCAAGAGTACTTGGATTTCGTGTCCTCAAAAGCTGAGCGCACCGCAATTGTCGCTAGAGTCGGTGCGACCGTAGATGACGAGGCGGGTTCGAAGTACTTCAGCTATCAGTTGGGCGATAACGATGAACAACGAGGGTGAATGGCAGCGGGCAGACAAGCCCCGGCTGTATCTTCAAGCCGAGAGCGAGGATCCCGTTGAACGAAGTAGCGACGAAGACGAAGGATGTGTCGAGTCAGAGTCGTCCGACGATGATCTTTCTTGGTACGTGGCGCGGGCGCTCAATTTCCGCGGAGGACCGGCGGAATGAGAGTCTAGATAGACTAAAGGGAATGTGCATGAAGGCTATCATGTTCCGTTTTCCGCGTGCCGGGCGCGAAGGGGATATCCCGGCCGCTCCAATCCGTTAGCTTAACGGTGCCGCCTGAGCTCCTCTGTAGGGGCATTGGTGCAGTGAAATTTCATCAGCATAAAGGAGATTGCTTGTGGGAATTTGTTGTTCAAAGCCTTCAGGAGTAGGCTCGCCTTATGATAGTTCGAGCGCCGACGGCGCCTCGCACTCAACGGCCCGCAGCGACAGCGGCGCCAGCGATCGCCAATGGTCCGCGCTAATTTCGACGGCATCGGGACCGGCTGCGACGGCATCGGAACCGGCCGCGATGGCTCCCCGAGTCGCTCTGGGAACGTCGCCGAACACGTTGCAACAACGACGCGGTGTGGCACTACAGCGACATGAGATGCAGCAACTCGCCTACCTCATTGCGGCCATGATGACTGGCGATCCGGTCAGAAGCCCCGCTCGGATCACCGCGGCCGGTCAGACAGTGCACGACGTTCGCCTGCTCCTCAGGCACGGACGCGGCAACGTTCACGCGGATGGCGAGCCGTCCCACGGGCACAACGTCGTAGGCGCACGTCTGGCCTACCGCGGCCTCGATCGCGACAACCAGATGGCATTGGCGGGCGCGCTGGGCGCAGGCTTTTGCGATCAATTCGCGCGCCTCGCTGCAGTCTCGCACGCGCCGCATTTGCGCGATGGTGAATCGGTCGTGAATGCAGGCGGCGAGGTGGAAATTATGGAATTGAACGCCGATCACACCATCTCGGCCACGCGAACTGGACACGCATGGAACGAGCTACGCCGCGGCAACGGACGCGATGGAGAGACGACCATCGTGCAGGACGGCTGGTCGAACGGCCCGGCGGTGCGGCTGAAAGACAGCGCGTGGGCGAACGTCCAGGTGGAGGGAGAGGACCTGAGTATCGACAAGGACGGCGCCCTGTGGTTGAAAGATCGCGTCGAGCGACTGATACCTCTCGTCCACCCGGACGAAGACGAATACACAGCAGGGTGGCTGGAGGAGTTGCGCCGAAATCCGACCCAACAGGATCGCTTTTTGGAAACTCAGGTAGTGTCGGCCGAGTTCGCCGCAAAAGCGAGGGAAGCCCTAGAGCAGATTCCGCGGGAACAGCAGGAGCAGTTGGTCTCGATGGCGGCGCAGGAATTCTATGGGCTGTCTCCCCACGAGGCGGGCGCCCCGCATTTTATTCACTCGGTGCTGGAACAGGTTGGGCTCCTAGACCATCAGGATCGTCCGCCGGTGGTGCCGCCGGATTATTAGTGTGGGCCCGCGTGAGATCTGCGTCTAGTACCCGGAATCAGAGCTGAGTGATACGGCGGCCTTTGAAGGGGCGTTGACGAACCTTTTTCTTGGTCCAGACGAAGGGCTCGGCTTTGTCGTTGTAGGCATTGATGTGTTCCTGAAGCTGCTTGAGGCTTGTGAAGGAGGTGCCGCTAAGTGACTGCCCCTGCAAGATCGAGAACCAGACCTCAACCTGATTGAGCCAGGACGCGCTTGTCGGCGTGAAATGAAATTGCACGTTGGGGTGGGCCTTGAGCCAGTGCTCGTTTTTCTTGTGGGTGTTGAGGTTGTCGAGGATGACGTGAAGCTTTCGGCCCGGAAAGGCCGCGATAACGCCGTTCATGAAGTCGAGGAACTCGACGCGGCGACGGCGTTTTGAATGAGCCGCGATGATCTTTCCGGTGGCGACTTCGAGCGCCGCAAACAATGTCGTAGTGCCATGCCGCTTGTAATCGTGGCTCTGGC
>NZ_AUGA01000202.1:0-2665 GCF_000426785.1 Bradyrhizobium sp. th-b2
ACTCGGGTTGCGAGGGTGTGGTGGCGTCTGTGACAGGTGCATCGAAATTGCGATGGGCGAGGTAGTCGTGCGCGCCGGCGTCGATGTTGACGAGGCGCACTTGCAGCAGGTGATCCGGGCGGTCCGTTCGGCATGATCCCCTCTCGTGTGAAGGTGTTCCTCGCCAGCCATCCAGTTGACTTCCGCAAGGGTATCGACGGTCTTGTTGCGCTTGTGCGGGGATGCCGGTTCAGATCCGTTCGACGGTGCGCTTTATGTATTCCGGGCCAAAAGAGCCGATAGAATCAAGATCGTATGGTGGGATGGCTCCGGCGTGTGCCTCTAAAACGTCTTGAAAAGGCGACGTTCTGTTGGCCGCAGATCGGGCATCATCGGGTGCAGATGAATCCTGCGCAGTTGATGGCACTGGTGGATGGAATGGACTGGAAGCGGGTCCGGACCGTGGCGGTCAAGCCGCCGGAGATTGTTGGGTAAAAGCGCTGCGGCGAAGTGAATCAGTGGGCTGAAAAGGCAAGAGAACCGGGGCAAAATGTGCTCTGGTCGGGTCAATGACGCCGCCCGATCACAACCTCCCGAATGACGTAAAGATGCTGAGAGCCATGGTGCTTGCGATGGCCGAGAGGCGGCCCGCGCCGATGCTCTGGAGAGCGAAGTCGCCGATCAGGGCGCGCAACGCCGATGCCGATGCGCGTATCGAGCGGCTGACGCAGATCCTGAAGGTCCTTCGACCGCGCCCGGTTCGGCCGACGAACCGGAAAAGCTCGGCTCTGCGAACGGTGACGATGAACAGCAGACCTTTGTCTTCGAGGAAATCGAGACCGGCATCGCTGCGATCAAGGCCCAGGTCAACGAGGGCCGTGAGCAAGCGGATGGCAAGCGTGCACCGCGTCGGCGCCAGGGCTTTGCGCCCCATCTGGAACGGATCGAAACGGTCATTGAGCCGGAAGAGCTGGCTGAGCATGCCGTCAAGCAGAAGGTGCTGATCGGCGAGGACGTGTCAGAGCGTCTGGATGTGGTGCCGGTGAAGTTCCGTGTGATCGTTACGCGCCGTCAAGAAGGAGGACGGCGTGATCCAGGCCCGGCCCCGGTCCATATTATTGAAGGAGGCATTCCGACGGAAGCGCTTTTAGCCCAGATCGCCGTCGCCAAATATGCCGATGGCCAACCGCTCTACCGGCAGGAGGCCATCTACGTCCGCGTGAGTAACAGAATGCGCTAAGTGCAGACCGCATGGCTGCTCCGTGACGCTCAGTCTCAAGGAGTTATGCTGGGATCATGATCTGTGGGGCCATTTGCCGAGGCCTTTCGCGCCTTCTCCAATGCGTCATGTTCATCTGGCTCTATGCGATCGAACCAAGAGCCCGGAGGAAATGCCGCGATGCGCTTGGCAAAGAAGGATTGCGGCTCCCAATCTCGTCGCGCCCGCTTCTCGAAGGTGATGACCCCGTTGCGGGTAAAATAGCGCGGCCCTGGAATGTTACAGTTCACCAAAAGCAGGACACGCCACATGTCACCCTTATCGGTCGCATTCTCATTCGGCTTCGGCACGTAATCCACCACAACGGGTTCCATGATACTGCAGCGGCCGCGCCGCAGAAGATTGCCGAGCTTTCCTTGCGCCGTCGTCACGAAGTTGAAGTTGGCCGGATCATGCAGAAAGTGAAGATTAGCGGTCCTTTCGCCATCTGCGATTTCACCGGCGATCAGCGAGAGCGCAAAGGCGCGCCAGCCCAGTTCAATGGGCTTTGCATATGTCGACGCCACTTCAATGCCTCCGTCAGATGCGACCTTCCAGGTGATAACGTACACTTCGTCTGATGCACGCTCGTGGTGCCTTGTCCACGACAGATACACGTATTCAGTTCGGTCAACTCCTTCAGCGACCCCCCACGTTTGAGTGACGAACTGCGCCACCTTCGAGACTTTGGAGGTAATTTGTTCTATGGTCTCGCCGTCCTGCGCTCGCCATGTTGACCTGACCCGTTCGACAAGGGCGTTGTCGTTGGCGCGAACACTGTTGCTCGTCGTGGCCAGCTCGGCGTGGCAGATCAGCGATCGAATGAGCCAGAACCAAAGCACATGTCTTCCAACCGTTTTACGCTTCATAGTTGTCGGCTCGTCTGGCTTTCATCCACACACATCAATTCCGAGGCGGGTAACTTCAACGCGCTATGCGCGATCGCATGAAGTTAGCGGCGACGTGACGGGGGCGCCCGCTGGTGTCCCGCGCGAGCAGGCGTAGTCCCCTTTGTGTCACGCGCCGCTAACTTCGGTGGCTAGCCACAGCCTCAACTTGCAATGCTGGACCTACCCAGGAGGAGAAGCCTGGGCTACCGAGAGCCTGCATTCTTCGTGCCAGCTAATAGGCGGCCGTTTGCACTATAATTGTGTCGCCTTTGTCGACTTTCCGACCTGCGTACGTTGCAATGCGTCCCTTCAGTCCGCCTCGACCTGCAGAATTCATGGCACGCGCTTGATCACGCGCTTAATCTCCGGTGGCGCAGGTGATCGACTTGCGGCGAGGTGTCTCACGACAGTCTAACCCGTCCTATTCGTGAGAGTGCTTTTTGTAGTCCGCTTGATGTGGCCGCACATCTGCTCTGACGAGGCGCGCGGGATTGCCTTCGGCTTTTCACCGCCTGACGACCCGTACTTTGCAACGCGC
>NZ_AUGA01000203.1:0-2643 GCF_000426785.1 Bradyrhizobium sp. th-b2
TCACCGAACACGTCGAAGTACCCCTATTCTCGAGCGGGTCGTGTCTCACGTTACGATCACTGACCCGCATCATTTTCTTTTTGGGCACCGGGTTGAGGTGCTGAAGGAGCGGTCGGGGCGCGGTCCCGCCTATGTCGTTGTCGCGCTGCCGGACGGCCGGCCGCGGGCGGTTCGCATCGCGTCGACCGATCTTGCCGAGACAATAACTTCTGGTCCGAACGCCGCCGATCTGCCGCGCATCAGCGCACGTACGCTGATCCCATTGATGCAACATTTGAGCGCGAGTCTGAGCCTTCTTGACGAGAAGGTGATTCGCGATGACCCACCGACCGCTTCCAGGTCGCGTTGCGTATCGACCCATGCCGACGTTGGCAAATCCACCCGGCCGTCCGACGGACGACATTCCGCGCCTGTGGCCGAATCTGTCGACCGCGACGCAAACCCAGATCGCTCAAATCCTCGCCACGCTGCTCCGGCGGATGCAAGCGGTTCCCGGCACGCCCGGAAGGGGACTGGGTCGTGCTGATCAGCTTGAACGTCGCTGACGAGCGGCTCACGACTGCGCACCGAGCCAAGTTGGCCTATGTCTACGTACGGCAGTCATCCGTGAACCAGGTGCGCCAGCATCAGGAGAGCACGGAGCTGCAGTACCGCCTCGTCGATCGCGCCATCGGTCTGGGCTGGCCGCCGGAGCGCGTCCAGGTCATTGACGAGGATCTGGGCAAATCCGGTGCTGGCGGTGTGGATCGTCATGGCTTCCAGAAGCTCATTGCCGAGATCGGCCTTGGCAACGCCGGTCTTGTGGTGAGCCTCGACGCTTCGCGCTTGGCCCGCAACAACCGGGACTGGCATCAGTTGCTCGAACTGTGCTCGGTGTTCGGTGTGCTCATTGCGGATGGCGAGCGGCTTTACGATCCGCGCGCCTACCACGACCGCCTGCTGTTGGGCTTGTCCGGCATCATGAGCGAGGCGGAGTTGCATCAGCTTCGGATGCGCCTTCACCAAGGGGAACGCCAGAAGGCGGCGCGGGGCGAACTGCGGCTGCCCCTGCCAGCCGGGCTCGCCTATGATCGCGCCGGCACAATTATTCTCAATCCTGATGAGGAGGTGCAGGCCCGTCTTCATCTCGTTTTTGCCAAATTCCAGGAATTGCAAAGCGCCCGCCGTGTGATGCGTTACTTGGACAGGAACGGACTGTCCTTGCCGGTTCGACCGCTGCTTGGACCATCTCCACATGAGATCGTCTGGCGGGCGCCAGATAGTGCACGCGTCCTTAGCGTCCTTCAAAATCCGGCCTATGCTGGGGCGTACGTTTATGGCCGACGGCAAAAGGATCCGAGCCGATGCCGGCCGGGATCGCTGACGGGAACGGTCAAGGTGGCGATCGCCGACTGGGCGGTTTGCCTCCGCTCTGCTCACCCGGGTTATATCAGCTGGGAGGAGTTCATGGCCAACCAGCGGCGACTGGCAGATAACGTCGCCCACTTTGAGGCAGGACACGCTGGCGTGCCACGCAAGGGGGCAGCCCTGTTACAAGGAATTGCGGTCTGCGGTCGTTGTGGACGGCGCATGAGCATGCGCTACACGGGCCCGAATGCCGACTATCCGGTCTATTGCTGCCGGTCGGATCGGGATCAGGAAGGCAGTGCACTGTGCCAGGAAGTCCGGGCCTTAGCGGTTGATGCCTTGGTCCAACGGGTAGTCCTCGACGCCCTGGTGCTGGATCAGATTGAGATCGCACTCGCAGCCGCGGGCCAACTGGAGCAGGAGAGCCGTCAGCTCGAGCGCCAGTGGGCGCTTCGCGTGGAGCGCGCCCGCTACGAGGCCGAGCGCGCTCGGCGCCAGTATGACGCCGTAGAGCCCGAGAACCGTCTTGTGGCGCGCTCACTTGAGCGGGCTTGGGAAGAGAGGCTGCGTGTCGCAGAGGCGGTCGAGCAGGAGCATGCGCGTTGGCGCGGGCAAGAGCCGCTTCTGATTGGCCCGGCGGAATGCGCAGGGCTACAAGCGCTCGGCGAGAACCTGCCGCGGATTTGGAACGCGGCCACCACGTCGGCAGCCGATCGCAAGCGCATTCTGCGATTTGTGATCCGCGAAGTCGTTCTTGATCAGAAGCGGACCCGAGGTCAGGTGTGGCTCAAGATCGTCTGGCAGACCGGTGCAACCAGCGAGCATCACGTGCAACGGCGCGTTCACACCTACCGCAATTACATCGACATTGATCGGTTGCGGCAACGGATCGTCGAGCTGAATGCTGAACAAAAAATGGATGCCGAGATCGCGGCAATACTCAATCAAGAAGGCTTCGTCGCGGCCCGAGGCTGCGCCTTCAAAGGCGAGAATGTCTGGCTGTTGCGCACCCGCTGGGGCATTCCCACCGTCAAGATCAACGGCGTGGACAAGAATCCCAGGCGCTGGCCCGACGGCAGCTTCTCGATTCAGGGGGCAGCGGCTGAGCTTGGATTAACCCCGCAAACAGTTTTCGATTATCTTGCGCGCGGATTGCTGGCAGGTCGTCAGTTAGCCAAAGGTCAGCCATGGCAGATCGAGCTCTCAGACGAACAAATCAGTCAGCTGCGCAATCGGGTACGACGCACCAAGCATTCGAAGAAGGAGGCATCATGAAGTCATCGGCTCGCCGAACAC
>NZ_AUGA01000204.1:0-2609 GCF_000426785.1 Bradyrhizobium sp. th-b2
TGACAGCCTCACAAATGGCTTCTGCATCAGCCATGTCGGTCTTATTTCGTTTGAGTAGAGTCGAGGAGAGGCGCGGTGATGCGCTTGTTGCGCGTTCCGTTTCCTCTCCCCGCTCATCAAACCGGACGTGCAGTTTTCCCGCATCCGGCTTTCCGACAGGTTTTGTCACAAGGCGCACGTCGGCGACACTTTGCGCACGCGGTTCAAGTACGCCAGGGTTCCCATGGATCTGATCAGAGAACCGTCTGACGCCACGTCCTGGCGTCTTATGTCGTCTGCGCAGAAAGGCGAGCACGCGGTCGAAGACGTGTCGATCAACGGCCTGATGAGCCGTAGCAAGAGAGCCATAGCTGAAGTAAGCGGACCAGCCGCGCAGAAGGCGGTTCAGTCGTGCTTGTACTTCGGGCCAAGCGCCCTTGTTGCCCGGCGTCAGCAGTACGCTGACCTTCCTCTTGATCCGCAGCACGCTTTTCTTGGACGGAGCCGCGCCAAGATACCACCGTCCCCCATTGCGGAAGCGGCGGGGTCCGAGCGTGTACCCAAGGAAGTCAAAGCTTTCCAATCGGGCATTCTTCACCGAGGTTTTAGTCTCGTTGAGCGTCAACCCAAGCTTGGTCATCACCGCTTTCGTCCACGTCAATGCTTCCTCCGCGTGGCCGCGGCTGAGAATGACGAAGTCGTCGGCATAGGAGATAACCTGGGCATGGAATGCTTCACGCCGACCGCTGAGACGCCAATGTTTCAGGAACCGGTTCATGTAGATGACGGAGAGCAGCGGACTGATGACACCGCCCTGTGGCGTGCCACGCTTGTTGCTCTTACCGCCGCTCATGCACCGTTTCCCGTCGCTATCCCGCTCCTCGACCGGTACTCGCAGCCATAACTTAATCAGCCGCAGCACATTCCGGTCAACGATGCGTCGGGCCACCGATTTGAGGAGGTCCGAATGCGGGATCGTGTCGAAGTATTTCGACAGATCGGCGTCAACAACGTCCGTGTAGCCCCGGCACACAAGCCGGTGCACTTCCTTGACTGCATCGACCGCGTTACGACGCGGGCGATATCCATAAGCACCGTCCTCAAAATCCGCCTCGAAGATCGGTTCCAGCACGATCTTTGCGGCAGCTTGGACGACCCGGTCCCGGATTGTTGGCATACCGAGTGGACGTTCGCCGCCGCCGGGCTTCGGGATCATCACCCGCCGCACCGGATCGGGCCGGTAAGTCTTCGTGACGAGTTCATCGCGCAGGCCGGCCAACCATGCTTCGAGTCCCGACGCGTCGATTTGCTCGAAAGTTATTCCGTCCACTCCTGGCGCACCCGCGTTGGCGCGGGCCAGCTTGTAGGCATGGCTCAGAATGTCCTCGCGGCAGATCTTGTCGTACAGCACATAGAAACGGAAGGCAGGCTCCGCCTTCGCCTTGCAATAAAGCTTTCTCTGAAGGCTCCTGATCTTATCGGGCGTTTGTAGGCTCATCGCCAATCGACCCATTCCCTCGCCATCTTCAAAAGCGCACCTGAAGTCAGGGTCCTTTCCTCCGCCGGAATTACCCGGTTTCATCAGTACTACGACCCTGTCCGACTCCCGTCCGGTCCATCGACTACTCGATGCTGAAGGCGCGACCTTCGACCAAGACGGGTCTCCCCCGATTACCCGCACTACCTTTCCGGCGTGCCGTGCCCATTACCCCGGTGAACCGGACAGGTGCATGCGTCGATTGCTTCCCTGTCAGCGCGGCCTTCCCCGCCATACGATCGGGTCGGCATTCACATCGTAACTTTCGAGGCGTGCTCAGGCTTCACTCACGTTACGGGCCGCTGGATTGCTCGGCCGCCAAAAGCGACCTTTGTCACGAGGCTTCGATCCGTCCGATTGCTCGTCCAAACCGCTCGTCAGCTACCAGATCAATCGACAATTCTCTGGGTGGATCCTTCCTCCACTGGTAATGCGCGCCGTCGGGGCGCACCATAAGGCTTCACATAGGCCGGTGGCATCATGCGGACCGAATGCCCCAGCGCCGCGATTTCGCGCGCCCAATGATGTGCACTCGCACAAGCCTCCATGCCGACCAGGCAAGAGGGGAGCGCTCGAAAGAATGGCAGCACCTGCGATCGTCGGTAAGCGCTTAGCCGCCACCGTATGGCCGCAGGCTTGACGCTTTGCGGAATCGCCACGGCATGAGGTCTTCGATTCTGCTATGGGGATGGCCGTCGATAATGGCTTCGAGTGTTTCGGCGATGTAGGCGGCCGGGTTGACGTCGTTGAGCTTGCAGGTGGCAACGATCGAGGCAAGCAAGGCCCAATTTTCAGCCCCGACCTCATGCCCGGCGAAGAGAGCATTTTTTCTGGTCAGGCAGACTGGCCGGATGGCGTTCTCGACAGGGTTCGTGTCGAGCTCGAAGCGCCCGTCTTCGAGGAAGCGGGTCAGCCCTTGCCAGTGATTGAGCGCGTAGCGGATGTCCTCGGCGAGCGTCGAACCGCTGGAGATCATCGACAGCTGCTTCTCGAACCAAGGCTTTAACGCGGCTATGATGGGCAGCGAGTGCTCCTTGCGCGCGGCCAGCCGGATGTCCGGCGATGAGCCGCGGACCATGGCTTCGATGGCGTA
>NZ_AUGA01000205.1:0-2523 GCF_000426785.1 Bradyrhizobium sp. th-b2
GTCGTCCAAAATCGGTTGTATGGTTCTCCTATTTCGGATCACATGGATTCGACGATGTCTCAAGAAATCTGGAAACTGACGCACTACGTGGCATCCGTATGCGTTCTGCTATTGGATGCAGCAGAAAATGCCCAACCCACCTGGACCTGGACCAACCAATATGGCTCAACTCTGACCGTCAACAGCTACGGTCAGAGTACCGGAGCACGTCTGGCACCTACACGAAACGCAAGCAACAGCTCCGACGGCAATGTGCCCCAAGCGATGACTGGCTGGCTTGCTCAGACCAATCAAGGCACGGCGATTAGCTTTGCGGTCAACTTCAGCTGCTGTGGCTCAACGACCGTGTAGACGGGGCAGCTTAATGCTGCATTGGAATTTCAGGGCCTCTGGCTGCTCTCACTAGTGGCTCTGCACAGTGATTTTGACAGGTTGGGTCCGGCAGTCAGATTAGCTCCGCCAGGAGTTTCGGATCAATGAGGACCTCGATGCTGCGAGGTGTCCTTGGCTGCCGTCTGATGAGGCCGGCGCGTTCAAGCGTCATCCAGCGCACCGAACTGAGGGCGCTGCTCAGCGGCGGCAAGCATGCGTCCCGCAAGCTCAAGCGAGCGCAGATTTTGCTGGCCGCCGATGCCGAGACCAGCGACGAGGAGATCGTAGGAGCGTCGGCGTGAGCGGCTCGACCGTGTACCGCACCAAGCGACGCTTCGTGGAAGGCAATCTGGAGCGGGCGCTGAAAGAAGAGCCGCGTCCCGGGGCGGAACGCAAACTCACGGGCAAGTGCAGCTTGCAGGCCGCTCAGAACGTGGAGGAAGTTTCGACCGACACGGTTTGGGGGTATCGGACTGCAGGAGAAAACGATCGTTTGGGTCATGGACCTCAAGCCGCATAGGCCGGCTGCGCGGGTTCCAACTTTCCGTCGTCAGCCAACCACCTTGCTAGACCCTCGCGCGGCCGACGATTGGAATTTCCCAAGCTGGGTCTAGCGTTCGGCGATTGCGGGTGAGACATACGACAGGAGGCAAAGCAACAGCACCTGCGAGAAAGCCAGACCGACGGAGATGATTTTAAGGCCCCGCATGCCCGCGAGGAGAGTGAAAGCGACGCCTCGAATGGCCGAGGCGGCCAGTTGAGCATCACGAGGATAAGGACATCCTTGGTGAGGTCGCAGAGAATATAGACTGCGGGCAAAAGCCAAAACGCCCAAACGGGTACATTCAACAAGATTGGAGGCCAATGCGATAGCCTCGCACGAAGAACGCTAGCATAACCTAGAAACAAGCCGAGACATACCAAATAGGCGATGTCGAGCGAAATAACGTGGCGCGCATAGCCCTTCGCTGATCGTCCTTGCGCTTGGACCCATTCGAACAACGTATCAGCTTCGAGACGATCGCCCTTCGCAGGCTCAGGCGGAACGGTATATTTCGAATCACCGTGCCCCGTCGGTCGCTCCAGAAGACGCAAGGAGACGGCGTTTCCTAATGGCATGGCCGCCTGGGCAATTAACAAAAGGCAATGCGATGGCGAGCGTGCCGAGAAGGATAATCAACCTCATGGGAACACCAGCGCTAATTGACCTGACGAACCTCAATCGTGGCTTCTCCGTCGTGGCGATCGTAGAAGCTTGAGCCACACATTCCGTCGAACGGCAAATCGAGTCATTCACGTAAAGGAACAGCTCGCCGTCTCTGCGTGGGGTTATGACCACGTCGAGGTTGTTTGACTTGATGTTGTCATCGGGTTCGAGAACCGTTTCATCACTTCCTGTCGACCCCACGCGGGCAACCACCTTGAAAGGCTGCACAAAGAGATGACGCTTCAGCGCCTGGCGTATGCGGTCGGTCAAAGTCACCGTCGAGGGATCAGCCCCTCTTGGGCTGACCACGATATCCCCGTTCTTCCAAGGTGATTTGCTATCTGGCAGAGGCGCCTTGATGAGATCCTGTATTTTAGCCCTTGCTCGACGATTAAGTTACATGCCTGAAGTCTTCTTCGTCGTCGCGGTCTTTCTTGAAGATGGCGACAGTCACTATCCCCGCACCTCACAAGCCGACGGGCAAATCGCAAAGCCCCCTTCCCGCTGGGGCCCTGGCAACGCACCTGATGCAGGCGCTGGCGCGGTCACAGGTTATTGCCATTCCATGAGGTCAGAGTAGTTGCTAAGGCGCTAAGCAGGCTGGTAGATTTGAAGTCGTCCCTCTGAAGTTAACACCACGAACTCGCGTCGGGTGGTCGCCGGCCTCGCGCCAGACCAGAGGATGCGGTGCCGGTTTGCTTGTCCGCTGCCTTTCGGCAGCGCTTGGAGCTGTCCGGAATTACAAACACTCCCGACCGCAGGCCCGCATCTGCAAGAGTTTGCAGATCGGCAGCTCAATTCAATTTTTCCTAAACCTCTGCAATTTAAGCCAGCCCCCTCCGCGCCTTGGCATCCTTCACCGCCGCAACCACCCTGCTGGGCAGCTCCGCGTTCTGCCGTCAGCCGATCCTAGACCGCACCGCACTGCCTCCACTACTCATCGG
>NZ_AUGA01000206.1:0-2437 GCF_000426785.1 Bradyrhizobium sp. th-b2
GTTTGGGGACTGGAACAGCGTGTTCCGGCGCTTCAGTCGATGGAGCATCAAGGGTGTTTGGTGGCGGATCTTCGAGGCGATGTCCGATGATCCGGGCTTGCGAAGTAATCTAACGGGCCGCAATCGCCAGAGGTGTGCGGCGCATTAATTTTTCAACTTCCTTGACCGTCGACGCCAGTTCTGGGTCATTCGCGTTGGTTTGAGCGCGTTCGGACTACTTTCCGTTCCACCTCAACTAACGGACATCGTTCAGCATGAACGGCAGGTCAGAATGCGCCAACAACCGACACATGCACCGCAGCAAATAGCGGGCCTCATTCGATCACCTCGTCGGCGAGCGACAGCAAGGTACGGAGCACGGGTATGCCGAGTCTCTTTGGCGATCCTCAGATCGACCATTGAGCAGCAAGGGTGGTTGTAGTACAGAAGCCACTCGGGCCATTCACAACCGCCCGATGAGCTCCCGCAGCCAAGCGTTGTTTCGCTCCATTGAGGAGGTGAAACATGCCTTGCGGCAGCACGATCAACAATTCAACCAATACTCTCGACGCAGCTTCAGCCTCTTTTCCGGCCTTTAGGGGGCCCCGGAGAATCCCGGCTGCGTGGCTGGCCGGATTAGCACTGTGGTTGGAACGACAGCACCAATACAGGGAACTTCTTGAACTTGATGACTGGCTGCTCGCCGACATTGGCGTATCGAAGGCGGATGTTGAAGAAGTGCGAAGGTGCCCTCGTACCTAGATGCGTGGCGCGACAGCCGATAACATTGGCGAAGCCGCTTTCGTTTGCGCCGCGACCCAATGTCCGTTTCGTCTCACCTCTTTCGCCGGGAGATGAACCTTCGGCGCCGTTCCAATTCGACGGTGTCAGAAAAGTGCCACCAGGGCGCGAGTTGCATTCGGGCAACATCGGTCAGAAAGATGCGTCGTTAACCTTCTTTCGCCATTGCGCGACCGCGCCCTGAGCCGACAATCCGCCTCGTCACATGCTGCAATCTGGCTCCCGAGGAGCCCGTGGAGGCTGGGATGATGAACTCGCGGCGGGTGCGGGCGGCGGTGTTGGGCGGGACGGTCGTTCTGTCGTTCTCGTGGTTTGCGGCGTTCGGTGCGGCTGGCGTCGAGAAGATCGGTGCGTCAGTCACCGGTGCGTCAGTCGATGATTCCCGTGCTCCTGATGTTGTCGCCGATGCCGTATCCGCGACATCACCAGCAACTGCCACGTCGAACGCTGCCGTCGACGGCCCCGATGCAGTGGTGACCATGAGCGAACAGGAAGCGGTGGCGACCACCAATGCTGCGCCGACCGTACACGAGACGGAACCTGTCGTCGCGGCCGCGTTGACCGATCCGGCGCTCCCGCCGGACACTCAACCGGGGCAGACGCCGGCAGCGAACACGCCGGATCCGGAGCCTCGCGGGGTCAAGGCAGCGGTGGACTCCGTCGAAATCCTCGACGAGTGCTGGGACGTCAACGCCTGCATCGACCGCTATCTGTGGGCGCTCTATCAAAGGACGCCGAAGGAGGACACCATCAAGGTGCCGGAGCAGAGGGAGGTGACGGTAAAGAGAAAGAAGAAGATGGTGACGGTCACCAGAACCTTCACCAGGCTTGTCGATGAGGATTTCGCCTGGAAGGACACCAAGGCGGCCGAAAGAGCCAGCATGCCCATAATGGACTACGTCATGGGAGGCGTCGATCGGAGTTTCAGGCTGAAGCTCTTCCATGCGCTTCTCGCGGCGGAACGGGCCGGCCTGTCGCCCGGCATCACCAGCGCCTTCCGCGATGACTACCGCCAGTCGATTGCAAGCGGGCTGAAGGCGGCCAGCAACAGGTCGTATCACGGCGGCAGCCTCCGTGGCGGCTACGGCCATGGGCTCGCGGCCGACATCGTCAGCATCGACGGCGCGACACGCGACGACCGTTGGAGATCGTCGGAAAAGCTTTGGAAATGGGTCGACGCGCATGGCAAGGAGTTTGGCGTCGCACGCCCCTATCTCGATTTTGACCCGGCGCATCTGGCGCCGATCGATGGCCAGGAAAATGCCGCCCACCGCGGTGGCGCCAAAACGCGGCACGCGGCGTTGGACGCGAAGAAGCGCAGCCGAAACGCGGCGCACGATATTCACGCCGCGGTGAAACGCGCAAAGACCGCGAAGTCATCGAAGGTGCGAACGATCTAAGCGGGATCACGATGGTCCGTATGGTGGGGTTAGCCCACCGGGTCCGCGCAAAAGCGCGGCGCGATGACGGCTCCGGCGTAACCCACCAACGTCGTACCCCGAAGACGGCGGGCAACGCTTCGCTACGCGTGTACTTATAAACGTCGCGTCCGCTTTGCCCTGTATTGTGTTGAAAAACTCGACCGTTGAATCCGAAGGAGATCACTGATTCATTCTGTCGGTGTGGGCGGGAGACTTGAATCGATGATGGGTCCGCG
>NZ_AUGA01000207.1:0-2400 GCF_000426785.1 Bradyrhizobium sp. th-b2
TCTCAGACGAACAAATCAGTCAGCTGCGCAATCGGGTACGACGCACCAAGCATTCGAAGAAGGAGGCATCATGAAGTCATCGGCTCGCCGAACACTTGCGGCCAATCGGCGAAGGCGAGGTTGGTGGTGATCAGCAGCGAGGTGTTTTCGTAGAGTTTGCTGATCAGGTGGAACAACAACTGGCCGCCAGGCTGGCTGAACGGCAGATAGCCGAGCTCGTCGATGACGATGAGATCGTAGCGCAACAGCTTCTCGGACAACCGGCCACTACGACCGGCGGCCTTCTCCTGCTCCAGTTGATTGACGAGGTCGACCAGATTGAAGAAGCGTCCTCTGGCGCGGGCGCGAATGACCGCCGAGGCCACGGCGATGCATAGATGGGTTTTGCCAGTGCCGGTGCCGCCGATGAAGATTGCGTTGCGCTTGGCGTCGAGGAAGCCCCCGGAGGCGAGTTCACGCACCAGTCCTTCATCGACAGGCGTGTCCGCGAAGACGAACTTGTCGATGTCCTTGAGAACCGGGAACTTGGCTCCGCCGATACGATAGCTGGTCGAGCGGGCTTGCCGGTGGGTGCGTTCGGCCCGGATCAGGCTGGCGATCAGCGGATAGATCTCATCGCGCCGCGCAAGACCCTTACCGGCAATCTCATCGAAGCTGGCGCGCATGCCGTAAAGCTTGAGTTCGCTCATGGCTTCCAGAATCTCATGGCGTTCCATCAGGCGATCTTCCTTATGCTGTCGTAGCGGCCACAATCGGCCGCGGGTTCGATCTTCAGGCGCAGCGCGTCGGGCGTAATGATGCTGGGCGGCGGCGTGGGCTGCCGTCGGCGTGCCAGCACGGTCAGAATTACATCGCCACTAGCGAGGCCCGCTTCCAGCGCTTCGGCGCAGGCGCTTTCGACCGCGGCGAGCCCGTGATCGAGCACGGCGCCCAACACCTTGACGAACTGTCTGTCCCCGTCGGCGTGTTGCTTCAGTTTGGCGCGGACCTGGGTCAGGGCGGGTGGCAGAGCCCAATCCTTGAACGGCGCGCCGTTGCGCAAGGCACCGGGCTTCTTCATTAGTACCGGCAGATAATGCCAGGGATCGTAGATGATCTGGTCACGCCGGAAGTGGCGCGGATGGTCGGCGACCACCTCGTCGCCCAGCAAGACGACAATCCGTTCGGCATGGGAGCGCACCAGAACCATCCGGCCGGCGGCGCGCGCATCGACGCTGTAGCGATTGTGATCGGCCATGATCAGGCAAGTGGTGCTGGCCCTAACGGCCTTCTCGACGAACCCGTCGAAGGGGCCGCGAAGCTCCATCAGGCTCGCGCGTTCTTCCTGGAACACGTCCCAGATCGGCCGATCCTTGAACTCCGGATGCCTGGTTCGTTTGGCGTAGGCGATGCACTGATCTTCCAGCCACGCATTCAGCTCGGCGAGACTCTTGACCCGAGGCTTCGGCCGGAACATCTGGTCACGCAAGTTGCCAACCTGGTTCTCGACCTGACCTTTCTCCCATCCCGAGGCGGGTGTGCAGGCCACCGGGTCGATCAGATGGTGCGAGCACATTTGCAAAAAACGGCGGTTATACCGGCGCGCCTTGCCAACGAAGATCGCCTCGACCGCCGTCTTCATGTTGTCGTAGATGCCGCGCCGGCAAACCCCGCCATAGAACCGGAACGCCTTGTCATGCGCGTCGAACACCAACTCCTGAGTCTCGCGGAAGTAGACGCGCACAAACGGCATGCGGCTGTGCGACAGCTTCATGTGCGCCGCCTTGACCGTCAGCGGCAAGCCCTGGAGCGTGATCGTCTCGTGGCTCCAGTCAAACTGGTAGGCTTCCCCAGGCGCAAAGCTCATCGGCACATAGGCATGAGCCGGGACCCGGGCGCGTTCGTCGCGCCAGGACTTGACGAAGCGATGCACGCTGTCGTGCGCGCCGTCATATCCGCGCCCACGTAATTCCTCAAACAGCCGCTGCGTCGAGCGGCGTTCCCGCTTCGGCAGATTAGCTTCGGTTCCAAGGATCTCCGTCAGAGCCTCGACCCAGTCGCCAAGCTTAGGCGTCGGCTGAACGCCCCGCGCGTATTTGAACTCGGTCTTGTGGCCCCGAATGACCTTGCGCACCGTCGCGCGCGATACCAAAAGCGTGCGCACTATCTCCTTGATGGAGCGGTCCTGCTCGAAATAGGCGCGCCGTATCTCGCCGATCTTGTCCACGCCAATCATCCCCATCAGCCCTTCGCGGCCGACTGAAGCCAAAGGGAAGGACGCTGACACACAACGTCAAAGGGGGGTCTTTATTGGACGCGAAAACCACCCCTCAGGGGGTCATTATTGCAAGCGAATTTACACTCGGTAGCAGCCAGCGCAGTCGGACGACCGGTCGAGGTTCAAGCCTATGCCGATCGCAT
>NZ_AUGA01000208.1:0-2330 GCF_000426785.1 Bradyrhizobium sp. th-b2
GAAGCTTGCGCGTGAAGAACCGGATGCGGGTAATCCGCTCGTCCGGGTCTGTGAGGGGCGGGGATGGCAACACCCCCGCCTACTCGGCAGAAGGCAAGCGTACCGGACAGGGCGTCCGCACGCGTCTCTCGGGTCATGGTCTTGTAGGCCTCATAACCATCGCAATGGATGATGCCCCGGTATCCTTCAAGCAGCCTCAAGCCATGAACGGCCCCACGGCCTGGTGCATAGGCGTAAACCACGCCAGGTGGGTCAGATCCGGCCCAAGGCCTGTCATCGCGCGAGAGCGCCCAGAAGTAGCCGGTTTTGGTCCTGCCGCGCCCCGGATCCAATACCGGCGCCGGGGTCTCATCGACACAAAGCTTCGAAGAGGCGAGCAAAATCTCGCGCAAACCATGCCAAAAGGGTTCCAGCTCCTGGGCGGCGTAGCCGACCCAGAAGGCGAGCGTGTAACGGTCGATGGCGATGCCGTGCGTCGCCAACATCTGCCTGGCGATAAAGCGGCAAATGCCAATGATACTTGGCATCGATCACATGCGCGACCAGCCGCTCCGTGGGCAGTCCCCCTTGATCAATCGTTCGGGCGCAGCATGTTGGAGGACGACGCCATGACAAGCGCGGCAGGCCAGTTTGGGCCGGCGAGTGACAATTACGCGATACTGCGCCGGTACGACGCCGAGCCTCTGGCTCTCATCGCTCCCAATTTCAAAAAGGACGCCTGCGCAGCACGGGCAGCAGGTTGCAGCGGGCATCAGGGTCTCGACGATGCGTGGCAAATGCTCCGGCAGCTTGCCACGATTGGCCCCGCGCTTGGAAGTTCTCTTCTCGCAGGTTCTTGGATTGGCGTGATTCTCGGTTGCTTCGAGAGCCGCGACGGCCTCTTCGATGTCCTCCAAACCAAGCTGAAGCTGAGCAGCGTCCAGCTTTTCCGACGATCGACCGAACTTCGCATCTTTTGCAAGCTTGAGCAGCCGCTCGAGCCTGGCGCAGCGATCCAGTAGAGCCGCGGCAAAGACACGCAACTCGGCTGGATCGCTCGGCAGCACATCAGGTAAATCACTCATTGGCCCGAGTCTGCCATGCTTCGCGCCACGATGCAGCGAAGACTTTATGTCCTACGCAAAGCGCTTTCGGCTGAGAGATTCGAGGCGCGTGCATGCGCGTCCAATCCATGCCGGCCAGAAGCGCGGCATTCACCCGCATGACGCCGGCCACGATGGGAGGACATTTGAAGCCGCCGCCATCCAGCCGTTTCCAGTACATCACAAGGCCGCTGCCATCTCAGACGACAATCTTCACCCGATCGGCGCGCATCGCACGGAAGACTACCACCACACCCTTCATCGCGTCTCGGGTTGAAGCTTCCACGGGGTAAGATGAGGGCCGCCGGCTAAGTTGGGCACCTAATCCCGGACGATCTAATCCAATCTGCCATGTGGGCAGTCACTTGATGCTCCCGCGCTTTGCGCAATATCGCATCGCGCTTTGGGCATGCCGGCATCTGGTCAGCGCAGTTCCTTAAGCGCGCCGCCTCTTCCAACAGACGGTCAGTAAGGGCTTTGCTTGCTTGAAAAGCATTCGGTGTTTGATCATGCGCTTTATCTCTGCCGAGAGAAACCTATGATGGGTCGCTGGCAATACCATCGCGGCCGCCCGCGCCAGTTCTGACTTTGACGATTTGGTGTCCCGCGACATCGGGGCCAAGCAACCAAGCCCAGCAACGAGCGTGCCAAACGACCGCACGCGGCCCGAAAGGCTCTGGTCAGCGGTGCCTTGAGAATTGGGGCGGCTCGATCCTAGCCGGTATCAGGACTCCACGTCCGTGAGATCAGCGGATCATTCCGATCATCATATATGGTCACAAGCTCGCCAGCTCCTACGCCGAGGCCCTTCAAGTCAGCTTCGCGTAGTTCGGAATTCGAGATCGCTGCTTCGCCCGCGCTGGCCGCCAACGAAGCCTTTACGGCTTCTGTCGCATCGGCCATTGCGACCGCATAGGTTACATATCGAAGCTTGCCGTCGGCTTTGGGAACGCCGATTGAAACCATCCATCCTGCTGCCATCTCACTCGTCCGATATTCAAGACAGGCGGTTACTCTACGCATCCACGCCTAGTAGCCACCTCCCAATAATGGGAGGATTGCAAATCCGTGGCGGCCAAGTCCGTAGGATCACGGGACCCTCTTCCATGCGTAGCGCGAGCTGCGCTAGGCTACGACTTGGAGGAAAGCCGCCGTGGCGAGCAAGTTTGAGCGGATCGACACTGTCGCGCGGCCGGCCATCCTGCCACGCCTCCGCCGTGTGCAGGCGTGGCGCAGAGCGCGGCTCCA
>NZ_AUGA01000209.1:0-2322 GCF_000426785.1 Bradyrhizobium sp. th-b2
CGTCCGCCATCTCGTTCTCCTCATTTGCAAATCGAGAACGAGAACAGATCGTGCTTCCGTGCCGCAGGAAAAGTGTGCGAGAAATGGACGCTTACTCAGTAGGTTACCCCGCGACCGACTGTTCCCTGTTCGGATCCCGACGATACCCTGTTCGCCCGATAAAATTCCCTGTTAGTTGGCGCAGGGAATTGGCCCAAAAAGATGCTGCACTACAGCGTTTTGTAGCAAGTGGGCGGCTCTCCGAGCCACCAAAACCGCCAGATTCCCTCTATTCCCTGTTTGCAGGGAATTTGCCCGGAGACAGGTCCGATCAGTACTGCGTCGCCAGCCATCCAGTGTACGCTAACAGGCAAGTGCCTGGAAAAGCATGAGAATTGGCCTAAAATGGCCGATTTCTGTGGGCTGCATGGGTCTCCGTCACCTCGGCATCTAGGGTTTCTGGGACCAGACCGCCGAAAGTCTCCCGCCTTGTCCCGGAAGTTCCCATTTTGGGGAGCGACCGGGCGGAGACTAATTCGACCAAGACTGCGACCCGACCGTACCAGGAGTTCGAATCCTCCTCGCTCCGCCACTTCGCTCCGCCAGTTCGTACTTCCAAACGGAGAAAGGCTCGAAAACTCGCCGCTTTTGTTGCATTTTCCGGCGCGCCTAAGAACGCCGACCGCTCCAAAACTGAGTCCTCGAAGCTGCCAGAGAGTCCATTTTTCTCTGAATCTTTGAATGCCGCACATTGGTACGGTACGGCATTCTACCGGAAACCAAGCGGTTCCTGAGGGGGATGGTTTGATCTTTCTCGCTCGACCAACACACTCAATTGCCCGTCGGGGTGCGTCATTCGAAATGCTGTCTTGCGGCACGGGCTTAGCCCAAATTTGGTTTGAAATTTTCCCTCTGGCTAACGCCGGAAAAAGCCATCCTGCCCGCTCCGCGATGAGCGCATAGGCAAGCCGAGCCCTCGCTTGGGGTCGAAATAAGAGATCAGTCCCGGTTACACCGGATGCAGTAGGAAAGCGCCGCCCTTGTGGGAGCCCCAGCATACCGGCTACTCGCCCTTAACGTAAATCCGGCCGCGCTGACCTAGATGATCCCGCGCTCGGCGGCCATGCGGAGCGCACTAACCTGCAGATAGAGGCGAGCCGCAAGGATTACTTGGTCACGATCCCGCACAGGATCGCCGAGCAGTCGATCGAAACGCGCCCTCCGCCAACGCTCCACACAGCTAAGCCGGCTTAGCACGGAAGGCCGCTGCTCGATATCGGTTCGGTCAGCTCTCCCGTCACGCTTCGCGCAGCTCCCGTTCGGGTTGTAACCCTATCCCCGTTCGCCACGCGTGTCTCTAGAACGTTTGTACTGGTCGGGCAGGGCGCTGGGGTCGCTGGTTATCCGAAAGGGCACCTTGCGGTAGCCGCTCGCCCAAGGCACAACTATCCTTTTGACGGGTCGGGACGCATTGCCGATGCAGCAGCCGCTTTTTGACGCGATACCAATCACCTATCGAGGACTACTCGCCGATCAGCATCTCGTTGATGCGCAGCAATTCGGCAAGTCACTAATCGGCGTCACGAAGCTCGCCAACAGCATCTGCCACGAGCTTTTCCACGAAGAGATCACGCACGACCCGCGTTCGTATCAAATCCGCTTCTGCGTCGGCCCGAGCAAAACAAACGGTCTGATCCAAGAGATTTTCGCAGTCGTCACCTCGGGGCAGATGCCGGTCTACACGCCGATCCTGATGACGGTCGGCAAGAGACTGACCCAATTCGTCATTGAAGCCGTGATCGAAAAGGCGCTTGGCAAAAAGAAGAGCACAGACAACGCTGTCGATAAAATCCATTCGCTCGCGATGGAGCACGTCGAGTTCTCGCGGCAAGTATTGCAGGGCCAAATGCAGGACAAAGCCGCGCTATACAAGATCATCAACGCACTACACCGAGAAAACCGCGCATCGATCCGGCAAATCCCCGAGCCCGTTGGGCGCACGGTGCGCCTGCTACAGATCGGCGACGATCGCGATGCGTCTGTGATCGACGAGCCGGCGGCAGAAGTGTTGCGGTCGACTGAGCAACTGAGTTTGGCGGAGCCCGTCACCTATGACGTGAAAATCCACGGCGTTTTCAAAACCAATGGTGCATGCCGCATCGAGATTTTAGAGCAGAACAGAATCGTGCCCGGCAAGATCGCCGATGCGGTGCTCGATGAGCCCCACAACGTCTACACGAAGGCGCTCGACGAAGGCGCGACCCTTCGTGTCACCGCACAGCCCACAATGAAAGACGGCAAGTTGCATCGCCTGTTCATCACCGGGGCGAAGGTCGCTCCGAG
>NZ_AUGA01000210.1:0-2264 GCF_000426785.1 Bradyrhizobium sp. th-b2
GTGCTCCGCGCATTTGTGCGAAAGTGTCTGGAGGCAATTCGCCCTTATGACTCTGTCGCGCGCGTGGGCGGTGAAGAATTCATGGTCTTGCTGCCGGGAGCGACGCTCGACACGGCTTGCGCGGTAGCCGAGCGCCTACGATCGACGATTGAAGGCACTGCATTCGACGTCGAAGCCCGACCGTCGGTCTGCGTCACCATCAGTGTTGGGGTGTCGGAGCTCGGGCGCGATGGAGACACGCTTGACGGATTGCTGAACGTCGCAGATCAGCGGCTCTATCGCGCAAAACATGAAGGTCGCAATCGTGTGATTGCCGCGTAGGCTTCGTTCATTCGCGCGCTTAGCCTAAGGCTGCACGAGCAACATGGTCGTGACCGGGAATCGCGGCGGCGAACCACGTAGATCGCATCTTGCTTTACGCGGTCGAGCGAGTCTCTTTATCCATCAACGCCGCGAGCCGGACAATGGCTTCGCGGTCGCAAGGTTCGCGCTGAAGCTGGTTGAGCAGGCGCGCCGCACAAAACCTGGTGTTAAGTGTGCATTTATGCCACTTGTAAGAGCTTGCTGGAATAACCGGCGTCAGCGAAGGTTCGACTGTGATGAGTTTGTCAAATCCACGATCGCGCGTATTGCGCGCCGATTGGTTCGATTGGCGTAGTTCTGCCACAAGGGATTTCATCGCTCTCTTTGGGGGCGTCGTTCTTGCTTCGATCTTGGCGCATGTTTATGAGCTTGGCCCTCGTTTGTTTCAGCTGGGACGGGGCTATGCGGATTCGGCACTCGACGCCATCGTATTCATGATGTTTGTCGCATTCTTTCTGAGCGTTGCGCTGACAATCTTTAGTGTTCGCCGCTATCGAGATCTCGCCCGAGAAACCAAAGCACGAACCATTGCAGAAGCAGAAGCGCGCGATCTGGCGCGACATGATCCATTGACCGGCCTGCCTAACCGTCGCCTGTTTGATGAAAAACTTGATGCGTGCCTTGGCCTCGCCGGCGACACCCACCAGGTGGCCGTTCTGATGCTTGGCCTTAGGGGCTTCAAGAGAATCAAGGACGCGCATGGCCACGCAGCGGGGGACAAGGCGCTTTGCGAATTTGCCAACAGGCTCGCCGACGTCTTGCGCACGGATGGCGTCCTGGCGAGGATTGGAGGCGACGAATTCGGGATTGTCATGCCAGACATTAGCTCCTTTGAGGATCCCACCAATCTGGCGCGCCGTATTGTGGCGTCCGCCGGCGACACTTTCGCGATCGAGACGGGGTCAGCCGAGCTTGGTGTTGGAATTGGCATCGCCATCGCTCCGATTGACGGCGTCAATCTCCACGAATTGGTCAGGCGCGCAGAACGTGCACTTTATCGCGCACAAGGCGATGGCAGGTCGTGTGTTCGCTTTTTCGAACCAGAGATGGACATGCATGTCGAGCGGCGCATCCAGATCGAGCGAGAGCTTCGCAGCGCGATAACGGCCGATATTATCGAGCCGCACTACCAGCCGTTCGTTTCGCTCAAAAGTAATTGCATCATCGGGTTCGAGGCCCTGGCGCGTTGGGAAAACCGGACTTTTGGGCATATTCCGCCCGACGTGTTTATTCCGATTGCAGAAGAAACTGGCCTCATCAACGCGCTTGGCGATCAGCTTTTTCGCCGCGCCTGTTTTGATGCCAATGTGTGGCCGGAGATGTTTACGCTTGCCTTCAATATTTCGCCGATTCAGTTGCGTGACCCCGCGCTTGGACAGCGCATTCTATCGATCCTTGGGCAAACCGGGGTCAGTCCGAGCCGCCTGGAGATTGAAATTACGGAGAGCGCGTTCGTGGAAAAGACCGGGGTTGCGAAGACCGTGATGGATGAACTCCGTCAAGCCGGCGTCCGCATCGCGCTCGATGATTTCGGTACGGGTTATGCTACGCTTAGCCAGCTGCTTTCGTTTCGTCTCGACAAGATCAAGATAGACCGCAGCTTCGTGTCGCATCTCGACGACAGTACCGACAGCCAGGTGATCGTTCGTGCTATCCTTGGCCTTGCAAATGGATTTGGTTTGACGGCCACGGCCGAGGGTGTCGAAGACGCAGGCCAGCTGGCCTATCTGGTGGCCAATGGTTGCGCAGAAGGACAAGGTTATCTGTTCAGTGATGCCGTCCCGGCCGCCGGTATCCCCGCGCTGCTTAGTCGCCCGTTAAGAAGCTTCCAGGCGACTGATCTGGAATCGTAATTTGGCTGGAATGACGTTCTGAGATTGCAAGGTTTTGGTGTTTTGTGC
>NZ_AUGA01000211.1:0-2262 GCF_000426785.1 Bradyrhizobium sp. th-b2
TTCTCTGTCGTCAATCCGATTGTTGCCGGTGCGCTCAATCGGATCAGCCAAGACGTCGATATGGTCACCTTGCGCATCAACTACCGCTTCGGCGGTTACGGCGCAGCGAGATACTGACCTCGTCCTATTCCAACTTTTCCCGTAAACTGGGCCGGCAGAAATGCCGGCCGATTTTGTTGGAGGGAATATGTCTGAAGAACCCGTCAGACGGGCGATCCGACCGCAATCGAACCGCCGCCAGGCTGCTGCCGTGGTTGCAGCTTCAGGCGAGGCAACACGTCTGCCTAGACGCGCCCAGCTCGACGAAGGTCTCGCTGTATTGCGGGCGCGATCAATCCGCACGTCCCAAGGCAACTCATTCCGTCGTCCCGCATCCAAGCTTGGCATATTGATGAACAATGAAATGATGAGCGAGATACAGGTCCCGACCGGACGCCGATCACCAAGTTCCGAAGCCGGACCAGCCGAACTGCCCCCGTCGTGCCGCCAGAAGCATCTGCGACTGGACGTTTCGCCTCGGTCGAGCCGCAACATGCAACTTCTTGCGTTGTCGCTTGCGATCGACGGTTTCAGGCGGGCGTGTATCCGGCAGCATAGCGAAAGAATTCGCCACCCCCGGGCTCTGTGCGACGGTAACGGGCGATTCGGTCACATCCGACGAAGTTGCGACCTCGGTCGGCTCGGCCACGGGCGCAGCGGCGACGATCACCGGCGATCGGGTATCGAAGTCAACACGCTCGGGCCATTTGCGATCCGAGTGGATACGTATGGCCGGCCGGTTCGCAGCCGCCTGATCGACGGTCGGGGCTCCCGGCAGCGAATAATCTGCAACAAAGAGCAGTGCGAGCAACACTGCTCCGACCTTCCAGAAATATGCCGCCAGTGGCATGCCGGTCGCTCCGGTGCGCCCCGAACCATTGACCTTGGGCTCGTCCTGTTTCGTCGTCTATCGAGCCGCACGGCGGCGACTGGAATCGGTTCTGGCTCACTTTGCCCGCGCCATCATCATTGCCCATCGTGCTCTGTTAATAGACACCACGCCGCACGGCGCGCCGTGTTTGGCGGAAATCGCGACGGTCGACACGACGCGCAGTCACGCGGGCGCGCCGGTACGTGATGGCCTGCGCTTGATCAACGCTTAACTCCACGCCGCGCGGTGTCACCTGCGGCGAGACCGGAACGGTCGCCAACACCACCGCTGCAAACAGCAGTCCGATAAGTGAGAAAGCTCTCATTGCACCTACTCCCTGTTGTCACATTGGGTAGACGGCAAAGGCTGTCTGGTCTGTGTGCCTATTGTCGACAACTGTTATAGGCAATCTGATAGATCGGCGGAGTGTTGATCTAGGTCAATCATTAATACTCTTTCGTCTGAGCAGATCGCAAAAAGGCGGCCGAGAAAGCCGCCTCTTTCGCGATGCGTAGGTGGGGCCCCTACTGACAGAAATACATCTGACCGTCGTCAAGTTTAATTGCGCCACCCGGCGTGCATTTAATGCTGTTACGCGCCGAGTAATCATCCCATCCGGAATAACCGTAGTAGGGGCTATGTCCGTGGTAAGCCCTGTGGACGTAGTGAGCTTGCCCAAAGTAAGGATCAGTTTGGGCCGCGTAAGCGCCGCGCCAATTGTTGTTTCCCCAATTGTTGTTTCCCCAAGCGTTAGGCGCAGCCGTGGCGGCGATAGCGGCACCCGTGCCGACCGCTGCAACGCCTGCCCCGACAACACCTGCCCCGTAGTAGGCCGCCCGTCGGTTCTGACGACGCGCAACGCCCGCAACGCTCACGGGGGTTAGCGGGCGACCAACCCGCGCCTGGGCGCTCTCGACTGACAGCGAGATGCCGCCTTGCTCAGCCCAACCAAAGGAGAACAGTGCTGCACAACCGAAGGCAGAAGCTGCAAGCGCTGCCTTTCTTACATACTTCATGAGTCTCTTCTCCGTTTTGAGGAATACCCACCCCATCCTTCACCAATGAATGCATGCCTTCACGCGTATTGACGCAGATCAACGCGGCTAGACGTTCAGCCGGGGCATCGGTCACGTTCCCGTTATCGCGCGATATAGCGGACCCAGTCCTGACCGACCGCAAGACGCCCGAGCGGCTGATGTCTCTGATGGGTCAAACACGGAAGTCGGAACACGCAACAGTAGCGTCCGCTTCACCCCCTCGGACCGATCATTCTGTCGGTGGCTTGGGAACTGACGGTTGCCTGGATCCGTACCGAACGCGCTCCGCAGCGGGGAGATGTTGGCTATGGGCCG
>NZ_AUGA01000212.1:0-2205 GCF_000426785.1 Bradyrhizobium sp. th-b2
ATGCTGGCCTCCCTCGCCAGCATGCAGCTTGAATCTGACTCGCGCCGTTTTGGGAATCCCCACCCGATTCATTCCGGTCGGAAAATGCTCTAGCGGTGTTCCGATCGAGCTTTGAACGATCAGTTCCTGTCGATCCCGCTCCGGACTCTCTGGCAGCTTCCTTAGTGACTCGAGCGATAGTCAGGGCGATCAAAGAGGTCGAAGCACCTGACCGACTTGAGGTACGGGTTGGCATAGCTACGGGGCTCGTAGTTGTTGGAGACTTGGTTGGCGAGAATGAGTCTCAGGAGATACCGGCCTCCAACACCGCCTTCGTCAACTCCTCGACAAATAGAGGCACGCCGTCGGTACGCTCGACTATCTCACCGACCATTTCGGGAGGCATCCGGTCTCCAGCGATTCCCTCAATCAGCGCGGCGCCGTCGCGCCGACCGAGCCGACCCAAAGCCATGACCGTGACATGAGACTCGCCGACCCATGGCGGATTGAACTCAGGCCGGAATGTTATAAGAAGCAGCACCGGCACCTTCCGGATTAACTCGACATTGCGGTCGAGTAAGTCGAGACTCGTCGGATCAGCCCAATGTACGTCTTCGAAAATCTGCAGGACGGGTTGGTGTTGGGCGAGACCTTCGAGTTGTCGCATGAGCGCATCAATCGTCCGCTGTCGCCGCTGCTGTGGGCTGAGCGGGAGCGCGGGGTATCGTCCTACGTCAGGCAGCGATAGCAGGTCCGCGATAAGCCGATAATCGTCTGGTCGAGCCGATCCTTGCGAAAGCAGAGCACCGAGCTTGTTGACCTTGGCATGCGCATCGTCATCGCGCTGCAAGCGGGCAGCTCGCTCGAGCTGGCTAATAATGGGATGAAAGGCGCTGTCCGTGTGGTGAGGTGAACAAAAGAAACGTAAGCGGGTGTGCGGTTCCCGGCCAATCCGCTCGACAATCGTCGCAGCGAGACGCGACTTGCCGATTCCTGGCTCGCCGGAAATCAGAACTACTTGGCCGTCACTGGCTTTCGCCTTGGCCCAACGGCGCAGCAGCAGCTCGATCTCCTCGTCACGGCCAACGAGCGGCGCGAGGCCCGTCGCGTGAAGCGCCTCGAAGCGACTCTCGACTGCGCTCGTTCCGGTGACCTCATAGGCACGAACTGGCTCCGAAAATCCCTTGAGCGGTACGTCTCCAAGATCGCGGTAGTCGAACAATTTACCGACCAGAAGGTGCGTACTTGGCTCGATGACGACAGCGCCGGGTTCCGCCAGGGCCTGCAATCGCGCTGCCAGATTGGGTGTTTCTCCGACAATTCCACGCTCGATGGACCCGCCGCGGCGAGCGCATTATCGATGGTTCCGTCGCGTAGCGTGCCCGCTAGCTAGTCTGCATGCCTCGCTAAGTCGGGACTGCACTACAATTGGCATCGCCATTATGACCCGACGATTGGAAGATATGCGCAAGCCGATCCGCTTGGATTTGTTGATGGGGCAAGTCTATATGATTCTCGCGACTTGACCACTGTGAGGTAGCTCGTTTCCCATGTCGACACCGGCGATGATTGGAGTTGGAGCAGCAGTGGTGGTGGGCGCATGTATTTTGGTCCCTCAAGTCTGTTTGCCTGCACTAATCTTGGGCGGAGCAGGAGCAGCGGTAACGCAATGATGAAAATTGTCGATCGCGATGGCGCTGAGATACTTACTTACTGCCCGAGATCAGGAAGTGATTTGGACCCAGTAGAGTTGCCGGGTGCGAATCTCGCGAGGGCCGATTTGGAAGGCAAGGAACTCAGTGATGCGAATTTCGAAGGTGCGAGCCTAAGGGACGCCGATCTCTATTGGGCAATTCTGTTTCGAGCAAATCTGACCGGCGCCGATCTTTCGACGGCCGTGCTTTGTGGAGCTGACTTAAAGGAAGCTGATTTGCGAAGAGCGAAGCTGACGGGAGCCGACCTTGGTCCGAGCAATCTTGGCGATTCAACGCAGCTTCAAGGAGCAGATTTACGGGATTCAGATTTGACTGAAGCCACGCCGACAGGAGCTCAGTACGACAATCGTACACGGTTTCCTGATGACTTCGATCCCGAAGCAGCAGGAATGATACTTGTCCAGAGAGCTATAGCCGAAAGTTGGTGACGGCGGGAATCGGGAAGGCGGCATATCGTGGGGGTGCTTGACGCCTCCACTTCTCCACCGAAGGAGCGATATGCCGTGTCCAA
>NZ_AUGA01000213.1:0-2201 GCF_000426785.1 Bradyrhizobium sp. th-b2
GGCCTCTCGTACCGTTTGCGTTGCATGACTGCGGACGCGACCGCCGGCATGCTGGCGTGACATTGCCGGCGTCGAACGCCACGCCCTGTCTGTTATGAGGCAGGGAGTTCATTCAAATCGAGCCGTTCCCGCCCGGACCTTCCGGCTTCCCCGTCAGAAAAATATCGGGTTGGCGCGTACAAGTGCGGAATAGCCGCATGGACGGATCGGCACAGCAGCGCCTCGATTCTCCCAACGTCTCTCAGCCAAAGTCTTGCCGCCCGTAAGAACGGTATGAGTGACCTCGAGCGTGAAGAAGATGTCCCTTACTGCTGTTCTAGAGAAGAATAAGCTGCCGTCCGTCCTCATCTCGGCAGGAGGGCCAAACGTTTGAAGTGCGGCCTTTAATGCATCTACGACCGATCTTTCGTGGCGCAAATCAATGGGTGTTCGAACGATAGTTCGACCGCTCTTTTCATCGGAAATCAATAGTTCCGTCGAACCGTTCGATCTATTAAAACATGTCGGCGTTCCAAATCACTGTAGTTGCCTTCGAACGCAAATTCTTCATGTCATGCTCCTTGAACCGTGTTGCTAACAGCTCGGCCTTCTTCAAATTGATCATCGCCTATTCATTGTCCTGAAATTCGGAAATCGTCGTGGCCGAGGACCCGAGCGGATGAAATCGCTCGACCATCAGCGCAAGCTTTTCGATAGACGGTGCGGGTCGCATGACGTGCGGTACGGATTTGCGGCCTCCCGCGCCGATCGCCAAATTCCACCCGTGCCCGTCCTCGACGATTGCCGCGTACATGCTTCTGTACAGCGTTCCGGCCGTAAGATGGGAGTAGCGCGGGCCTGCATCCTCTATCAGCCTTTTGACCGTCCGGGAGATGGACTTCAGCGGAAGTCGAGTCCACGGTGGACGGAAGGTCGGAAACATCGCTCCGTCACCGACCGGAATACTCGCTCGATATTCGAGCCACTTCGACAAAGCCGCTGACGCCACGTCGTCTAGGTGGACGACGCGTTCGCGCGTGTCGTTGTGCCCGGCCGTCACGCCGTGGCCGAGCGATCCGTGACATCGAGACGCACCAATTCGGCCACGGTAATTCCGGCGGCAAGGAGACAAATCAGAACAAGACCGCGAAGTTCGACGGGACATCTTGATTCATGCGCCTGCTGAAGACGACTGCTCTGCCACGAAATCAAAGCGTCGATTTCCGACCGCTCTATCGAATAGTTCGGGGGGATCACGGTGATCGCCGGCGACGGAAGGAGCAAGGCGGGATTGTCGGTGCGAAGTCCCTCGTTGACGAGCATTTGGAATGCAACCCGGAGATTCCCGATGAGCCGATCCATTGATCGCTCGCTGCGCGTCTCCGCGCGTTCCTGACAAAAGGCGGTGAGATCCAAAAGGTCGGCGGTAATAAAATTCTTTTCGATCCTGCCAAGAAACTCCGAGAGCCAAGGAAGGACGATGGCAACGTTGTACGCTTCAGCAGGGCTGATCGAGGTCTCTACGGCTCCAACTATCACCTGAACCAGATATCCGGACGCTGGGCTCATAAAGCCTCCAAGACCAGTGCGAGGAGGCTCCTAACTCGGAGGGATCGCAGGCGGGCGATGCGGATATTGAGGTTCGCGAACGCCACTAGGCCGGAGATGCGGGGAGCTTCACGACGCATCTCGGATAGACGGCCCGCGAGGAGCGTGACCATCGCAGGTTGTCCTAGGTAAAGGGCATTCATGGCGTCCGATTGGCTCGCGCTTGATGGGGGGAGATCGTCGAGGGCGTCGGCCATCTCCAGCAAGTCGGCTTCCGGCCAAGCCTCCATGTCGTCGGGCAAGGTACGGCGAAACTCGCTGCGCAGCCGGACCGACGACGACAAGAGCCTCGCGCAAAACTCGCCCTTGGCGTCATCGGGAACGGTCGACTTCGCGGGCATGCGCGTCGCGTTTCCGCCGCAGCCGTGACATCGCGCGAGCGCGACAGCGGCAGACCAACCGAAGTGCGCCGAACAGAACGCACACCGGTCTTCGAGAGGCGCGCCGCTGTCGGGATCTCTACGAAGAGCACGAACCGTCCAGAGGAGGCGGTGATACCTTGATCACCGGCCGAGGCTCAGCCCGTAGGCGCCGGTGGCTGAGAGCCGTTCACGCCTGCAAAGGAAGAGGAGCGCTTCATGGAACGCTATTTCTTCGACATCCAAAGCGGCCGC
>NZ_AUGA01000214.1:0-2028 GCF_000426785.1 Bradyrhizobium sp. th-b2
GAGTCATTGATATCCTTGAAATGGTCGAGATCGAGCGACAGCAGAGATAATGGAGCACCGGTTCGTTTGGCCCGCGCGATCTCGGCGCCGATATGCTCGAGGAAGTGTCGCCGATTTCCGGCGCCGGTCAGTGGGTCGGTGGCGGCAAGACGCTCTAACATTTGATTGCTCACTTGAACTTGTTGTAGTGCCCTTTGAGTGTCGGCCATCGACTCGGCCAGGCGGGCCATCATTTCTTCCTGGCTATAGATTGTCGAGAAGGATTGCGTCGTTCGGAGCGCCTGGACAACGCCATAGCTGAGCAGGAAGAACCCGCCCGCAAAGATCGCGTGGGCGAGCCACCACATATGATTCCACGGCGCCGCCAGAATGAATGCGAGCGACGATAGCGCAAACCACCCGACCGAAATGCCGAAAACGAGCATGAGCGGCGAGTGAATCCGTCGCATGAACATGACCGCGACGTTCAGCGCGCTGAACACCATTGCGCCGCCCTCCATGGACAAGCGTACCGCGGGGTGTCCCGCATAGGGGGAGTAGGCGATCAAGGCGACGGCTATATCCATCGTCAGGAATAAGCCGATCCAGATCAGCCATGCGCGCGGATCCGAACGCTTGTCTGACGGCTGGTTGTAGCAGAGCAGCCCAACGAAGAGCAGAATCGACATCGCGAGACGCGACGCTGGCCCATAGAGCAGAAACAGCCAAATATTGCGGTGTGCCATCTCGGTGAAGGCGCCGTGCGGCGAATAGACCAGCACGAAGCCGAGAAAACCCAGCGTCAACCAACGCAACAGAGGTTCGCCTGAAGACCGGTAGCAACGCCACGTCACATAGGTGACGAACAGCCCTTCGAGGGTGGCGACGGCAATCGCGAATTCATGAAACAGGTGATTCTCGAATTTTAGCGTGGGATCCTGCTGGAAATACAGATAGGCAATGAACTGGGCGGGCATAAGGGCAAAGGCGATGAGGAGAAGGCTCATATACGCCTGTGTCACCAGCCGGAGCGCGTTGCTCGGTTCGTGTACCGCAAGATTGGTGCTCATATGCATATACCGCCTCCCATGATGACGTGCGGTCGTTTCATAGCCTCTTGGGGTCCCGAGGGATACTCTGTCCCAGAGCACCTTCGGTCCTTGTGTACTACCCAGATGAAGGAACCAGGATGCGTCGCGGCCGGAAGGCCATTTAACAATTCGGCGCCCGCGATCACCGCTGCACGGGAGTGGACGGAGGCATGAGCTTGAGCTTTCCGTCCATCTGGGGCACCCCGTCGAGCAGGCGGCGGCGCCGACAGGGTCGGCCTTGTCGTTCAGCAGATTATTCCGGCTCCTGCCGCGAGTTGTCACGGTCTGCGAGGCGCTCGAAAACGCCCATCGAAAGACAAGGAAATCACGATCCCGTTGAGGAAAGGAGTCTGCGTATTACCGTACTCAACCGTCTGCCTGCCGCCCGCCGGTAGTGCCGCCGCCACAATCGGTCCGTTACTGGTTCGGCTCCGAGTCAACACGCGTAATGAGCAAAATCGTAAGCGTCAGCCCGCTTTGATTGACGAGGTTCTCGTAGGCCATCTGCGATCTCCTTCGTATGGGATGTCCCCGTACTGCGCGACCGGGGCCGTTAGGTTACCTAAGCTTGTTGAGTTAGCCGCCTGCCAAACCTTGTAGGTTCCCTAACGCAACCTGTGAGATTGGCTTGCGGCAAGGAGGAATTACTCGATCCGTCCCGGATGACGGACGAAGAGATGTCCGACGGACAAAGTAATCGCTGGTCCAGCTCTATCGGGCGCGCGGCCAGCAGCGTCGCCCATGTCCGGAGCCTCTCCTGACGCGGCGTGTCCGCCCCAAGTGTAAATAAGCCCCAGAATGCGCCCCCGGGGCGACGTGAGGCCACCTATTGATCTGGTTCGTGACTTTGGAAGATAGCGGGAGGCCGATCGGCGCCGATCCGGACCCCATCGTGAACGAATTTCGGGGATGTCCCGGGTTCTGTTGAATTTCTGAAGAGGTCGGCGTTGCCCACCTT
>NZ_AUGA01000215.1:0-2013 GCF_000426785.1 Bradyrhizobium sp. th-b2
GAGCGAAGCTTGCGCGTGAAGAACCGGATGCGGGTAATCCGCTCGTCCGGGTCTGTGAGGGGCGGGGATGGCAACACCCCCGCCTACTCGGCAGAGTGCGGACATGATCGGCCCCTGCACGCGCGAGGCGTCATACAGCTCGTTGTAGCCGCTATAGGCATCGGCCTGCAGGATGCCGGAGAAGCTTTGAAGATGCCGTGTGGGATGCTCCTGCCGCCGGTCGCGCGAGGCGTAATAGAGCGCGGCCGGCGGCGCCCGCCCGCCAAACGGCCGATCGTCGCGAACGTAGGTCCAGATATGTCCCTTGACCGTCTGGCCCTTGGCCAGGATCGGCACCGTGGTGTCATCGCCATGCAGTCGCTCGGCGGAGAGGACGTGACGCTCGATCAGCCGATAGAGCGGCTGCAGGGCCGCCGCACAGGCGCCGACCTGGTCAGCCAGTGTCGACAGGCTCAGATCGATGCCCTCCCGGGCGTAGCGCTCGCTCTGCCGATTCAAGGGCTGATGCTGGCCGAACTTCTCGAACAGGATCATGGCCAGCAGGTTCGGCCCGGCAAAGCCGCGCGGCGTCACGTGGAAGGGGGCTGGCGGCTGGGTGATCGTCTCGCAGTCCCGGCACGAGAACTTCTCGCGCACCGTCTGGATCACCTTCCACTGCCGGGGAATGACCTCCAGCGTCTCGGTGATATCTTCGCCCAGCTTTGATAGCTTCGATGAGCCGCAGCAAGGGCAGCTCTGCGGTGCGGCGACTACGACACGCTCGCGCGGCAAATGGTCGGGGAACGGTTTGCGCGACGGACGCTTGCGCTGGAAGGATTGCACCGTCTGCGCCCTGGCTGCCGCCCTCTCAGCCGCCAACTCGTCTTCGGTTGCGGTTGCTTCCAGCTCTTCGAGCTCAAGCTCCATCTGCTCCAAGAGCCGTGCCTTGCGCTCCGAGCGGCTGCCGTAAATCTGGCGACGCAGCTTCTCGATCTCGAGCTTGAGGTAACGGATCAGTGCCTCGGCCGCCTTCGCATTGGCAGCTTCCGCTTTAGCGTTCGCCGCAACCGCCTCCGCTTCCAGGCGCGCGGCGCGCTCCGCGAGGATCATCGCATGCGCAGCGGCAAGATCGGTCGGAAGCGATTCAGATGTGGTCACGATGATGATGGAATCACATCCATCACGATCCGCAAGCTCAAAGCCTCATCCGACCGATGCCGGTCGCCACGTCTCTTGTGGGTGCCGCCAGTCGATCCCGGACAAGAGATAACCGAGCTGCGCCGATGAGATCGTCACCACACCCTCGGCCGGGCTCGGCCAGATGAAGCGGCCGCGCTCAAGGCGTTTTGTGAACAGGCAGGCGCCCTGGCCGTCATGCCAGATCACCTTCAGCAGGTTGCCGCGGCGACCGCGGAAGCAAAACAGGTGGCCGCCCAGCGGGTCGCGATGCAAGATCTCCTGAACCTGTAATGCCAGCGACGGAAAGCCCTTCCGCATGTCGGTATGGCCGGTCGCGAGCCATACCCGCACGCCGGCTGGCAACGGGATCATCGCGGCCGTCCATCAGTCAGCGCCGCCACGACTGCGGTCAGCGTCGCCGCGTCAACCGCACCGGTGATCCGCATCCGAGCCCCGGCCGCGAACTCAATCTCGATCGCACCGCAGCTTCCCGAGGGCGCGGTCAACGGTTGCCGGTCTGGCGCAATGGAGACTGGCGCAAAACCGACCTCGTCATCCTGCCGCTGCATCGGCTCGGCCCCGCAAGCGAGGACACCGGTCCGCGCCTGCCGCCGCCAGGCCGTAACCAGATTGCGGTGAACGTCGTGTCGCCGAGCAACCTCGACAACACTGGCCCCAGGCGCCAGACTCTCCTCCACGATCCGAAGCTTCTCCGCACTCGTCCTCCGCCGTCGCCGCTCAGGACCGCACAGAACCGTAACCGTCGTCACGTTTGCTCATTTGTTTGCGAATTAATGCGCAAACCATCTCACGCTCGAACCCGATCCGGGAAGGCGGCCTCCACCGGAGGCGTAC
>NZ_AUGA01000216.1:0-1975 GCF_000426785.1 Bradyrhizobium sp. th-b2
ATCGGGCCCCGTTATGTGCATATTGGAGGCAACGCGGGCTTGCAGGTTGCGTTGGAGCCGTGACGGGTTCCTTTTCCGAGGATAGCTGTGGGTGTGCCCCGGGGAACTGTGCACCGAAGTGGATTATGCCTGACTTCCGGAATGATTCCTTTCTGTCAGGTCGGTAGTCTTACAGAGAAGCCTTGGCTATGACGACTTCGCCGACTGCAAATCCATGTGTTGCCGTGCCGTACGTCGAGATCGACGCTGCGTCAGATTTCTAGGATCGAGTGCGGCGTGTTGCCGTTTCCAACGTATCGCTCGAAGTGCGGCAAGCTTCATTGATCGCGCTCGTAGGGTGGCTCGGGACCTGACAAGACCACGCTATTGACCATCAATCGTCCGTCGATCCTGACGTCGGAGACGTCAGGATCGACGGAGTGCCTGTAAGCGAAACAAAACCGCGAACGCTAACGGCCGGCTTTGTCCCGTAGAGCGGTGGATCGGACCATTCCGGCGTCCCCGGTTCAGACCAACCTTACCGACGTGATAGCTGCTGGACAGGCTAGTGATATTGGCTGAGACCACCAAAGAGGGCGGATATTGTGTGTTGGAGGGGTCGCTTGGTCCGCCGAACCTCAGATAGTCGTACTCGAATTTGACGGACCATTCTGGCGTGAGCGCTTGCTCGATGCCTGCGCCGATTGTGCCACCGAAACGACTGTCATCGAAATGTGTGGCATTCTGTGGCGCCTCGCCAGGTTCGTTGTTATTGACGATATCGCCGCGATTGTGCTGCCATGCCACGCCTAGCCTGAGATAGGCTAGTGTGCGGCCGTTGCGGGCCAAAGGCATAACCCAGCCGACCGGTCCCGGTCGCAAAGACGTCTGGACCTGCTTTGCAGTTTGCGCTCACGATGATGCCGGAGACGGCAAGACAGGTGTTTGTACCCTCGGAGATTGCGCCACTGCTATCCAATTCGAGGCCAAAAACCCAGCGCTCCCTCTGCCAATTGTAGCCAATCTGACTTCCGGCCACGAACAGAGGGGTGTCGACTACGTCACCGAAAATCAAGGGGCCATAGGGGTCAGTGAACGATGTCCGGCCGTAGCCCCCGCCGAAGGACCCTCCTATGTATCCGCCGGTCCACCTCCATAGAGCCGGCGGCGCCTTCACTGTGACTCCGAGATCGGCCGAATGAGCGGCGCCGCTTGCAACGAGCGAGGCTGTTGCGGCTACAAAACAAAGAAGTTTATATCGCATATCACCTCAAGAGGCGCGCGCCACTCGCAACTAAAGCGAATGATCCGACTTAGCTGGCGCCGCTTCACGGTGTGTGCACGACGTGTGCCAGCGGCCGCAATGCGCATTGCCTGCGCTTTTTTTTCGATCGCACTGCCGTATTGGCGGCAAGACAGGTAGATTTGGGCCAGCCCGCAACCTCTACCCATCAAAACCGATGTCGCATTTACGACAACTCGCTGGATCAGGATGAGTTCAAAGGTAGAGCGCCAGACTTCCACTCTGGAAACTTCGGTTCAAATCCGAACGTCCGCACCAGTCACTTCATAGTGCGCGCAAGAACGGTGCAGGATGGTCGCCCTCGGCGATGTTGATTTCGATCTGCAACGAGCTACAAATTTACCAGAACACGCTCGACAAGACGCTTTATATGTATGTCCGGAAGTCCGATGGGCTCCCGGCTGATGCGACACCGGGAAACTGGAAGCTCTTGGCTACGAAGCAAGACGTTTCCGCAGCAGCGATCGAGCAATCAACGCGAAGGCTTTTATTTGTCCGTCCGGAAGTCTGCCAGGCCTTCGACTGGACGCGGCGCCAAATAGAACCGCGCGCGAGCCCACGTTCGTCGCCGCAGATCGGCCAACATCAAGTCATGAATTTTGATGGTGTGGAACGGCCCTTCGAACCGGCATCAAAAGTGCCTAACGTGGTCGCTTCGAGAGGCGCCACAAGGGAAGGACCGTTCCAATGGAG
>NZ_AUGA01000217.1:0-1968 GCF_000426785.1 Bradyrhizobium sp. th-b2
GAGTCATTGATATCCTTGAAATGGTCGAGATCGAGCGACAGCAGAGATAATGGAGCACCGGTTCGTTTGGCCCGCGCGATCTCGGCGCCGATATGGTCGAGGAAGTGTCGCCGATTTCCGGCACCGGTCAGTGGGTCGGTGGCGACAAGGCGTTCTAACCTTTGATTGCTCACCTGCACTTGCTGTAGCGCCCTTTGAGTGTCGGCCATCGAATCGGCCAGGCGGGCCATCATTTCTTCCTGGCTATAGATGGTCGAGAAGGATTGCGTCGTTCGGAAAGCCTGGACAACGCCATAGCTGAGCAGCAAGAACCCGCCAGCAAAGATCGCGTGGGCGAGCCACCACATATGATTCCACGGTGCCGCCAGAATGAATGCGAGCGACGATAACGCAAACCACGCGACCGAGATGCCGAAAACAAGCATGAGCGGCGAGTGAATCCCTCGCATGAGCATGACCGCAACGTTCAGCGCGCTGAACACCAGTGCACCGCCCTCCATGGACAAGCGTACCGCCGGGTGTCCCGCATAGGGGGAGTAGGCGATCAATGCGACAGCTATATCCACGGTCAGGAACAGGCCGGTCCACATCAGCCATGTGCGCGCATCCGAACGCTTCTCGACCTCGTCTGATGGCTGGTTATAGCTGAGCAGCCCAACGAAGAGAAGAATCGACATCGCGAGACGCGACGCCGGTCCATAGAGCAGAAACAGCCAGATGTTGCGGTGTGCCATCCTGGTGAAGGCGCCGTGCAGTAAATAGATCAATACGAAGCCGAGAAAACCCAGCGTCAACCAACGCAACAGAGGTTCGCCCGAAGACCAGTAGCAGCGCCACGTCACATAGGTGACGAACAGCCCTTCGAGGGTGGCGAGGGCAATCGCGAATTCATGGAATGGGTGATTTTCGAATTTTAGCGTGGGATCCTGCTGGAAATACAGGTAGGCAATGAACTGGGCGGGCATCAAGGCGAAGGCGATGAGGAGAAGGCTCATATACGCCTGTGTGACCAGCCGGAGCGCATTAGGCGGCTCGGGTACCGCACGATTGGTGCTCATATGCAATACCGTCTCCCATGATGACGTCAGATCGTTTCGTGGACACTTGAGCGTCTCCGAAGGATACTGTCCCAGAGCACCTTCGGTCCTTGTGTACTAGCCAGATGAAGGAACCAGAATGCGTCGCGGCCGGAGGCCATTCAACAACTCGGCGCCCGCGATCACCGCTGCGACGGAGGCATGAGCTTGAGCTTTCCGTCCATCTGCGGCACCCCATCGAGCAGGCGGCGGCGCGGATAGGGTCGGCCTTGTCGTCCAGCAGCGGCCAGCTCCCGCCGCCACCGAGATCAGCAGCGCCGTGGACTGCGTTTATGTATTCGAGCCCACCGCGTTCAGGCCGCCCGCTCCGCTAGGTCAACGTGTCGTGTGTTCAGCAGATTATTCCGGCCCCTGCCGCGAGTTGTCACGGTCTGCGAGGCGCTCGAAAATGCCCATCGAGACAAGGAAATCACGAGCCCGTTGAGGAAGGAGTCTGCGTATTACCGTACTCAACCGTCTGCCTGCCGCCCGCCGGTAGTGCCGCCGCCACAATCGATCCGTTACTGGTTCGGCTCCGAGCCAACACGCGTAATGAGCAAAACCGTAAGCGTCAGCCCGCTTTGATTGGCGAGTTTCTTGTAGGCCATCTGCGATCTCCTTCGTCTGGGATGTCCCCGCACTGCGCGACCGGGGCCGTAGGATACCTAAACTGGTTGAGTTAGCCGCCTGCCAAACCTTGTAGGTTCCCTAACGCAACCTGTGAGATTGGCTTGCGGCAAGGACGAGTTACTCGATCCGTCATGGATCACGCACGAAGATATATCCGCGAGAAGGTAAGTATCCCTCCATTGAGGGCCGCCTTGTTTGACGGACGCGAGCGCTGCAGGTCCTAGGGGTAATCCTAGGAGAAGCGCTATGACGATTTCGCGGG
>NZ_AUGA01000218.1:0-1853 GCF_000426785.1 Bradyrhizobium sp. th-b2
GCAGCCAGCCAATGTGATGCCATCATTGCCGCGATCGGCGCGCGCCAACTTGTTATAGGCGGCATAGCCATCCACTTGCAGGATGCCCCGATAACCATTGAGATGGCGGACCGCGCATTCGCCGGAGCGGCTGTCTTCGAAGCGATAAGCCACCATCGGGGGACCGCTGCGGCCAAAGGTGCGGTCATCTCTGGCATAGGCCCATAAGTAGGCCGTTTTCGTCGATCCGGAGCCGGGAGCGAGCGTCGGCAGGGTGGTTTCGTCGGCAAAGACCCGTTCGGCCTTCTTGACCTCGCTGAAGATGTAGTCGGCCATGATCTCGAGCTCGAAGCCGAGCTTGCCCATCCATTGCGCCATCAGCTGGCGGTCGAGCTCGACATGATCGCGCGCGTAGATCGCCTCCTGCCGGTAGAGCGGCATGCCATCGGCGTATTTGGCGACCGCGATCTGGGCCAGAAGCGCTTCCGTCGGAATGCCTCCTTCAATGATATGGGCCGGAGCCGGCGCCTGGATTACGCCGTCCGCGTTCTTGAAGGCATACTTGGGACGGCGCGTGACGATCACACGGAACTTCGCTGGCACCACATCCAGACGCTCCGACACGTCCTCGCCGATCACCACCTTCTGCTTGCCGGTGCTCAGCAAGGTCTTCCGGCTCAATGACGGTTTCGATCCGTTCCAGATGGGGCGCAAAGCCCTTGCGCCGACGCGGTGCACGCTTGCCATCCGCTTGCTCACGGCCCTTGCTGACCTGGGCCTTGATTGCAGCGATGCCGGTCTCAATTTCCTCGAAGACAAAGGCCTGCTGTTCATCGTCGCCGTTCGCAGAGCCGAGCTTTTCCGATCGTCGGCCGAACCGGGCGCGGTCGAAGGCCTTCAGGATCTGCGTCAGCCGCTCGATACGCGCATCGGCATCGGCGTTGCGCACCCTGAGATCGGCGACTTCGCTCTCCAGAGCATCGGCGCGGGCCGCCCTCTCGGCCAGGGCAAGCACCATGGCTCTCAGCGTCTCTACGTCATTCGGGAGGTTGAGATCGGGCGGCGTCATTGGCCCGACCAGAGCACATTTTGCCCCGGTTCTCTTGCCTTTTCAGCTCACTGATTCACTTCGCCGCAGCGCTTTTACCCAACAATCTCCGGCGGCTGGACCGCCACGGTCCGGACCCGCTTCCAGTCCATTCCATCCACCAGTGCCATCAACTGCGCAGGATTCATCTGCACCCGATGATGCCCGATCCGCGGCCAGCAGAACTTCGCCTTTTCGAGACGTTTTAAATAGAGGCACACGCCGGAGCCATCCCACCATACGATCTTTATTCTGTCGGCTCTTTTGGCCCGGAAGACATAAAGCGCACCGTCGAACGGATCTGAGCCCGCATCGCGCACAAGCGCAACCAGGCCATCGATACCCTTGCGGAAGTCGACTGGATGGCTGGCGAGGAACACCTTCACGCCCGAGGGAATCATGCCGAACGCACCGCCCGGATCACTCGCTGCAAGTGCGCCTCGTCGACGTCCACGCCGGCACGCACGACGACCTCGCCAATGGCAATCTCAATCACTGTGCCTGCCACAGACGCCACCACGCCCTCGCAACTCGAGTGCCGCGAGCGATAATGCCGCTCGGCCCGAGCATCACGGCGCCAAGCGAACAGCTGCGACGGGTGAATGCCGATCCGGCGGGCGATCGCCGAGACGCTCGCGCCAGGCTCCAGCGCCTCTGTCACAATTTGCGCCTTGAACTCGTCCGACCAGCGTCGGCGAAGCTGCCGCGGCGCTCCCTCAAGACGGTCGGCGACCGCTTCGATCATATGGAAGGTTCTAGTTCCAGAACTAGGCGCAGACATAGAAGC
>NZ_AUGA01000219.1:0-1837 GCF_000426785.1 Bradyrhizobium sp. th-b2
ACCACCATCGCCACGCTGCGCGCAACGCAGATCGCCACCGGCTGATCCGGCCTGACCCCGAGCCCGATCAGATGATGCGCCAGCTGGTTGGCCCGCGCATTGAGCTCGCCATAGCTGACGCGCTGGTCCTGATAGACCACCGCCACCGCCTCCGGCGCTTTTTGCACCTGCGCCTCAAACAGCTCATGGATGCACTGCTGCTCAGGATACGTCACCGCCGTCCGGTTCAGTTCCTCCAGCAGATATGCGCGCTCGTCGGCTGGCAGCAGCTCAATCCGCCCGACCGCTTGCTGCGCATCGGCAACCATCGCCCGCAGCAGCGCCAGCAGATAACCACGCTGCCGCTCGATGGTCGCGCGATCGAACAGCGCCGTGGCATAACCCAGCGTGCCAGCAATCACCTCACCCTGCTCGCCAAGGCTCAGCTCCAGATCGAACTTGACCTGATCGAAGCCGTCTGCCGCCGCCTCCACCATCAGCCCAGGAAGGTCGAACGTCCCAGCGGCGTTGTTCTGCCAGGCCAGCATCACCTGGAACAACGGCGTGTGATCAAGAGCCCGGGGCGGCTGCACGATCTCCACCACCTGCTCGAACGGCAGGTCCTGGTGCTCCTGCGCTCCCAAGGCCGTGCGCCGCGTCCGCTCCAACAGCTCCGACACGCTCGGCTCGCCCGACAGGTCCAGCCGCAGCGCCAGGGTGTTGACGAAGAAGCCGATCAGCTCTTCGATTTCGCGGCGACCGCGATTAGCGCTCGGCACGCCAATCGCAAGATCGTCCTGTCCCGACAGACACGACAGCACCGCAGCCCACCCCGCCAGCACCGTCATGAACAACGTCGTGCCTTGCTGCAGGCCCAGCCGCTTCAGCTCCCGCGTCAGCTCCGCATCAATAACGATCGGGACCGTCGCCCCCGCAAACGACTGCTGCGCCGGCCGCGGCCGGTCCGTCGGCAGCGCCAGACGGGCCGGCGCGCCAGACAGATTGTTGCGCCAATACTGCGCCTGGCGCTGCAGCCGCGCGCCCGACAGCCACTGCCGTTGCCAGGCGGCATAGTCCGGATACTGGATTGCAAGCGGCGGCAGCGGATCGCCTTCTCCGGCCACGAACGCCCGGTACAGCTGACTGAGTTCATGCGCCAACACGCCCAGCGACCAACCATCCGAGACAATGTGATGCTGCGTCAGCAGCAAGACGTGCTCCTCATCCGAGATCCGGATCAGCCGGCCACGGATCAGCGGGCCACGCGCCAGATCGAACGGCGTGCACGCCTCTTCCCTGCACAGACCCAATAGCGCCTCGTCCGCATCCGGCCTGTCCCGCAGATCGTGCTCCACAACCGGCAGCCCCGCATCCTCCGGCAGCAGCTCCACCCAGGGCTTGCCCTCCGGCGCGACAAACACGCTGCGCAGCGCCTCATGGCGCGCCAACACACGGTCCAGGCTACGCTGCCAGGCGCTGCGGTCGAGCCCACCCTTGAGCCGCCACCCGAGCGGAATGTGATAGTTCGTGCTGCTCTGATCCAGCTGCGCCAAAAACCACAGCCGCTGCTGCGCAAACGACAGCACAAGCGGCGCGTCACGCGACACCGGCGCAATGGCTGGCAGGTCTTGCGCGCCGGAGCGGCTCAACTCATCCATGATACTCGCGGCCAGATCGGCCAGCACCGGTTTGGCAAACAGCGTGGTCAGCGGCAGTGTGAAGCCAATGGCCTGCGAGACCCGGCTCAACAGCTGCACCGCCGCCAGCGAGTGCCCGCCGAGCGCAAAGAAGTGGTCGTGGCGTCCGACCCGCTCAACACCCAGAAGCTCGGCCCAGATCTGTGCCAGCGTGATCTCGA
>NZ_AUGA01000220.1:0-1818 GCF_000426785.1 Bradyrhizobium sp. th-b2
GGCTTTCGGACGCCAAGCGTTCGCTGAGGAGCGAGCGTGAATCGGGGCGTTCGCAATGCCAGCAGTTATAAGACGGGCCTCCTCGCTCCCCTTGTTAGCTACGGGATCAGACATACTGCTCCAGCTTGAGGTAATCGCTCGTGAGGACAGGTGAGCGGATAGAAGAAGCTGCGTCTTGAAGGAAGGTATTCAGTGTCCGACTAGCGCGAACGCGGCCTTCGAAAGATAGCCGTGCCGGTGCGCGAGTACGGAGAGTTGCTAGTTCGGAACCAACAAGGTCAGCCGCGGCAGCGGCGCAATCTGAGGCGGAGAAGCAACCAGCAGACATGACAGCTTGTGCCAGTCCTAGTGTGGTGAGCCAACCCGCATAGATTAGCACGGCACCGTCTGTCTCATTGAGCCCAGAGAGTTTCTCAATTGCAGCAGCATGGACCGGCGCCGCACCAAGAGACAGAAAAAGATCGGCTATTTCGTCACGTGTGGCTCTAGAGAGAAGGCAGCGGCCGAGATGTGATAGGAGCGCCTCAGTCGGACCTTCGAAGATGCGGAGAATGCGAGCGTCTCGATAAATTTTAGCTACAGGCGTTCCCTCATCGTAACCACGGCCACCTAACAGTTGTAAGCATTGATCTGCGACGACGCCGCACCACTCCGACGACAAAACCTTCGTTGCCGACGCAAGGTGGACGTTGGGCGCGCTCTGCGCTGAGACAAGTCGGCAGGATGCAGCTAGCATTGCCTTCACTACTTCCCGCCGGAGTACCATCTGCTCAAATAACTGCTCGATATAGCTGTTCTCGATCATGCGCAGCTTACCCAGTCGACGATGGCTTGCATATGAGGCTGCGACCTGGATAGCGCGCTCAAGGGCTCCAAGACCCATAGCAGCCACACCGATGCGCCCGCGGTTCATACTAGATGCTGCTGCTCCCCAGCCGTCTTGATCGCGAGAGAGCACGTAAGCACTCGGCACCTCGACATTCTGGAACTCCAGAGTATTTTGAATGATGCCACGTAGACCGAGTGTGCGATGCTCGTGCGTGACCTTTAGGCCCGGAGCCTGCCTATCAACGAGCACACCAACGAGCCGACCTTTCGCATCGGGACCAGAGGCTCGCGCAAAGCAAACGATCCAACGAGCCCAGTCAGCGAGGCCGATCCAGATTTTGCGGCCAGAGATGCGAACTCTATCTTCGTGCATGAAAGCCGAAGCCTCTATATGCCGCGGAGCAGAGCCAGCGCCAGGCTCCGTCAAAGCGAAGGCGCAAAGGTCGCCGCGTGTTGCACCCCACATGACATGTCTTTGTTCAGGGATGTGCGGTGCCGCTTCGATGCAGGGCAACGCCAGGAAGTTATGGATCACGAGGGTCGAGGCAGCCGAGACATCGAAGGATGCAGTGGCGGAGATGAGGTCGATGGCCTCTTGCAAGGGAAGAGCTAATCCGCCGTGCTCTGCTGGTGTAGTGAGCCCGAACAGTCCATGCCTTGCCAATATGCTGTGTAGGGTCGGAGGGAATGCTCGGCGGTCATCCGCGTCTGCGAAATTCAACTGATTCAGGTCATCGATCAAGCTGGAATATAGGGTAGGTGCACCACCGTCAGCTGTGCGTTCGTGCGCCTCCCCGAATGGAGAGTAAACTTGAGAGTACATAGCCATTAGTGCATAATGGATGAGCCCGCGCTTCGTGCCAATCATCCCCGGGGCTAGCTCGATCACACAATGGTATATGTGGATGGGAGCGTAGCATGAGCAGGCTGCCCTAGCAGGCTGTTGAAAAAGGTGCTCGCCGCCGACCAGCGACCGTGATTCATTGGCTC
>NZ_AUGA01000221.1:0-1811 GCF_000426785.1 Bradyrhizobium sp. th-b2
GGGCAATGGCTCCGGCGTTGACGGCGCTTCACAAGTATCGCAATCCTTCTTCTGACGGCCCACGACGACGCTATGTTGTTCCCCCTGCGAAACAGGGCGTGTCCATCAACGAGGCCGTGCCCTCACCGGGCAATTATCCTCATCTGTCAGAAACGGATCGTGCTCTCATCGACAACGTCATCCGAAATGCTGGCGACGGCGGTCTGCAAAAAAGGACAATCTACGAATACGGCCGGGCGCTTCGCAGTTTGGGAAACGATCTGGGAGCTCAGGGCAAGACAATTGGTGGGCTTGATCATGAGGCCTTGGTCTGGCATGCGAGAACGTCTCTTCCTCGGGATGGGGCGGTGCTTTCGGCATTGAGCGCGCTGCGGAAGTATCGTGAGCCTAATCCCTTGCCTGATCACGGGCGAAGAGACTTTCCCTCTGAAGAGGATGCAAGTCTGGTCGATGCCGCAGTCCAGGCAGCTGCTGAGCGTCGGGCATGGATACCTAACACCACCGCGAAATATTACCGGGCTTTTCAAAATCTGGCGAAATCTCTACAGTCCCGTGGACAGACAATTGCAGCGCTAGATCACAATGCGCTCTCGGCCCATGCCAGGGCGGCACACGAGGGCGACAACCAGATAAGCTCCGCGTTAGAAGTGCTGCTGGAGTATCGTGAGCCGGCTATCCTGGCGAGGCGCACCCAGGGCAATCATCCTCCCTCCGCGAAAGACAAAAGTCTCATCGAGGCCGCGGCTGCCGCCAGTCAGCGCCCCAGGAAAGCCGTCGAAAGCTCCGTCAAAAATCTCCTGAGGTTTGCAGGGGCGCTCGGTTCCCGTGGTCAGGAGATTGATCAGCTAGACCACATCGAACTCCTCCAGCTTGCAAAAAAGCTGTTTCCCAGCAACAAAAGCCTCATTAGCGGGCTTGGCATGATCCATGACTACCGCAAGGCCGAGGGCGCTTCCGGTGAAGGCCCTCAACTGGCGAGCGATGATCTGGCGTTTTCGGAGGAACTTCGCCGGTTACTGGATGACGAACCGGCATCCTCGCAGCCGACTGACGACCTGGCGGGACTTCAGTACGGCATGGATCCGAGTGATCAGCTGCCAACCGAAAGTTTCGATACCGCAGAGCTCGTGGAGATGCTCGCTTTTCCCGGGCATTCGCCAGCGGATGATGTCAATCAGCCTGATCCGGCTGGTCCCCGGCCATCGGACCTTGTCGATCCTGATGGCATCTGGCCGGGAGTGGAGCAAGCTGGCTTACCGCCCGTCGAAAGTCTGGATACCGCGAAGCTTCTGGAGATGCTCGCTTCAGCCGGCCATTCGCCAACGGACAGCGTCAATCAGCCAGGCGCTCCCGTTCCCTCGCTGTTGCAAGCAGTCGACCCCGACAGCATTTGGCTGGACGAGGCCCCGCAAGCCGGCCGGCCGCCGACCCAAAGTCTGGATACTGCGGAGCTTCTGGAGATGTTCGCTTCAGATGGCCATTCGCCAACGGGCAGTGTCAATCAGCCTTAATTATCGGACGCGGTTATGGAAGTTCGAGGATTCAAATGTCGGCGCGCCATTTCAGGCGGAGCAACCACAACCTCTGGTGCCAGCTCTGGATCGCCTGCGCGGCGTCCTCCCGGACGGGTCTCACCCGGAGACAAGTTTGATTATCCGCGGCTTAAATTACAAAGCCAGCATTGGGCCACAGCGGTAGACCATCGAAGCACAGCTTCAGCCCCTGGAGGGTGAGCAGCTAGACTACGCCGCCAGCTATCAGAGCAAGCGCGAGGACGGCGGGAACGAGGAACAGCTCAAAAGCGAGGCTGA
>NZ_AUGA01000222.1:0-1810 GCF_000426785.1 Bradyrhizobium sp. th-b2
GCCGCGTTCACAGGCCGAACATATGACCGCACCGCCATTCCTTGTTCAATCAGAGAAAGACCTTGCAGCCCGGGCCGTTCCACATATGAGTCAGAGCCAAATTTGAACGCCGAATGAGAGCGAGAAATGCGTCTTCGTGATACTGCTGGTCATGGCGTGGTCTCCGATCCGGCGATCCAACGCCGGATGATTCGAGGTTGATCACCTCGGAGACTACGCCACCTTCAAATCCAGCCAATCCCGCGACGGGGGCCCGGCGCTCGATGAGGCGGGACTGACGACGTTCCAGTTCGTCCTGCAGGATCAGGGAGAAGGTCTCGAGGAATGGCTGGTTTGGCGCCCTGCGCCTGCAGCACGCGCGTCTGCAGCGTGTCGCGGACGCCTGACAGGCACAGCTGTCGCAGGCAATGTTCAGTTTCCGGCATGGTCAGCACCCACAAGACCCACTAGCGAACGGATGGGCGAGCTACAGAATCTACTCACGAAATGATCAGCACGGCCCGTATACAGCCGATCTGTAGAACAATGACGATCCGGCATTGTAAGCTGGTGACAAAAGTCCAACTCGATGGACGATGTACTACGTGGGGGCGGACTGGAACTTCCACAAAATGACTGGCTGAATGACAAGCAGATGGATCGGTTGGGCACGCTTGAGGCAGACGCGAACTGCGGTATCAGCTATTGCTCCATAGAGCCATCATATGGGCGGTCATTTACGGTGTGACACGCAGGCGAACGCTTGTGTTTTCAGTTTTTACTTCCGTATAGCGTTGGAGGCCTGGCGGAGAGCGTCGCAGAAGGTTGTGAACCGCGAGTGCCTTGGGCAGCACAACAAGACAGACCGCACGGGAGAAAGGTTCCGGAATGCTCGTCCTACCCCAAATGGGAGGTGACCCGCGCAAATCAATCGCCCACACTACTCTTAGTCAAAGGGTCCAGAAGCTTTGAGTCAGTGACGGCCACACAGCGGATGCTGCCGGTAGGTCCGCTTTAGAGAAGTACGTTCACGGGTAAGTGCGGGGGCGCTCGATGAGGGAATTTGCGGGATTGATCGCCTTTTGTTTGGTGACCTTAGCTTCAGCATTTGACGGCGCGCAGGCGGAGAATTCGTCGAGTGCGGAGGCTCGCTTGAGAGAGAAGAACATCACGCTGCCGGTTGAGGCCGCTCCGGTCGGTAGCTACGTCAACGCGGTACAAGTTGGAAATCTCTTGTTCATGGCGGGCAGTGTTCCAGGCGGTTTGAAGGGTAAGCTCGGACGGGATCTGACTGTCGAACAAGGTTATGAAGCCGCGCGGCAGGCCGGCTTGATCATGCTGGCAAAAGTGCGCGCGGCGCTGAGCAGCCTCGATCGGGTGAAGCGCGTGGTCAAAGTGGTCGGTATGGTGAACTCGGCCGACGACTTCGGTGACCAAGCCAAGGTGGTCAATGGATATTCCGACCTAATGGTCGAGGTGTTCGGCGAGTCGGTTGGTAAGCATGCTCGCTCCTCGTTGGGCGTGGCGGCGCTTCCGCGCCAAGCCCCGGTCGAAGTCGAAATGATCCTTGAGGTAGAGTAGCTTTGTCGGCGGTCGCGATCTCGTTACACAATGCGCTTGGCTAAAGGAGATGCAGCGCGAGGGTTGAAGATATCCGCTCTGCCGACGTGACGTCTTTGTCGGTTCTTATGGCAGAATAAAGCGCTGACGCACGCATCACGCGCATCAAAGGACCCTGTCGTCGGTTAAGAAGCCGATTTGAGTGGTGTGCGGTGGCTGGTGACTGAGAAGAAGGCAGCCAGGAAGAGGTACCAAAGAGCCCTTAGCCAGG
>NZ_AUGA01000223.1:0-1801 GCF_000426785.1 Bradyrhizobium sp. th-b2
TGCACAAAACACCAAAACCTTGCAATCTCAGAACGTCATTCCAGCCAAATTACGATTCCAGATCAGTCGCCTGGAAGCTTCTTAACGGGCGACGACCCTGCGTTTAGCGTGGTCGGGAATCTGTGCAGCAAGCACGAGGCCAATATCATAAGGGCGTACAGGCCTTGCGGTTGGCGGACCAGGAGGTTACCATGAAACAACTCGCTACAATCATTCTAACGACATCAGCTCTGCTGTGTCTCGCTGTTGTTGTACCGATCAGCGATGCGTTCGCCCAACAGACACAGCGTGCATCCTACAAAGTGGGCGCGGAAAATACCAAATACACACAACAGCAGTTTCTCGACGTCGGCGACGTTGCTGGCCATCAGGTGCGATTTTGAAATTCATCGTATCTTTTCGACTAACGCCCCTGTCGTCAATGGATTGAAGATCAAGGAAACGTGGACGCGTTGCGTTTCCGATTACGTCGACAATAATGGCACTGCCAGCATATACCCAGCATATACAATGTCTATGTTGTCGAAAATGGCGACAAGTTCTTTACCCGCGGGACAGTGCTTGCTCATAGCGCCGGGCTGGGAAAGCTTAGCAACACGACTGTCGCCTACATCACGGAAGGTACGGGAACGCTAGCTAGCATTCGGGGAATTGCGCGAACAACCGGCCACGCCGATCCCAAAGTAGGTGTAAATGAGACACAAGTCGAGATCGAATATTCGATCGGCAAGTAGTTGCGGATTTCATTTCTCCGCAGGACTCATCGAAGCGCGTTTGCGTGAGTTTCCAATTCAGCGAATCTCGGAACGTCAGCTCAGGAGCACGAGCACTGTTCGCGCGACAAGGTTTTTTCGTGTGTCTCCAGCCGACCGGAGATCCACGATTGGGTCACGAATTAGGCTTCTCGCCCGCCGTTGTCAAAACGAACTCTGCCGGCCGGCCGCGCGCAGCATCTCGTTCTGGGCGGTGGCGTAAAGCGTCCGCCACGATTCCCTCAGCTCGGGGGTGAAAGAAGGGCCGAATTTGCAATCAAAGCTCCACATCAACGCCTCGCCCATTGCGACGAAGTGCGATGGCTGAACGCCAAGTCTGGCGTGCTTGTGACCTGAAAGCGTGATCAGCGATTGGAACATCGGTCTTTCGTCGAGCGAGGCGACCAGCGCGGTGATCATATCCAGCACCTTCATCCGCTGCTGCTCGATATCGCCGCCGAATATATCTCTTGCATCAGGAGCTAGTTCAACGAACCTGTTGTAGCACAGGTCAGCGAGGTCGCGACGGATCGGCCACATCGCGTCAAACGATAACCTGATAAGGTCGACCTGCTCGGGCGTCATTGGTTCAGACGAGCAGGCTCGTAAAGAATGGTTTTGTGATCTCAGCGACTGACGGCTCCTTTCGTGAGAAGTGACGACGGAGATAAATTGGTGTTTGCAGTTCCAGCAGCGCCAAAGATCCTGAACTTCGTTTGCATTGACGCGCTCATGCCACTCGCGGGTGACTAACCCAGAACCACAGCGAAGGCATTCCTTGTGATGTGGCATTGAGATTGGTGTCATGTAGAACCTCGTTTCGTATGCACAAGCGACGCATACGGTAGAAAGGCGATAAGTTGTAAGCCATCACTTGCGCTTCCTTGAGCAGCTGTGCTGGATCAGATCTCCGTTTCAAGGCTCGTGCCGATAAGCGAGCATACTGTGACCGACAGCATGCTGGAGACCGGTCAAAGAGGGAGCGCCGGAGCGGGTCACAGTGTCTTGAGGTATTCAAGCAACGCCTTTTGTCTTGGTCGCTTAAACTG
>NZ_AUGA01000224.1:0-1790 GCF_000426785.1 Bradyrhizobium sp. th-b2
CGCGGTCACCAGGCATTCCTCCATCGCTGTCGTCGTCGCGATACGCAGCGAATGGCCGTTCATGCAGCCTTCGCCAAAGAACTGGCCGGGCTCCAGAATGCCGACCACGGCTTCCTTGCCTTGCTCTGATATGACAACAACCTTGACCCGGCCTTTCTGGATATAAAAAACCGTATCTGCCACGTCGCCCTGCGCAAAGACGATCTCATCCTTGCGAAACGCGAGGATGGTCTTCCCTTCGCCTAACTTGGCGAGAAACTCCTTAGGATCAAATATTGCGTGGTTGGTATTTTCTGGCATGTCCCGTTTCGTCCCGCGCGGTGGGAGACCTAGCTTACCATTCAGCCGCCGACGTTCGAAGTAAAAGTGCCGTACCACGGCAGCTTTTCGCAGCCAGGATGGGAGTACCCGGCTGCCGATAAGCTAATCGAGCGGTCAGCAGACCAAGCCCGAGCCGGACCCAACAGGTCGCAGACACCGCCTAGAGTGGCGGCTAGATCGCAACTGCAAAGCTTCCAGTCGTCTTGCATTCCGGGCACTCGAAGGTACGGACTTCATGACCGGGTTGAGCAGGCTCGATGCAAGCCAACCGCATAGGCTTGCCACACCTGGAGCACGGAAGAATTCCGATCTCCGCGCGGCTGTATAGCAGATTTGGCTGGATAGATGACATCATGCATCCCCCGTATTTGGCGGGAGCATTGCTGATCTCTCTGTTGCCGATAACTGCCTATTGCGGACGGCGATGGAGCTAGTCTTGCCCGACGCAACAATTCGGGCTGGTCAATATTGACCACTATTGAAAATTTCGTTCAGCAAGACGGCCCCAACGTAGGGACACTGAAGCCGTCTAAGCAGGACGCCGTGGGCAGGAAGGCGATCCAAGCAGCGTTAAGACTCCCGAACAACACTTGTTCCGGGTCATTATATTGTGGGTACCGAACCGGGGACTTCCGGTTCACCTCGAAGAGCCGACATTCCAATGGTCATACCTACCTATGGGCCACAACTCGGACTCATGAAGTGCGGCAAACGACATCCATGAACTGCAGTGACTCAATCACCTCGTCGGCGCGGCTCGATCACTCGACCAGCGCCCATCGCGCTCCGTTAATAAACGCCACGCCGCACGGCGCGACGCGTATGGCGGTACACGCGACGGTCGACACGACGCGCAGTCACGCGAGCACGCCGGTACGTGTAGGCCTGCGCTTGATCAACGCTTAACTCCAAGCCGCGCGGTGTCACCTGCGGCGAGACCGGAACCGTCGCCAACACCACTGCTGCAAACAGCAGTCCGACAATTGAGAAAGCTCTCATTGCATCTACTCTATGTTGTCACACACCAAGTCGACTCACTCATCTGCAAAAGCCCGACGGACCGCGTCGGGCTGATTGCTAATATGCGTCGTGACCGGCAATCGGCCATTAAGTGCAGGATAGATCGGGGCCGTCTGTATAAAATTGATCATCGCCAGAAAAAGTTTATTGGCGTTGCTGCGCTCGCCCAAAGGACTCCTTCATATTGGTCAGAATGTCGCACAGACAATCCGGTCAAAACCAATGGCTCCGATGGTGGCGAAAAGAGAGGGCGCCCCCTAGCAACGGACGCGTCATCGATCCGGCCACTCAAACAAAAAGCCGCCCCGGTGGGGGGGGCGGCTTCGGATCGCAGGCGAGAGTTAGTACTTAAACTCCGGCATGGCCTTCAATTCATCCTTAGTGGCGTTAAGCACTGCGTGATCAGGGTACCAACTCTTACTGGCGCTAGTGGTGGTGGTTGTCGTGGT
>NZ_AUGA01000225.1:0-1761 GCF_000426785.1 Bradyrhizobium sp. th-b2
CGCTGATGAAAGAGGAGCGCCAAAGAACAGAAAGAAGATTGAATGGAAACTCCTGACCGATCTTCCAGTGCAATCGCGCGGGGATGCGATCGAGACACTCGAATGGTATTCCTTGCGATGGAAGATCGAGGTCTTCCACAAGATACTCAAATCCGGCTGTAGGGCAGAGGACTCGCAACTGCGGACCGCTCAGCGATTGACGAATCTGATCTCGGTATTCTGCATTGTGAGCTGGCGCATTTTTTGGATGACGATGCTTAATCGTTCAGCGCCAAATGCCTCACCGGAGTTTGTGCTGACCAAAGGTGAAATCCAATTGCTTGATCGGCTCGTCAAAGACAAGATTCCAGTCAGCACACAACGAAAGACATTGTCGCATTATCTCATCAAGATCGCCAGGCTCGGCGGCTACCTCGCCCGTGCCAACGATCCGCCACCAGGGAATCTGATCATGTGGCGCGGATTGTCGCGATTCATCGATATCGCAACGGGAGCGACACTCTGACTCAAAAATGTGGGTAATCGCAAGCCGGTGGAGGCCGCCTTCCCGGATCGGGTTCGAGCGTGAGATGGTTTGCTCATTAATTCGCAAGCAAATGAGCAAACGTGACGACGGTTACGGTTCTGTCCGGTCCAGAGCGGCGACGGCGGTGGACGAATGCCGAGAAGCTTCGGATCGTGGAGGAGAGTCTGGCGCCTGGGGCCAGTGTTGTCGAGGTTGCTCGGCGACATGACGTTCACCGCAATCTGGTTACAGCTTGGCGGCGGCAGGCGCGCACAGGGGTCCTCGCTTGCGGGGCCGAGCCGATGCAGCGGCAGGATGGCGAAGTCCGTTTTGCGGCAGTCTCCATTGAGCCAGACCGGCAACCGTTGACGGCGCCCTCCGGAAGCTGCGGTGCGATCGAGATTGAGTTCGCGGCCGGGGCTCGGATGCGGATCACGGGCGCGGTTGATGCGGCGACGCTGAGCGCAGTCGTGGCGGCGCTGACTGATGGACGGCCACGATGATCCCGTTGCCTGCCGGCGTGCGGGTGTGGCTCGCGACCGGCCATACCGACATGCGGAAGGGCTTTCCGTCGCTGGCGTTGCAGGTTCAGGAGATCTTGCATCGCGACCCGCTGGGCGGCCACCTGTTTTGCTTCCGCGGTCGCCGGGGCAATCTTTTGAAGGTCATCTGGCATGACGGCCAGGGCGCCTGTCTGTTCACGAAGCGCCTGGAGCGGGGGCGCTTCATCTGGCCGAGCCCGGCGGAGGGTGTGGTGACGATCTCGTCGGCGCAGCTCGGTTATCTCTTGTCCGGGATCGACTGGCGGCACCCACAAGAGACGTGGCGGCCGACATCAGTCGGATGAGGCTTTGAGCTTCTCGGATCGTGATGGATGTGATTCCATCATCGTCGAGACCACATCTGAATCGCTCCCCACCGATCTTGCTGTCAAATCGCATCCAAGTGCGACCCCTTTTCGCGTCCAAGAATGACCCCTCTGACGGAGCCAAGACCGGCCGTCGCGGAGCCCCACGTAGCGGAGGAGAGCCGGTCTTGGCGGGCCGCGAGTGGCGAGCAGGAGGTTATGCGCGGTTCTTGAAGCGCCAGCTGTCGTTGCCAGTCTCGATGATGTCGCAGTGGTGGGTCAGCCGATCGAGCATGGCGGTTGTCATTTTCGCGTCACCGAACACGTCGAAGTACCCCTATTCTCGAGCGGGTCGTGTCTCACGTTACGATCACTGACCCGCATCATTTTCTTTTTGGGCACCGGGTTG
>NZ_AUGA01000226.1:0-1761 GCF_000426785.1 Bradyrhizobium sp. th-b2
CGTATTGCCTCAGGAAGTAATGTTACCCGGGATGAAGGTCTACGAACTGCCCCAGACCGGTCTCGAGCCGCGGCCAGCTCGGTGGAGAGGCTGTTGGCGGGGCGGAGTGCTCATCACACGCAGCGCCGTCCACAGCCTCGGGCCGTATTTCATCCACGGGCATGGATACGATGGCTGTCTCCGCCACCTTCCGCCGGAGGGACCGAAGCAGGCGCTGAACGATCGAATGCTGCTTGTCGCTGAACATCGAAGGATCGATCGTGGCGAGCCTGCCCACGATGGCCAGTGCAGTGAGCTGTGGCTCGACGGCGAGCCAGTTCTCGATGATCGCGAGATGGGGATCGAGCTTCGAGGGCATGCGAATACGCTTTTTGTATCGCCGTTTCGGCCGGCGGTGCGTGGCCCGCACTTCGGCGGTGTTTGCCGCCGTGCCGAGCGATCGGGCAAACGAGAGCGGATCAGCCGGCGATACGGTGGGAACCTTCGCAAGACCGCGCTTGCCGATCCGTTCGCCGAGCTCTTCCTGCGCCGTGCGGATCGTGGCAAGCAATTGTATGGGATCGAGAGTCCGATACGTCTGGCGCAGACGGCGCTTGACCGCTGATGGGAGTTTCGGGTGCCCCAGTGCACGTTCGTATGGTGTGGCAGGCGGATGATAGCGTTTGATGATCTTGGCACCCTCGCGGCGCTTCTCTTTGAGCTTGAATGACGGCTGGAAGAAGTTCACCAGCAGGCGCGCCGCCGCGTAGAGACGTGCCATCACGCGGGCCGTCTCGACCCCGTCGAAGCGCCCGTATCCGACGAGCCGCCGGACCACCGCACCGTTCTTCTGCTCCACGAAAGCCTGATCGTTCTTTTTGTAGGCACGTGACCGCGTTACCTCGATCTTCTGTGCTCGGCACCATGGAACGACGACGTCGTTCATGAACGCGCTGTCGTTATCGAAGTCGGCGCCACAGATCACCCACGGGAACAGGCCCTGTGCTCGCGTCATCGCTTCCACGACGAGGCTGCCATCGCGTGTCACCAGGGGCAGGCATTCCGTCCATCCTGTTGCGATGTCCACCATGGTCAAAGTCTGGATAAACGAGCCGGCGACGCTGGTCCCACCGTGCGCGACCATGTCGATCTCGCAAAAGCCTGGCGGCGGGTTTGCCCAGTCATTGAAAGTGCGGATCGGCACCTCGCGTCGAATCGCCGAGTAGAATCCGACTCGCCGCCGGCGCCCCCCAGCAGCCGCAATTTTAACGTCGATCAACATCCGATCGATCGTCGCCGCGCTCAGAGTTGTCAGCAGCGCACGCTCTGCGCTCGTTGGCTTCAGCCGGCCATGCCGCGCGAGTGCGGGCAACAGCACTGGGATCATCGATACGAGGCGCTTACCGCAGACGCGATCGGAGGCTTCCCACAGCGCGATCAGCGCGTCGCGCACGCTGGCGTATTTGCGTCGCCGACTTGTCGCAGGTTCGGTTGGGCTCGTTGCCCCTTCGTCCAGTGGTGGTCTGGGCCTGTCCCTTCCGGCAACCGACAGTGCTCGCACCGCGTGCTTGCGGTGCCAACCCGTCGTTGCTGTCAACTCGTCAAGGATCCGTCCCTTCTCAACTCGTCCAGCCGCACGGTAGCGCCTCGCCACCGCGGCCAACACCTCGCGCCTTGCGCCCATGCTGATCCCACTCGCCATTGGCGCCACCGACCTGATTCGGTAACGCCGCCCCAGTCATCAGCGGAATTGTTCGGTAACATTTTCGATGAGGCAATGCG
>NZ_AUGA01000227.1:0-1758 GCF_000426785.1 Bradyrhizobium sp. th-b2
ATGGCGTTTCCCTCCCGCACCCAATTCACCGAGACGGCGCGCGGGTCGATCTTGGTGCCAACGCGGAACGAACAGATGCCGGTCATGCCCGCCGGGCGCGTCAAACTAGCGTCATGTTCCGATCGCCGGAGCCGTCTGCACCCACGATCCGCATAGCTTAGCGCCGTTTCCTGCCCCAACGTCTTGATAATTTGCGTGCGCTCCGCAGCTGCGGAATCAATGCGCGATGCCCTGGCGCCGCAAGCCCGCTCACTTCTTCCGCTACTGGTCCGGTCCCGTCGATCGGTCTTCTGCGTCGGCTGTCAGCACCACAACGGCCGGCTGAAGCTTGCGGACCTTCCCAAGTGGAATTGGCAAGACATCTCAGCGCACCTCAAGTGCACCGCCTGCGGCAAGGTCGGCTGGGTCGATACGCGCCCGGATTGGGGCGAGGTGATTAACTACGCCAAGGGCGTTTCCGGTTGATTCAGCGCCCCGTAAAAGCCCGGCCTTGCCCTCCATCAGCGGTTGCGGAAGGCTGTCTCCTCCTGAGAGCCGAAGCGGCAACCCTGATGGCTGACGTCGAAGTCTACACCGCCCGCTATGAACGCGAACACGGCCACCCGCCGGCCGGGCGCCGGTTCTGGCTATTCACGCTGGTGTCGGAGACCGGCGCGATCCTCTACGAGGTCAAGCTCAACGAGCAGATGATCTACCCGGCGGCTCTGGATCGGGCCCGGGCGGCGGCCGATCAGAGGAAGGCCTTCCGGATCATCGTGGAGCCGTAGCGAAAAGTTCGAATAGATCGAGCCTCTGGGGACGACTGACAGGTAATTTTGCCCTTGATCGCAGCCTCCGGTTGATTCAGAATCCCAGAAGAGGATCACCGGGAGCTGGACGACGATGGCAACCATCGGCACCGTGGCTTTTCTCGTACTTCTCGGCCTAGCGATGTTCGCGAAAGCCCGCTTCAAAGAGCGCGCGGCCTATCGGCAGCGGATGACCGCTAACCCCATGCGCTCGATGGGCAACCAGACCAATCTGTTGTATTCGACCCGACGACAGCCCGAATTTCTAGTGGCTTCACTGTGCACGCGATCGGCGCGATCATTCGCCGATGCCTCAACGCCGATACACGAAATGGTCCGGCCGCAGTTTCCCGCCTGGTAGCCCGGCGGATTGGCTCGCCGACGGGCACGTGACGTGCAACATCAAATGCCATGGCGGCTGCGATCGGATGGTGGATGTTCGTTTGGAAGCCTTGCCGCAGGATCAGCCGTGGTCGCGCGTCGGATGGCGCCTGGTCTGCAAGGTCTCCGGTGTGGCCGGCGCGGTGCACGTTACGCCTAACTGGCATGACATGGGAGGCCGCGTGCCATTTTCAGAAACTTGGAGATCGTGAGCGGGCTACTCCAGCGTGTCCGCTCAGGCGCGGAAGAAGAACATCCAGATAACCGTCAAGGTTACCGCGGCAAGGCCAAGGCTGGCGATTAGCAATTTCAGAACACTTGGTTCTGGCTCCGCCTGCCGAGCTTCCATAGTTGTCTCAACAATGCGTCGTTCTGGTGTATTGACCATGAATCTCTCCTTTTCATCAGAAGTCGGTCTGGCAAAGTTGGTTCCTCCGCTGGAACGGAACCAAATAAGGGATTGCCGCTTTTGCTATTTGAATTGTTCTGGAGAAGATGCGAATGAGCTACTTCGATAAGCTTCGTAAGGGATCGAGGCTGCACCGCACTACAATCGTCGATGATCGTACATTCTCAATCCAGCCCGCCG
>NZ_AUGA01000228.1:0-1685 GCF_000426785.1 Bradyrhizobium sp. th-b2
TGGCTAAGGGCTCTTTGGTACCTCTTCCTGGCTGCCTTCTTCTCAGTCACCAGCCACCGCACACCACTCAAATCGGCTTCTTAACCGACGACTATCTGGGAACGCGGCGTGCTGATCTCATCATGGCCTGGCTGCAACCGCAGCCCACTCGCGAGAGGCCGGATACATTTACGCAGACTGTCGAAGTCGGATCGCTCAAGAGCCTTGCACGGGCGGGGCAGACCATACATTTCGGCGGATCACGTCCTGCAGCATCTCCTTGTCGAGCGACAGATCGGCGACCAGCTTCTTCAGCTTGCCATTCTCCTCCTCGAGCTGCTTTAACCGTCGCATCTCGTTCGGCAGCAGCCCGTCATACTTCTTCTTCCAATTGAAGTAGGTCGCCTGGCTGATCCCGGCCCTGCGGCAGATCTCCGCCACCGCACCCCCGTCGCTGCCCTGCTTCAGGATGAACGCCTTCTGGGCGTCCGAAAACTTCGAGGCCTTCATCGTCGTCGCTCCTCCCAGCCGGGTGGATTTACGCAGCGCAAACTCTAGCCAAAAATGGTCCAGTTTGCCGGCCTCAGATCATCACGTCGGTGAGCTATTTAAGGCTCTTGATAACGAGCGTGCCAGGACTTTGCGGTTTTCTGGAGTGTTCATCATCGTCGCGTGATTGCCTGGAATCGGTGTGGTATCAATGGCCGCTGCACTCAAAACCCTGTCCCAGCCTCGCATCGGCGAGCTCATCTCTGGAGCTATTGAGCTCTTGTCTATTCGTGCGCGACAACTTACGGAAGAATCCGTCGCGTAAAACTGATGTACCTCAATTGGCAGCGACGGAGCCCGATATAGCTGCAGCGCCCTTTGAAACTGCTCAATTCTCTCGTACATCAAAGCATCATTGTGATCCGGAGGTATAGCTCCTATTTGATGAGCCTTCTCAAGTAGTTGAGCAATTGAACTGTGCCGTGCAAAGCGCTTTAATAGTTTAAAGTGCTCGTCCTCAAGGGGTTCAAGAGTTTCTAGCACCACTTCGCATACCATCTGGGTGCGCGTCATGCCGGCTGGCTTTGCGGGTAGCGTAACATCAATGAACGCCATAAATGAGACAGTTTCATTGAGGCTCAGTAACTGCTCGGCTATGGCGTAAGCCAATATTCCGCCTGATGAGTATCCAGCAAATCGATATGGACCCCGGGACCGTATCTCCCTGATCGCCGGAATGACTTGCGAGGCTATCGCTTCAAGAGCTGGTGAACAAACTTCACTGAAAGAAGGCCACGGTAGACCATAGATTGGACAGTCCGCGTCCATTTCCTCCACCAAGTTGAGGATATAGGAACAATCTCCTAAGCCTGTGGGAACAAAGAACAGCGGCGGCTGCGATCCGGTTGCGCGAACACAAATCACTCCCGGACTACTGGGCTGTGGCTCCAAATGAACCTTCAATGCAAGTTCCTTCAGAACAGGAGCTTGGAAGAGATCGGCGGCGGTAAACTTGAACCCTGCATCGAGCGCTCGACTGAGAAGCCGCACCGCTAGCAGTGAGTGCCCGCCCAGTTCGAAGAAGTCGTCGTGGCGTCCGACCCGCTCAACACCGAGCAGCTCGGCCCAGATCTGTGCCAGCGCGGGCTCGATCTCGCCTTGCGGCGCCTCATAGGCGGCGCGCGCATACGCCTCATCGTCCGGCGCAGCCAGCGCCT
>NZ_AUGA01000229.1:0-1734 GCF_000426785.1 Bradyrhizobium sp. th-b2
AACCTCCTCAAGCTGTTCAACCTCGCAAACGCAGCCTGAGCCTGCTACTCTACAACAAATGCCCGTCACGAAAACATATCTGGACGGGCTCCTAGGCGACCGCCTTGCCCGAGTTGCCCTCGCGCTCTAGCCGGGATTTGATCATCTCGTTGATCTGGCGCGTCGAGTTCACCACCCTCAGGCGGTGCTTCAATTCCGCCAAGGGCCATCTTGTGAGCAGTTGCACGAAAGCAAGGTTGGCAAACGACGACGTTGCGGTGGTGATGCTCTGAAAATCCAGCTCGACAATAACATCGCGCCGCGCCAGCGCGTTGCACAGCGCGTCGTAAAGGCGGCTACCTTGCTCGGCAGTATCTGCGCGGCCCGAAGTGCGAGCTACTACTATACGCTCTCGCATTTCCATCACCATTCGAGGTCTTCCCGGTCATCGGGAAGGGCTTCAATCGTATCCGTTCTGAGCACAATGTCGATAGTTGTTCCCGGGCAAAATCCGACGTTCCGGAACGATGAACGGGCCGCCTTGCGGCGGGAACCGGACTATCGCGTTGAGCGAGTAAATCGAGACCGTTCCGCCGTTTACCTTGACGGCATTGAGGAGGTAAGCGAGGCCGATCCCTCGATTTCCCGGGGTCGTCTTGGTCGTGAATCCGGCCTCGGTAGCCTTGATGATGGCTTGCGCGTCCGACAACTGCGGCAGCAGGGTCCGGACCCGCCCGGGGATTCCGAGCCCCATGTCCGACAGGGATATGTAAACCAAGGACTCCCGAGGGAAGTGCTGCGCGCAGATGGTGCCTATGTCGAGCTGGGTGTGGTCCTGAATGTTGTTGAACAGCTCGGCCACGCAATTTTTGAACATGTAGAGCGACGCGGGAGAGATCGACAGGCGCGCAGCGAGCCAAGGAACTAGGTTGTGTTCCAGCCAGCCATGGCAATCCTGATGAGCTATCCTCATCAGTGGTCGCGTTGTCGACCGTGGTGATGCATCCGGGCGGAGCTTTGCGCCGCAATGCTGCTCGAAGAACAGGGAGTCGTCCAGAAACCTGACGGCGTCACCATTGCCGCTGAGGTTGGTGAGCGTGATTTTGGTTTGATGCGCGCTCATCCATGCGAATAAGTTGCTGAGAAACACGATGCCAGCCGGTCGGACAAAGCCGAGATTGCCGAAATCGATGATAACCTCCGGCGGCCAGCCGTTGACGGCGTGCGCCGCGAGATCGGCCGCAACCTTCGACAGGGACAGTCCATTGAACTGGTACGGCAGCTTTACAATCGGCGCAGCCAACATGACCTCGAATCGAACTTTTAAAAACGCGGTAGTGTAGTCGTGACGTGGCAACCTGCGCCAGCATTCCTTGAGGGGAGAGGGGATTTGCGCGCACTGCGCAAGTGAAAACGCCGGTATCCGCTACCTGACCTCCTCCGGCGCGGAGGCGATCAGTATCACAGCAGGACGGCCTATACGAACTGCACGTGGGCTTTGATCCCGGAGCCGCCTCGGTGCACTGGCTCCCGGAAGAGCGTGCGATTGCCGTGTCCCGGGCGGCTAGGCGGCATGCTGGCGACAGACCTGATTTAGCCGCCGGTGGCGGCGCTCCGGCAAGCCGCCGCCGGGTGCGAGATCGGCCCGTCGCTGTTCGCGCGCGGAAATTTTCGGCGCTTAAGCGGCTAATCGTAATTTGGCCTATGCGGCGAGCGTGAGCTCGGCATGGCGCAGCCGACGCGCGTCGTCGTCCG
>NZ_AUGA01000230.1:0-1727 GCF_000426785.1 Bradyrhizobium sp. th-b2
CTGTTAACGATGCTCTTCACCGCGCTGTTGGCAGCGCTGCGCCTACTGCGCCGGACGAGTCAAAAATGAGCCATGGCGTGGAATTTTGGCTCACAATTTTAGTTAAAAACGCGCTCGGCTACGGAAACTCAGAAGGCCGTACAGTCACGCTATGGAACGTTTCAACCTCTACGTTCACTGCGTTATGGTGCCCGGGCGTTGTTGATGGCGAGCCTTGGTTTCCACTTTTTATTCGCCGCGGTTACGCCGGTCGTCTCATCGTAGCCTAATAGCTGGCATATTCTAAAGGCTTCACCCTTTCGGTATTGCTCCCTACTCGGTGCGCAGCGAAGTCCGTGCGCCGGCCTGCTTTGAGAGGCGAATAACGAATAAGGGGTCTGACGCCGTCTAGTTGTAGCTGTGCATCTTCCATCGAGCGGCCTTGCGTCGAAAGGGCGTCACCGTCGGCGGCCGTTTGCCGTCTAATGCCGCTGCAATTTGGCCTGCAATTGATTCTGATGCTCGCCGAAGCGGATCATTGTCAAGGTGTGCGTACCGCGCCGTAGTGACCGCTTGCGTGTGGCCAAGCAGCCGGCCAATGATTGGCAATCCTAGCCCGCTACCAGCACCGAAACTTGCGTAGGTGTGCCGCAAGTCGTGAAGCCGAACACCCGTTAGGCCGGCCCTTTTGGTGATGGCACCCCACGGCCGTTTCAGATCGTGGCGTGGCATTTCCGGGTCGTCGCCGGGAACGACATAGGGACCAATCCACTCTAGATTGTTCAGTACAGAAAGGGCTGGCGCGTTTAGAATGACCGTTTTTCGGCCACTCTTGCTGTCAGGCAGAAACAAACAGCCGCGCTCAATATCTACATGTTGCCACCGCAGATGCAGGATTTCCCTCAAACGGCAGCCGGTAAATAGGAGGAGCCGCAGCGCGGCCGCGGCAGACGGTGCGATCCGGGTAGAACGCTTCTCCTTTGCGACATGTTTGGCAGTAGGTTTCGTTTCATCCACCGTCCAAGCAATGCCGACCGTTTCCGCTTCCCGAATAGCACCTCCAATGCGCTCAAGTTCATCGCTAGTCAGGAAACGTTCGCGGCGGCTTTCCTTAAATTTTTCGATGCCGCGCGCCGGATGGGTGCCTTCGGCGACGATGTCGGTCCGAGCTGCGAAGGCGTACATGCTACCAACCACCGCTAAAACACGGTTGGCCTGGAAGGGCGTCTCGGCGAGCGAGGAGTGCAGCTTGCTGACCTGTACCCGCGTCAGCTTGTCGGCCTTAGCGGTGCCCAAGGCCGGCTTAACAATGCGGTCCAAGACGTCCCGGTAGAACTCTGCCGTCCCGTCCTTGCGTTTCGCTCGCACGTGGTCAACCATGAAACGGTCGACCAATTCAGCCACCGTGGGCGTTCCCCGCTCAGTAGTTTTCTGGCCCGCCGGATCGTGCCCATGTGCCACAGCCCCCAAAATAACCTTGGCGCGCGTTCTAGCCCGCTCAGGCGCGATTTTTCCAACCGCCGCGATAGTGTAACGCCGCATGGGCGCCCCGCGGCCGGCGCCCGCCCTATAAACCACCACGTAGGATTTCGCGCCGGTTGGGCGCACTCGTTCACCCAAATCCGGGCGCCAGATATCCGTTTCTCGAACCACGGCTTTAACGCGGCTATGATGGGCAGCGAGTGCTCCTTGCGCGCGGCCAGCCGGATGTCCGGCGATGAGCCGCGGACCATGGCTTCGATGGCGTA
>NZ_AUGA01000231.1:0-1714 GCF_000426785.1 Bradyrhizobium sp. th-b2
TTAACCGAGCGGCAACCAATGCTTAGCCGTTGTTCTCGGTAGGACTACTGAGTCGCGCACCGGATGTTCTGGCCTTAGCAATCCTTATGGTCCGCTAACTGTTCTCTCTCCACAGCACAGCGGAGTTACCGGGGGTTCTCCGTGGGTGAACGGAGTTCCGTTTGCGCGAAATCGCTGCGCTGCGGAAATTCTGTAATGTTCCGGAGATCGGGAAAAACTAGCAACTTTTCCTTGATGCTGCTTTAAATGGCTCCAAGCGGGCATATAGCCTCGATGGTGGAGGACCGATGGGAGTGGCATCACTCTACTGCGTCTACTCGATAGGCGCTGATGATCGCATTCTGAGCCGGATCGATTTGCGCTGTGAGAGCGACGCAGACGCAATCCGGAAGGCCGAGATCTTAGTCGACTGGCATACCGTGGAGATCTGGAAAGATAACAAACTGCTACGCGCATTTGATGCGAGGGAGTAAGGCCGCCTCAGTTGGCGGCCTCTTTCATTGCAACATCTTCAAAATTTCCCCGCATATCAACCGCAGTGCGCAGTGGCCTGTTTCGCATCTGCTAGTGGCGGCTGGTTCCGGGGCGAAACACCGTAGTTTCCCGGAATCCCATAATGTTGTTGAAAACTCTAATCTTCCTCTTGCCGGGGCTAGATTTCATCCCGATCAAATTTTCAGACTAAACCGGTAGGGGGCCGTGCTTGAGCGGCCCCTTTCGATTCCTGGCGATATTTTCCGCCTCTGATTGCTAATGAGTTGGTTGATACACCGCGATCCTTCTCGCGCCTTTCCAAAGCTCGACCACGCAATCCTTCGCCAGATTCTTTGCGTGCAGTTTGGCCGCCTCGTCGTCCTCGCAGAATAGATCGACACGCTTCGCAATCTTCCCGTCCGCCCTAAGCAGATAGGCCTTGTACTCTTTCATAGCCACGCTTCCCCACGCGCGACATACGGCCAGCGCAGGACGTATTTAGAACGCATCTAAACGGGAGTCATCGGGACAAAGTGGCAATGGACCTATGTGGATTCGCAGTGGCCCTGCGAGGCGGACCAAAGAAAACGGCCCCAGCGCGGGGGCGAGCTGGGGCCACAGTCTGGGGAGGAGTGTCGGAAGGAGTCGACACAATTTCGATGTAGGGCCTGCGGTCAGCCAATCCCATTAAATTCGGGTTTAGACACTGGCCTGTTTTGATTTGGCGAGTGGCCTATTTCGGCCAGCACCGGTAGTCGGGTGCTGGCCCCTTTCCATCCCCACCAAACTTCAGTGGTCCTTTTTGATTTTTGGAGTGGTCCGTTTTGCTTTAAGCCAGCCGAAACCAAGGCTTATCCGGTGTTCTCGGTAGGACTACCGAGAAGCCTATCGGATGTTCTGTCCCATCCAATCTTTTATCCGTATCAAGGAATTTTATCCCGCAGAACGAACGGCGAAGCCTAGTCTCGTAGTTCTACGGGCGTGAACGGAGTTCCCGTGCTACAAGTGGAACTTGGTTTAGTTGCGCCAGTGACCTGCTGAGGACTGGAACAATGCCAATCAATCAGTTGCTGAAAGACTGCGAACGCACGCCTGAGGAAATCGAACGTCTGAACAAGGCATTCGACCACGCCCTACATTTGTTAGGCGTGCTTGACCGTGACGACCCACTTTGCAGGATGGTGGCTCGCGACGTTATCGACATCTGCGCAGCCGGCACCAACGATCCGCGCAAGATCGC
>NZ_AUGA01000232.1:0-1676 GCF_000426785.1 Bradyrhizobium sp. th-b2
CGCAGCTTCTGTCCTTCTTCCATCACGTAGTGTCCACCTCACATTTGGTGGACACCTCATGCATCAGCTCTCTCAACATAAAAAGGTGCGTAGAAAGCCGCGCTTACGTCCAGAGCAAAGGCAACCCGCGCACGATCTCGCCATTCCAGCAGGTGAACTCGATCGCGTCTGAACACCAGCGCTCATTGGAGCGGCTTGTCATGATCGTTCCATCATGGGCCCGCGGGACGCGGCGCCATGTATGCCGGGCCAGCAACAAGCCGCTCTTCATCATCAGCCGGTGGACGCGCTTGGCGTTGACCGGGTCGTGGCCGGCGGATCGCCGCTCGCGCTTGAGCAGCGCGGCGATCCGCCGCTATGCGAGGTCATATCCCGAGCTTGGAAACAGCCGCGCATGAGGAACGGCTCGGTCGCTGGACGATGAACCTGGTGCTGATCAATGTGCCGGCGCGGCTGGCCGACTTCATGGCTGCGGATCTGTCCGCGCTCGTCTGGTGGTCCAAATCGATGGGTTGCATCCCGGTGACGATCTCGTGCTGGTGGCCGCGATCGGGGTTAGGGCCGCGTCTATCCGCTCACTTCCAAAGAGCCACAATCACTGTACAGAGGTGCTAGAATTAGTAGGTTCGCTGTTCTCAGCTCTCAATTAAGTGGGTAAGCACCTGAAAAGGGCAATTGACAGTGCTAAGCAAGTCAGTAACTCGCAGAAAATGGAAAGCAAACATGGCAAACTTACGCCAGGACGACAAGTCTACACCACAGCTCGCCGTGCCGGCGAGCGGTCTGCCGAGCAGACCAGTCATCGTCGGGTGAGCGGGTTGCAGGCGCTATCGCCGATTCTCGAACCTCTGAGACGTGCCGTCTTCGGCTCAGAGGCCGATTAAGTTGACGATTGCCAGCTAGCAGATTCTCATCCTTTATTCGTTCGGCCAGGCCTTTTCGGCCGCAATTCGCGTGGCAATGGACAAGACGACTGTATTCTCGAAGTTCATGCTCGAGGAGCCGTCATAGACGGCGTCTAGTGACAGACGCTCCCCGAAAACCCGAGCGCCTCGACTCACGCATGCAGGCTTCTTGTCCAATCTTCAGCAACCGCCGTGCGGCCGGATTCGCGACTAAGCAGTCGTCGGTTAAGAAGCGGGGATGTCCCGATCGGTGTTGAACTACGTCGGGCCAACGTTGCCGGAATGAATGTTACGCGGCCCTCGTGACGTGGGCAACGGGGTTGATCGTCATGCGATCGTGGCGAGCTTGAAGGGCCGCACGCAGAACCGACAATTGCTTATGCGCCTTCAATCGTCGGAAGCCCTTGTTGGCCTCGATCATGCTGGCCGCGCCCCATCGCAAGGCCATACCGGCATCCCGCCAGCGTTTGACGTTGCGCGTGACGCGGCGAATGGTGCCCATCATGTTCTCGGCGATGTTGGTACAAGCGAGCGATCGACGAAGCTCCTTCGGCAGCTTCAACCGGACGACAATCAGGATTTCGTCGAGGCCTTCGAGGATGCTGGCCGCTACGCCGGGCCATTGCTGGTCGAGTCGACGCGCGAGATTGCGGATCAATTTTTCAGCCTTGTCGGGGTCATCGAGCTCCCAGGCCTGGCGCAGCACCCGACGGGTGGCCGCATGATGCTCTTTCGGCAGGCGTTCCATGATGTTGCGCGCCTTGTGGATCT
>NZ_AUGA01000233.1:0-1673 GCF_000426785.1 Bradyrhizobium sp. th-b2
CTCCGACGGCGCGAGCACTACCACCGTGCGATGGGCGAATTCAGAAATGTAAAGCTTGACAACAAACCGCAATTAAAGGGCCGAATGACAGTCCTCGTAGGCTAGGTCTCAGCCACTGAGCGAGCCTGCAGATTCGTATCTGCTCTCCAATCGAACCCAAGCTTCCGTCGAACGCTCTTGCCCATACGCCAGCCCATACGTGTACGAAGATCGGACGCGAATTGAGGCGATCGTGCTCGGGGTCCAGCGTACAGCTTGCGCCTACTCTACAGGCGCCTCTTGCATTACGGCGAACGCGTGCGAATGTGGGCGATATGGGCTATTTTTGTCTCCCTCTCCGCCAAAGATGCTTTCACCATCGTTCGCAAGCCTTCAGATTGTCCTATGTTTGAAGGCGTTTCCGTGCGTGGCCTATCTGTACACGTTCGTGCACCTTTGCTACAATTCGGGGGTAGAGCGAGGGTAGAAACGGAGGTGGGTATGGCCCGCACCATCAACCGTCTGTCGTACCGGAAGGTCGAAACCCTCAAAGCGCCCGGCATGTATGGCGACGGTGGCGGCCTTTGTTTGCAGGTTACGAACGGATCGGACAGCACTCCTCGAAAGTCTTGGCTCTTTCGCTATGCAGTGGCCGGGCGCGAGCGCCAAATGGGGCTAGGACCCGTCAGCGACGTTCCTCTTGCAGATGCTCGCGAGCGCGCATCTGTTGCGCGCGAACTGCGTCGGGCTGGGAAAGATCCAATTGTCGAGCGCGAAGCCTCTCGGATGCAAGCAAGTTCGGTAGCAACGAAGTCAATGTCCTTTGACGAGTGTGCCAAAGCCTATATTGCAGCTCATCGGGCAGGCTGGCGCAGTGTCAAGCACGCCAGCCAATGGTCCGCCACCATCGAAACCTATTGCTCACCTGTATTCGGAAAGTTTTCAGTACAACTGGTAGACGCTGGACTGGTGATGAAGGCGATAGAGCCGATTTGGGCGACGAAGCCCGAAACAGCAACCAGGGTTCGGGGTCGTATCGAGCGGATTTTAGACTGGGCAAAGGTCCGTGGCTTCCGCGACGGCGAAAACCCTGCGCGGTGGCGTGGTCATCTGGACCACTTACTTCCCGCTCGAGGTAAGGTTCGACGGGTCAAGCACCATCCCGCCTTACCCTATCCCGAGATTTCAACATTCATGGCAGCTTTGAGAGGGCGTGACGCCGTGGCTGCCCGCGCGCTCGAGTTCGCGATTTTGACCGCGGCGCGAACCAACGAGGTCTTGGGCGCGACTTGGTCAGAAATCGACTTGGATAATCGTGTTTGGATCATACCGGCGGAACGCATGAAAGCGGGACGTGAGCATCGCGTACCACTAGGAGAGCGTGCGATCGAGATCATCAGAGGCATGATGGCAAAAAAGCAGAACGACCACGTATTTTATGGCGATCGTCGGGCGGCGCTATCCAACATGTCGCTGCTGATGTTGCTTCGGCGAATGGGCCGAAAGGACGTGACTGCGCACGGCTTTAGGAGCACTTTTCGCGATTGGGTCGAAGAGCAAACGGATACGCCAAGGGCAGTCGTAGAAATGGCGCTGGCCCCGAGCTATCGCTGAAAGTTGGTGACGGCGGGAATCGGGAAGGCGGCATATCGTGGGGGTGCTTGACGCCTCCACTTCTCCACCGAAGGAGCGAT
>NZ_AUGA01000234.1:0-1667 GCF_000426785.1 Bradyrhizobium sp. th-b2
CCGCTCTAGCCGAACAGCCGCATCAGCAGGGCCTTGCCGACCGGCGCTGCGCGGACACTGCGGAAGGCGCGGACATATTCGCCGGCATAGAATGCGCGCACGACATTGATCCGCGTCGCAACCGCGTCCTCGAAGCGGACGCCGAAGCCATCGCGGGTGCGGCGGACCACGAGCGCGGCCACGTTCTGTCCGTAGACATTGCACTTGATCGAGGCGCCGATTGCGGGAGGGGCGGGATCGATGAAGCGCGCGCCCGAGATCGAAATGTCGACCATCCGGACCAGCCGCGGCTCCGTACCTTCGTGAATCAGGATCGGCTCGTCACGCTCGAAGCGCTCGGCCTTGCGACGCCGCGGCTGCTCGATGCAAATGAAGCACACGATCGCGAGCACGACGCAATTATAGAGGCTCCAGGCCAGCGCCAGCCCCCCATAGGCGATGCTGTCGCCGCGCACATGCAGGATGAATGCGTAGGCGATCGCCAGCAGCGTGATGAGCAAGGCGCTGCCATAGAGCCGCAGCAGCGGCCACTCGATGAAGCGGCGATCGCGGTCACCGCCCTTGGCCGTCACCTTGAACTTGTGGCCTTGCGGCTTGGCGAGGCCGATCACGACCGCCTTCAGGACCGCGGGGGCTGCGATGCATTGCGACACGTCGGTCATGATCGCGAGCGAGCGACCGCGCGAGATCCAAGCCATGGTGAAGGCGTGCCAGACATAGAACGGCATGAAGTACTTCAGAAGCTCGAACAGATCGGCGTGAACCGCCTTGATGCCGAACAGCAGATAGAGCCACGGCACGACGAGGCCGAAAACCTTGGTGCCATAGAGCGCCGCCCAGCTCATGAAGGCGTCGACCAGCGACAGCCGGTCCATGAAGGCGAGCTTCGATTGCCGCGAGAACGGCCCGCTGCGGCCCCTGAAGATCTGCATGAAGCCGAGACACCAGCGCCCGCGCTGGGTGATGTATTCCTTCAATCCCTCCGGCGCGAGACCGATGGTCAAGCGCTCGTTGAGATAGACCGTGCGCAATCCCCTTTCCTTCAGGCGCAGCGTGACGAGATAATCCTCCGTCACCGAATCGGTCGGAAAGCCGCCGATCTGCATCAGGCCGGAAAAGCGGATCAGCGATGAGGTTCCGCAGCAAAATGCCGTGCCCCAGGCGTCCTTGGCCGGCATCAGGATGTCGAAGAAGAAACGCTGTTCGTCGGGCCAGACGTCGGTTGCGGCGAGATTGGTCTGGATCGGATCCGGATTGATGAAGTGCTGCGGCGTCTGCACGACGCCGACGGTGCCGTCCTGCATCAGGCTCATCGCCCGCGTTAGGAAGTCCGGCATCGGGACAAAATCCGCATCGAGGATCGAGACGAACTCCGGCCGGTCCGGCAGCCCGGAAACGTGCTGGAGCGCATGATTGATGTTGCCGGCCTTGGCATGGCGGTTGTCCGGACGGGTCAGATAGTTGCAGCCGAGCTCCTGGGCGAGCCGGCGCAGCCAGAGCCGCCGTCCGTCGTCGAGCACCCAGACGCGATAATCGGGATAGTTCAGCCCGGTGGCGCCGATGATGGTGCGCTCGAGGATCGCCTTCTCTTCATTGTAGGTGCAGATGAAGACGTCGACGCGCGGCGCATCCGTCAACGCCTTGGATTGACGCAGGATGGCATTGAC
>NZ_AUGA01000235.1:0-1661 GCF_000426785.1 Bradyrhizobium sp. th-b2
CGCACCTGGGCCTCGAACAGCTCATGGATGCACTGCTGCTCAGGATACGTCACCGCCGTCCGGTTCAGCGCCTCCAACAGGTACGCCCGCTCGTCAGGGGGCAGCAGCTCAATCCGCCCGACCTCTTGCTGCGCATCGGCAACCATCGCCCGCAGCAGCGCCAGCAGATACCCCCGCTGTCGCTCGATCGTCGCCTGATCAAACAGCGCCGTGGCATAACCCAGCGTCCCGGCGATCACCTCGCCATGTTCGCAAAGGTTCAGCTCCAGATCGAACTTGACCTGATCGAACCCCTGCCCCGCAGCCTCCACCAGCAGCCCGGGAAGGTCGAAGGACGGGATGGCGTTGTTCTGCCAGGCCAGCATCACCTGGAACAGCGGGGTGTGATCAAGATGCCGTGGCGGCTGCACGATCTCCACCACCTGCTCAAACGGCAGGTCCTGATGCTCCTGTGCTCCCAAGGCCGTGCGCCGCGTCCGCTCCAACAGCTCCGCCACGCTCGGCGCGCCCGACAGGTCGAGGCGAAGCGCCAGGGCGTTGACGAAGAACCCGATCAACCCTTCGAGCTCGCACCGACCTCGATTGGCGCTCGGCACCCCGATCACAATGTCGTCCTGCCCCGACAGACGCAACAGCACCGCCGCCCACGCCGCCAACACCGTCATGAACAAGGTCGTGCCATGCTGCCGGCTCAGCCGCTTCAGATCCCGCGTCAGATCCGCATCGATCACGACAGGCAGGTTGGCCCCGGCAAACGACTGCTCTGCCGGCCGAGGCCGATCTGTCGGCAGCGCCAGACGGGCCGGCGCGCCAGATAGATTGTTGCGCCAATACTGCGCCTGGCGCTGCAGCCGTTCCCCCGACAGCCACTGCCGCTGCCAGGCGGCATAGTCCGGATACTGGATCGCAAGCGGCGGCAGCGGATCGTCCTGCCCAGCTACGAACGCCCGGTACAGCTGACTGAGTTCGCGCACCAAGACGCCCAGCGACCAGCCATCGGAGACAATGTGATGCTGGGTCAGCAGGAACACGTGCTCCCCATCCGAGGTGCGGATCAGGCGGCCCCGGATCAGCGGCCCGCGCGCCAGATCAAACGGCGTGCGCGCCTCTTCCCGGCACAGATCCAAAAGCGCCGCGTCCGCATCCGGCCTGTCCCGCAGATCGTGCTCGAGCACCGGCAGCCCCGCATCCGGCGGCAGCACCTCAACCCAGGGCTTGCCCTCCGGCGCGACAAAGACGCTACGCAGCGCCTCATGACGCGCCAACACACGGTCAAGGCTGCGCCGCCAGGCGCGGCGGTCGAGCACGCCGCGCAGCCGCAAGGCCAGCGGCACGTGATAGCTCGTGCTATCCTGATCCAGCTGCGCCAAAAACCACAGCCGCTGCTGCGCAAACGACAGCACAAGCGGTTCATCACGCGACACGCCGACAATCGCCGGCAGGTCTTGCGGACCGCAGCGGCTCAACATCTCGACAATGTTCGTCGCCAGATCGGCCAGCACCGGTTTGGCAAACAGCGCCGCCAGCGGCAGCGCTACACCCAGCGCCTGCGACAGCCGGCTCAAGAACTGCACCGCCAAGAGCGAGTGGCCGCCCAGTTCGAAGAAGTGGTCGTGGCGTCCGACCCGCTCCACACCGAGAAGCTCGGCCCAGATCTGCGC
>NZ_AUGA01000236.1:0-1649 GCF_000426785.1 Bradyrhizobium sp. th-b2
ATTTCCTCTTCGACGTCCTTGACCGTGCGTCCCGCGGCGGCCAATACCCGGTACGCGCGCGCCTGGAATTTGCGATAGTGGAGATTTTCACTCTGTGGCGGGTTGCCGCCGGAAAGCTCCGCCTCTAGCTTCGCCGCCTCCGCCTTCAAATCGATCCGCATCAGTTTCGGTGCGACAAACGGCACGTACAGGAGCGTGAGAATATAGCCGAGGACATAGGTGACGGCGTATCCGGCTGCGATGTTTGCTTCCTGCTGCTTCAAAGCATCACTGGACAGGCCGACCTGCGCGAGCGCTCCGGACGCCGTGCCGATGATGGAAGATTGCGTCAGCCCACCGGCGGCAAGTCCCGAGGCCGTGCCCGGATCGAGCTTGAACGTGAATGCAAATATCAAAACGAGGATGAGGCCTGTGCTGCCGAGCACGAGCGCCATGACGACCTGCGCCAGGGTGCGGATGCTCAAGGAGGCGAAGAATTCGGGGCCGGACCGGTAGCCGATCGTGAACACAAACAGGCTGAACAGAAGCACGCGCAGCACCGACGGGAATGTAAAGGTCCCGAGCTGACCAATGAGAACGGCCACCACCAGTATGCAGGCTGTCGTTCCGATCGAGAAACCACGAATCTTGACTCGGCCCAGCACCGTGCCGATGGCGATCGAAAGCAGCAGGAAGATTTCCGGAGCGGTGGTGATCATCCACCTGACGGTACCCATGGCGCATGCCCTCCAGCCATTTGCGCGGAATCTGGTCAGTGAAACCCGGCGACGCTTGATTCAGATCAATCCTCGCACGGTGAGAGCCTGCGGCCTCAAGGCCATCGTCGATAAGAGGGGCACGTCTCGGTGCTTCGGTGCTTGCCACAGGCTCCTTCTGCAGCGCGGCACAAAAGAAAGAGCTTGATCTAGATCAAACCCGCCGCCGCGTTTCGCAGATTGATCTGAATCAATACTGGCAGCCGATTCTCCTTCCTGAATGCGCCTCATCGGTGACGGAGTTGATTATGCGGAAATCCGTGCTCTATCTGATCCTCGCGGGCGCGACCTGGCCATGCGCAGCCCATGCGCAAGTTAAGATCGATATGGCCCGTGTGACATGTGCCGACTATCTAGCGCTTTCAGCCGAAGACTCGGCGGTCTTTTCTGCGTGGATGAGCGGTTGGTTCAATCAGAAAACCGGTTACGTGTTCGTTGACTTGAATGCCTATGCTCGAAACGTCGCGAATGTGAAGTCGTGGTGCGCTTTAAACCCGACGCAAACCGTGATGGCCGGTCTTCAACGCGCAACGGCTCAATAGCGACCACAGGCGACACTGGAGGCCTTATGAAACGGACCATCATTTCCAGCTTCTGTGTGCTGATCCTGACGAATATTATGCCAGCCCACGCCCAGGTCGTGATGGACCTTTCGGTGCTCACCTGCAAGCAGCTCCTTGATTCAGATGCCGAGCGACAGGCCCTGATAAGTTCGTGGATGGGCGGCTATTTCAGCGCGACAAAGAATCTCAGCGAACTCGACATCCGCTACGTTAAGCGGAACGCGAAGGTTGTAGGCAGCTACTGCAAGACGCACAGGTCGGATACCGTCATGAATGCAATGCAGAAGAACTGGCACTAGACTTAGCGTCCGGGCCTGCCGGCAATCTCTTT
>NZ_AUGA01000237.1:0-1630 GCF_000426785.1 Bradyrhizobium sp. th-b2
CCCTGCGCCAGGACTCCGCCAGCCCTACCACTCGGGTAAGGGCCTAATCTCTGAACCTGAACCGGAAGATCCCCCTAAGTCCCCCTCCGGGGGATTTCCGGACGATCATAAAACGATCGAGGAAGGCGAGCCGGTCGAGTTCGCAGCCGCATTCGAGAGCTATGTCGGCCACGAGGTCATGCGGCGCGACCTGGCGCTCGAGGAGTTCCGCCTCCTGACGCAGGACGATCGCGCCTGGTGCGCTCATGCGGTGCCGCTCTACATGGCGAAGCTGCGCGAGCTCAAACAGCGCCGGCCGATGAATTTTCATCTCTGGGTGCGGACGCGCGGGTTTCGCGAATTCCCCGCGCCTGGTGCTGCGCTGGCAAAGGCCGCGCCTCCGCAACGGCGGTTCGTGCAAGACGACGAGCTCAAGGGCTTGGCAGTGGCGATGCAGATCGCCGAGCGACGCGAGCTGCGCACCATCCGCGAGCAGGATCTCGGCGAGGGCGTCTGGACGCAGCTCGGGCCGCAGGCAGACCTGGCGGCAATGGCTGCGTTTGCCGGCGCCGATCGCGTGGCGTGGCGGGTCGCCGACCTCGGAACGCTGCAGTTTGCCGCCTGGCGCGATCGCCTGGCGCTCTGGATCGGCGCAGAGCCGCAGGCCGAGCGGATCTTTCTCGAGCCGTTTGATCCGAGCGTTCACGGCGTCTCTGCATCGAGCCCGAATTTCCGTTTGAGGAAGTCAAAGCAGGGCTTTCGCGTGCCGGCGCCGTGGCCGCCGCGCCGCGATGGGACGTGGCAAGGCGCAGGGGAGAGTGAATGAACATGCAATACCGCAAGGGACAGATCGTTGGTTATGTCTCGGTATCCGACGAGTTCGCAGCAGTGCCTGTGACGCCCGCAAGCTGGCATTTGCTGCGCGTGGCGCCGGGGCGCGACGCGCGCGTGATGCGGGCATTCGAGGACCGAAGCTTTAGCGGTTGGTCGCTAACGGTCACAAGCGTAGTCAATCGCACGACCGGGCGCGATGCGCGTCGACCGCATCTCGGTCGCAAGATCGTTCGACCGTTCCTGCCTGGTCTGATCTTCCTTCCCGATTTCGAGCTCCGCAGGATCGACCAGATCCGCGCGATCGACGACGTCGACAATCTGCTGCAGATCGGCACGCTGCGCTGTTGGCTCAAGCCGGAGGAAATGCAGCTGATGCGGGATATCGCCATTTGCGAGGGTCTGCCGCCATCGCAGCGCAAGCAGGTGCGGCTCGCGATCAATCAACGCATCGCAATTGTTGACGGCCTGTTCGCGGGCTTCCGCGCTCTGATCGAGCGAATTGACTCAAATGGCCGACTCACTGTCTACGTTGAGGACGGAAGGCGCGGCGTCAAGGTAAGTGGTTTGACCGAGACGCAGATCGAGCTGATCGTCTAATTCGCGGTGCAGTGCATTCGCGGCAGCTCGGCTAAAAGCGCAGAGCCTGATTCGGGTGGCCGCGCGCAGCGCGCCGCGACCTTCCAAAGCCCGGCCTTGCGCCGGGCTTTGTCGTTTCGTACTTATGTTGTGCGGTAGCGCCTCGCGCTGTCGCCGCCCTCTTTGGGCGTTTCCTCCCTAGACTTGGGCCGCTTGTTCCTTCAAGCGGCCCTTTTTCATT
>NZ_AUGA01000238.1:0-1623 GCF_000426785.1 Bradyrhizobium sp. th-b2
ATGCTGGCTACGCCAACGTCACCGAACTGAAGAAGGACGACAACGGCGTTTGGCGCGGCCAGGCCAGCAAAGGCGGATCGGCCACTGCGGTAAGCGTCGACTTTCAAGGCAACGTCAATTCAGCCAAATAATTCGGCCAAGTAAGAAGGATGCAAAATGACCATTACGATTTCTCGTCTTTACGACAAATACAATGACGCCCAGCAGGCTGTTCGACGCCTCGAGGCTGCGGGCGTGCCGCATTCGGACATCAGCATCGTTGCCAACAATTCGGATAGCTGGTTCAGCACCGACAAGAAGGTGGATCGTGACCGCGATGGTGTCGACGATCGCGCCGAAGGTGCCGGCAAGGGCGCTGGCATCGGTGCGGGCCTGGGTGGCGCCGCTGGTCTTCTTGCCGGCCTCGGCTTGCTCGCGATACCTGGTCTTGGGCCCGTTGTCGCAGCTGGTTGGCTGGCCGCGACTGCGGTTGGTGCTGCCGCGGGAGCAGCTACGGGCGGAATTGTCGGAGCGCTCACGGAGGCCGGCGTTTCAAGAGAGGACGCGGACACTTACGCGGAAGGAGTTCGTCGCGGAGGTACGCTCGTGTCGGCGCGCGTAGCGGACGCGGAGCGGTCTCGCCTTGAGACAATTCTCGACCAATCGTCCGTCAATTTGCGTGACCGGAGTGCCGCCTGGCAAAAGGCCGGATGGAAATCATTCGATCCTGCCAGCCAGCCTTACGGCGCCGAACAGATTCGCGAGGAGCGGCAGCGTTACGGTGGGTCACTGCGTTAAAAAGAACATTGCGACGGCTTGCTCGGGCAAGCCGTCGCTTATTCAGTCTTAAATGAACGAGTCGTGATGTACCTCGTCGTATTATGCGAGGACGATTGCAATGGATGAACGCAAGCGACCGCAAAGAGCTACAACGGCGGTTGGAACAAGCACAACGGATGGCAAGTGCTCCGGTTGACTACCCTCTGACCAAAGAGCGAGTGGCAAAATTGATTTGCGATATCGAAGAGCAATTGAGGTAGGCCGCCTCAGTTGATGGCGCCGCCCAACTGGGGGACCAGAAAGGATGCAGCCGAAGACAAAGAGCATATCTGCCCAGCCTGCAATGGAACGGGCTTCCCGGCGGTTGCACAGCCGCTACACCCGGGTCACCGAATCTATCCGGTCAAATGCAATGTCTGCGAAGGCAAGGGCAAGATAACGGATCTTTACTGAGGCCTCACGAGGCCCTCTTGTTGCTGGTGGCTGCTCCGCTCTAAGCCCGGATTGACCGACTACTTGCGTCGAAACCGTAGCGATGCGCAACCTCTCGTGGATTGCGAACCGGCGCTGTAATCGCACGCATCAAAGGCTATCCCACAAAGATCACGTTCGGCGAAATGCGCGAAACCGGCGCAACGCGCATCATCGTTTTCTGCAAGGACTATCGGACTATCAGTGCTCTCACAACGTCCAGATGGACGCTTCGAGATGGCCGGACGAGCTGCGTCTGTCCGATCTCGAGCCGCGCTTCACCTGCACAGCTTGCGGCAAGCGTGGCTCGATCATTCGTTCGGTTGATGCGCCCCCGAGGATGGGCACCGGTTAATGGGAGTCGCTAGCAATCGCGGCATGAGGCGATGGCGG
>NZ_AUGA01000239.1:0-1602 GCF_000426785.1 Bradyrhizobium sp. th-b2
CCTCAATCTGGGACGCGCGTAGGTCCGCTAAGTGCCACATCCGGACTCATGCAGCGCAGCATCATTCGGTCAGATCGTCGACGCGGTCAGCAGAGATGGAGAGGTCGGGGCAGCAAAAGGCACGGCAGTCATCCCGGTCCTAGACCAGTACACGAGTATCGGGCGCAGTCCCGGTAAACATCCCGACACTCGAACGACGGCAACTGGTTCAGATGACGACAGTCGCGATAGCGTGCACGAAAGGTGCTTATGCATTGCTGCTTAGCGGTCTGTGCGCGCGCTAAGGTGCTAGTGGAGCCATCGGCATCGCGCGCATTGAGTCTTCCAATACTCAAGGACGGAGGCACTGCTAAGACGAGGCAGATGACGATAAGCGACCGCTTGGTGAATTTCATTGGCTCAGCTCCCGTTGAGATCGATGACGGCACAAGGACCGCCTGTAAAGCGGACATTTCCTACGACTGCTTGTGACATAGCGACAGCGATGCCTGACTTTAGCGTCAATCGTCATTTACCACCAACCTTGCCAACATGACCTCGCCATCAGCAATGTAGTGGTTGACGCGTTCGGTGGGGAGATTTTGGCCGGCTTGATACACTTGCTCCGCCTCGATAGATCGATTTTTCCTCAACTCACCGACGATATAGTCGCGCTCTGCATTCGTATCCGAGTCCGTGGCGTGGGTGATCTGAAATGTAAGGTGAGTTAGGGACAAGCCGGTGTCCCTGGTGCCGGCTCCTACCCACAGAGCGCGTTCATTGTCCGGCGGGCGTTTGGTATTCAGCCAGAAGTCCTCTGCTCCCCAGGTGTCCCGGGCACGCGTTTGGCTCAAAGCCCAGAACCGGATGTGATGGCGCTTTCGTGGGCTATTATCGATCGCCTTTTGAAAACCAATGTCTTGGCCACGTCCAAAAAGATAGAGGGTGCTAAATGGGGCGCTGGGGTATGGAGAGTTGAATACGAAGGCACGGATCATGCGCCATGAGCTGGCTAGACTGAGCCGATCTGCTTCTGACCAGCCGAGCGCTGCAAAGGCCACGCGAAGCTGCTGGAGAGTGCCTATGAGTGCGACGTTCACTGGGTCGCCAGGCAAACCGTCGCCCGTAATCGTGTAACTAGGCACACGTTTGCGTTGGAGGATCTTCAGTCCCACGCGAATGGCGCGCGGCAGAACAATATACGCGGCGATTCCATAGGTGATGCCGACGGCCAGGATCCAGGGTAACCTGCGGTCCGCGGTTTCAAAGACGACAAAGACGATCAACCAGACACAAAAGATGCCTAATCCAAAAATCAGCAAACGTCGCAAAAGACGTTTAATTAATCTCATGATCTCGGCACCTTAAGCAGGGAACGGTGATGGCGTTCGCCTCTTTGTTATGCAACTTCGGCATCGCCGATTGGAACTGTTTTGAGTCATTAGCGCCATTTTGATCATCGGCCTATCATTTCCGGTCTTTCCCGATGACCGGACATCCTCGGTCTCCGTCGGCATGTCTCAAACGGGCCGATTGTGTTGAAGAAGTCCGCGAACTGGCAATTTGGGATCGGGCAATGCGACCGGCGCACGGGTGCTTGATTGCGCCTAGGCGGGCTGGAGC
>NZ_AUGA01000240.1:0-1582 GCF_000426785.1 Bradyrhizobium sp. th-b2
GATTCTGGCCGGCGGTTTTGTGACTCAGTCAGACTAGCAGGCTGTTGAAGAACTCAGCCGCGTTCGCAAACGAAGGCTGAATCGTCGCCATTGTGCATGTAGAAGTGACCGACGAGCCTGCCCGCGGTGCCGATCATAGCCCATCGGCGACCGCAGGCGGGGTCATTCTCGTCGTGCCCTTCCCATGAGAACTCCGCGCGGGCCGAACCGTCTCGCGCGCCGTAGCGGACACCGCGCCCGATTGCCGGTAGACCGCGAACTATCGCTCCTTGCCGAGTCATCGTGTTCCCTGATCAAACTTAATGGAGCTGGCGGGGCCAGATCAGCCAATCATGCGTGTCGTCCCATAGGGAACAAATCCCGCCTTTCACCATGCCGAGATCATCCAGTTGCTGTAGACTGAGTTCAGAATTCGCCAAGGCCACCCCGCCGAGACCGGCATCCAATGAGAATCGGGCGGCGCCGACATCCAGTGAAGCCTTGATGGCTTCGGTGGCGTTAGCCACCGCGACCGCATACGTTACGTGCCGAAGTTGGCCGCTTTCTATGTAGCCAATTGAAACCATCCAACCTGCTGCCATGTGTGCAATCCGATATGGAGACTGCCCCAGCTTACTCTGCGCCACTAAGCGCAAAGCGCACCTACCAATAGTGGGAGGTTGGAAGGGCCGGCTCCCTTAGGCTCGCAACCTCAAGAGGAGTGGCAGATTTGACGAGCGAGAAGCGGATCAGCGTTGAACGGCCGGCGATCCTGACGCGTCTCCGTCGAGTGCAGGCGTGGCGCAGGCACGGTTCCAGCGGATGCTAGACTAGCCGATCCCACATCGCCAGAATGATCCCGCGCGACACAAGTCCATCAAAGCCGCGCAGCACTACTTAGCCGTCTCGACGCGCGCCAAAATCATTCTGATGGGGCTGACAGAACGCTAGGCATATGGCTCCGTGGGCCGGACCCGCTTGCGTAGCGATCTCACGTCACGCTCGCGCCGAGAACGGCTCACTCGCGGTCAGAGTAGGGATGCACGTTGCCACCGCAATGCTGTCCGTTCGGGCTTAGAGGCCCCCAGAGGTACTGGCCCGTTCTTTTGAAGCGTCCACATAGGACACTGCCGCTGACTGACATACGCGAAGCGCTCTCCTGATCCGACATGTAATGGTGAGTATTATGTTCTGGACCGATTTTGATGGCGTCGAGTTTTCTTGTAGGCTTAGCGGGGATATCGCTCGTCGCGCTGATCGTCAGCGTAAGTTGGGGTGAGCGTCCTACTTCTCGTGATGAGGACAATTTGGCCTCGGCGTGTAGCCTCTTCTTTTCGGGGGTCCGCGAAGTTGACTCTTCGCTTTGATGATGTGGAACAATTTACCACGGCTTGGTGCTCTTTCCGGGGCGTTGCGACCGTCCTTTTCAAGGTGGGACCATGACGGAGGAACACCGCGATTGGACTCTCATCATCGTACTTCTGAGTATTGCCGGCGCAGTGCTGCTGGTTGAGCTTATGTTCTAGCAGGCTGTTGAAGAACTCAGCCGCGTTCGCAAACGAAGGCTGAATCGTCGCCATTGTGTATGTAGAAGTGACCGACG
>NZ_AUGA01000241.1:0-1565 GCF_000426785.1 Bradyrhizobium sp. th-b2
AGCAAAGGCGAAGTGAAGGCCAACGCTGTCAACTTACGTTAAGAAGGCTTTGCACATGCCCGGCGCAACACCGAAGAGAACGCGACGCAAGGCTAACGGCGCTTGAAATAGGTGCGATACGATCAGGCCGCGCTGCGGCGCGGCCCGTTCAACGGGCATACGGCCCCACTGTTACAGGCTCGAGTTCTACCGGCTCGCTCTGAAATGATGACCAATCTGATCGCAGGTGTCCGATTTGCAGAAAGCGGTAGCAACCAGCCCTTCTGAAGGCAAAGGGTCGGTCGAAACCTGACAAATGGCCCCTCATCATCGATGACGATTTTCTGTGAGGCTTTATCTCCCCGGAGGCAGCACCTTATCGCTCATCAACGAGACCGCGGCGCCCTACTGGCTGCGAGCAGTGATGGACGACGGAAGCATCCGTTGCAGTACGCTGTCGCGCAAAACGAACCAATGGAAAAGCGCGGCGCTGGCATGCAGACCGATGAGGACAAGGAGGGCATAGCCGCCAACTTCATGAGCCTTCACGAATAGGCTTCTGATTGCCACGTCCGGTGCCAATAGCGCCGGTACTTGCCAAATGAACAGCGTAAAAGGGCGTCCGTGAAGCACGACCTCACCGAAGCCGGTGATCGGTTGCATCAACAGCAAGGTATAAAGGGCATATTCATTGGCCTTCGCGATCCATTGTTGCAGCTTCGGCATGCTTTCCGGAAATGGCGGCAGATAAGCGAACCGAATCCGCCAGAATACGCGCGCCAACGCGACGCTCCAAGTCATCATGCCCATTGTTCGGTGTGCTGCCAGAAGTGCAGGGACCAGGCTGGTCCCATGACCAACGCCTTCGCGCAACCAGGCAGTTGTAAACTGGCCAACGATAAGGATCACCGTGAGCCAATGAAGTACAATGCTCGTTGGGTCGAAGCGCTTGCCTTGCAGAGGCGCCTTAACGATAGATCTTTGTGCGCATTCCGAATTTGTAATCATCATTCTGCTCCAAGTCCTACTCGGTCGGCCGTTCACAACCGAGGGGATCCAGGCGGCCACTGCCTTATTCCGCTATAAAACTACTCGTGTAGAGCCTGTGATCGCAATTTCGGCGCGATCTAACGCTGTGGTCAAACAACTGACGACGCTGAGGCGCGCTGGCGCAATTGCGCGCGCTGAAGGCTCAAATCCTGGAGTTCGAGCGACGCATCATCGCCTGGCATCGATCAAGCACGACGAGCGTCGAGGTTGTGCCCCGGGGCGTGGGTTTGTTGGGAAGGGTGCGAGGAGGCGTTGAAGCCGATTGAAAGCGGAAGGATCAAAACGCTGGGAGAAGCCGGCGCGCCGCCGCCACGCGAACGCTATCGCGATCGGGGGCACAGTTCGGGCGGCGGTTCGTGGCAGAGTGTCTAGGCGGAGTGGATCGATGTCCGCAACTCCGCCAAGATGCGACATCGGGCAGCACCGCTACGATATCACCTTAGGGCCAGATTCGGACATCTCAGCACAACGCGCATCTTGATCAATTCGAAAAGCCATGCAGCAGATCGCGACGACCGCGATAGCAGTCGGGGCTT
>NZ_AUGA01000242.1:0-1552 GCF_000426785.1 Bradyrhizobium sp. th-b2
TTGCGGCAATCGAGCTGGTGCTGGACAAGAAACGGAAAGTCGCCGCTACTACTCCGGGCGACGTTGGCAGCATCGCGAGCCGGTTGCTGCACGAGCGAGGGATCATCGTGCGGAATGTAGACGATGCATTGTCGATTTGCCCACCTCTGATCGTCAACAAGGATCAAATCGACGAGCTCGTCAACGGGATCACGGGCATGCTCCACGATCTTAAGGCGACTGTAGTTAATTGTCGCGAGCCTCACTAACGTTCACTCAACCCCGTTAGTGCGCCTCAAGTCCGATTGCCTGGACAGATCCACCAATGATCGATACACGGCGCATAACGCGCATGCATTTGCCCGATCAAACCGGTGCTTCCGCAAATCCGCGGCGCAGTCGAAGTCGCGTAACAACTATAGGGCGAGATCGACGGCGCGAGATGCAGACGCCCGGAAGGCATGACCCTCATCGCTGCGAATCACGATGGCCTGCTTTTCGCAGCAGGAGGCGTTGACGATCGCTGGGCCTCGCTCTCGATCAAGGCAAACGGGATGGATTTATCTCGGTTGGCACAATGGCGACGACAGCATCTACGCCACAAGGTCGACCAGGGCTTGGACCACGCCTCAGCCGCCGACCTCGAAGCGGCTGATCCGGAAGACGCAGTCCCTGCTTTCAAGCGACCGCCCTAAAAGGAAGCTTGAGCCGAAGCTTCTCGCGAGAACGAGTACCGGGCCAAGTCGGCCGAGGGAACGGTACGATACCATTCTTCAAGGACTTGCGAGAGTTCCCCGAGATCATGCCGCTTGCTTGCGGCCCAGGTAAAGAGGGTGACTTTTCTAGATTGGCCTCGGTCCCGGCAGCCATGTGGTATTGCACTTTCAGCGAAGCCTCTTGGCCGGCTCGGGCAGCTCATGCCAGCCGCCGGACAGCCAGCGGCAACTTGTAGGCGGTGGTCTCGAAGTGCCCGAATGAATGTTTTTGATGAACTCGTCACCCCGTCGAATGAACCATAGCCATCGCGTTTGCCACAATCAGGCGCAATGCCTTTCAAGCTCGAAGCCGTCTCGCTGCAGCTCCCCGATACTGCTATGCGTTTTCATTTGCTCTTCCTCTCTTTGAGGTGGGCGCCGTTCGCTTTGATACCCGGATCATTCTCCAACCGCTTACCGCATGAGTTCGCGCGCCTGCGGCTCAATTGCAGGCGGCTCTCAAGCGGAGAACGAATTGTATACAGAGTCGGCCGTGCCATTCCTTCCTCCACTTGGTTCGAGGTCTAAACCGCGATCTAACTCAGAACTTTGCCTGAAGAGGGCCGCGGTAACCCTGGCGGCCCTTTCTGGCTGCGGGTGGTGCTCGAAATGAGGAAGTGGCGATGTTCGAGCTCTCACAAATGTTGTCAGCTTTGACCTGACATCAACAAGCGACGCGATGCCCAACAGAGGACTGTAGTGCTTGCAGAAATCGCGCCTTTCAGTCCGGCACGTCGCTTGCTTTGTTCACACCACGATCACACCGTGACGAGAGGACGATGTGGAGAATGCTGTCTCGAGTTCACGAGGTGTTAATT
>NZ_AUGA01000243.1:0-1525 GCF_000426785.1 Bradyrhizobium sp. th-b2
ATGGCGTTTCCCTCCCGCACCCAATTCACCGAGACGGCGCGCGGGTCGATCTTGGTGCCAACGCGGAACGAACAGATGCCGGTCATGCCCGCCGGCGCGTCAAAGCTTAGCGCCGTTTCCTGCCCCAATGTCTTGATAATTTGCGTGCGCTCCGCAGCTGCGGAATCAATGCGCGATGCCCTGGCGCCGCAAGCCCGCTCACTTCCTCCGCTACTGGTCCGGTCCTGTCGATCGAAACGCCGGCTTCAAGACCGTTTTGGTGTCGCTTGCGATCACCCCAACGGCCGGCTGAAACTCGCCGATCTTCCGGATTGGGACTGGTCCGATATCTCGGCGCACCTCAAGTGCACCGCGTGCGGCAAGGTTGGTTGGGTCGATACCCGGCTAGACTGGGGCGAAGTGATCAATTTCGCCAAAGGCGTCTCTGGCTGACTGCCGAACGTCGGGTCTGCTGGCCTTGCTGCGTTTGCTCACCGGCGCTAACGCTGGTCTTGGGGGTTGGCGGAGAGGATGCACGATGAGCAAGGCGCGCGAGTTTATCGATTTCTGGATCGAGAATAGCGTTCACGCTGTCGAACAATATCGGACTAACGGCGCGTCGCAGGATGTGGCTGAGCTGAGCCGGCGCCTCATCGATGCTGCCAAGGAACAAGGTATCCCGGAAGCGGACCTGCAGGCTGAGATCGGCGATATCTCCGACTACATCGCAAGCCAGCTAAAGGCGGCGAATAGAGCTGAGAGCGAACGGCGTAAGCCTACCTAGACGCTTGTGGCAAGGCCAAGGCCGCCAACTGAGGCGACTCTGGGTTGCGAGCTTACTGCAACTTCTTTTCGATCTCGAAGGTGAACTTGAGCTGCATCACAGGGCCCTTGTCGTCTCGGACCTCTATCGCCATGCGGTGGTTGTGTACGCGCTGAGACTGATACACGGTGTCACGTACCATATCCGCCACCGACTTAGCAGCCTCCATTTGCGCGGCCTGCATGCTGTTGAGTTCCAGGCCCTCCTCATCGGGGGCCAACTCCTCACCGTCGCGCAGATCAAAATAATAGCGCGTCATGCTTCGCCTCACTGCTTTACTTGTCAAAGCAGGCAGGCAGAACAGGTTCCTGACGCGAGGCTAATGCCTTTTAGGGGCTGGAACCGTCTCTATCGCTATCATGTCAGCATCCCGAAGTGTCACGCGCCGCCCGGTCGCAGCGGCGATTTTTCGAGCCACCATCCTCGCGGTTTCATCGTCGGCAAGGTCGAGAGCGAACAGTTCCCGGGGCTTAATGTCGGGACTTACAACGTCTCCGATGATGGGACGCTGGTTCGTCCGCTTCACTTCGAACTCTGCGAGCCAGCGGAGGAAAGCCATTCGTCTACATGTGAGGCGGTTTCCATCTGCCGGGCCTTTTCGAGCGCCGCCTCCTTGGCCGCGCCAACAGGCAGTTCGGTGGCCATCGCCCGCAGGCGCTGTCCTTCGTCACACAGACGTTCTTGAAGGGATTGGTCTTGTTTGAAACGCCGCCGCTTGATGAC
>NZ_AUGA01000244.1:0-1514 GCF_000426785.1 Bradyrhizobium sp. th-b2
TGCATATTTCAGTGATGGTGAGCAGCGATTTCGCGCGATCATGAGCGGCGAATTCAGACGATCGTGAGCAGCCCGCTCCGGCCGAGGCGGTGATAGAGTCAGCGTTCTGGCTGCTCGTCAAGGGTGATGGTTCTGGCGTTGCGTTTTCGCATGCTTTCGCCGGCAAGCTGGAGGCGGTGAGCGTTATGGACGAGGCGATCGAGGACAGCGTCGGCGTAGGTTGGGTCTCCGATAACTTCGTGCCATGTGTCCACAGGGAGTTGGCTGGTTACGATGGTGGAGGCGCGGCCATGGCGGTCCTCAAGGACTTCCAGTAGATCGCGCCGTTCGGCAGCGGTGAGCACTGACAATCCCCAATCGTCCAAAATCAGAAGCTGGGCGCGGCCAAGGGTTTTGAGCAAGCGGGCATAACGTCCATCCCCCCGCGCGAGTGCCAACGCTTCGAACAATCTTGGGACGCGATGATAGAGAACCGAGCGATTGTCGCGGCAGGCCTTGTGGCCGAGGGCACAGGCTAACCAACTTTTGCCCAATCCGGTCGCTCCGGTTATGAGCAAATTCTCGTGGCGATCGATCCAGTCGCCGCTGACCAGCTTGGCGAAGACGGCCCGGTCGATACCCCGCGGCGTGCGCAAATCGACGTCCTCCAAGCAAGCATTCTGGCGGAGCGCGGCCAGCTTGAGGCGCGTAGTGAGCCGCCTGGTGTCGCGTTCCGCGGCTTCCCGGTCGACCAGCAGGCCGATGCGATCTTCGAACGGCAAGGCTTCGAGATCAGGTGATCGTCGCTGCTCCTCGAAGGCCTTGGCCATGCCGCTCAAGCCGAGCTCGATCAGGCGTTCGTGGGTGGGATGGGTGAGCATACAGGTCTCCTTGGCTTCAGTGGAAATAATCCCGGCCGCGGATGTTGCCGTGGCGCAGGGGTTGGGGTTCGGAGGGCTCGTCGAGAAAGGTGCGATCCAGGCCGTTCTGGAGGATGGAGCGGATCGAGGCGACGGATCGCGCCTTGATCAGAATGCCGCGCCGGCAGGCCGCGTCGACGCGCTCGGCGCTGTAGCTTTTGGCCAGCGACAGAATGCCGAGGCAGGTGCGAAAGCCTTGCTCGGGATGCGGCCGGGCCGCGATCACGGCCTGGAAGAAGGCGGCGGTCGACGGACCGATCCGCTCGCCGGCGGCGATCACTCCGGCGGGCGTCCATTGGCCGTAGCGCCGATGGGCGCTGGGCATGTGGTCGGCGGTGGTGGTGTGGCCCCGCCGGTTGGGCGCGCGGGCGTGGCTGGCGATCCTGCGGCCGTTGTGGAAGATCTCGACCGTCCTGTCGTCGATGCGGGCATCGACAAGCTCACGGATGAGCCGATATGGCGTGGAATACCAGTGTCCATCGATCTCGATATGATAGTCGGGGCCGACCCGGCATCGCTTCCAGCGCGCGAAAGCGTAAGCCTGATCCGGCAGCTTTGTGAGCTTGGGCTTGTCGAGTTCGGAGAACAGTTCGGCGCGGCTGGCGCCAAAGTCGC
>NZ_AUGA01000245.1:0-1497 GCF_000426785.1 Bradyrhizobium sp. th-b2
GCACTATGTTGGGCCGGAAACCGCAGTGTGCGTGGTCGGCGAGACGGGGCAAGTGAGTCTTTGAAGGCCGCCCGTAATCGGTCTGTGCCGGGAATTGCCCCAGCTGATCAAGTAGCTCGCAGTGTTTGTGGGTCGCGAGGGCTTCGCCCTGATCTAACGGCTGACGCTTGGCCGGCGTCGGGTTCCAGTTATTCGCCGATCGCGAACCGCGAACATACTGGGCGGAGCGGAAGGAGTTTCCGAAAGTGGCGATCAATCACACCAAATACCCTAATCAACTTCATTGGTCTTTTCGAGGCTTTTCGGCCTTGTGCACGCGCTACCCCTGCCCTGCAGTCCATTGCGGGTCTCACCTGCTTTCGAGAAGCTGACGAGGCCGCGGTCCCGTAGCTGAGCGGCATTCGCTCCGCCCAGCCTGTTCGTTCGCTAAACGTGGTCGGCCTGCCGCTATCGCAGACCGTGCCTTCGCCCCATCGTTCTCTGTATGCCGAATCAGGCCCACGCCCGCATGACGCTGTAATTGGTAAGCGGAGTTGATCAGCTTCTCTTTATAGCTCGCACGGAGACCGCCCTCCGTGGTATTATCGGGAACACCGGCTCTGCCAGCTTCAACATCGAGCGGGACATCCCCCAACTCGTTGGCTTCCGCGAGAAAATGCCAGCAACGCAAGAAGGCCGCACTTTGCCGGCGCGGCCTTCTCGAAAACCTTCTGATCCAGCTATTCAGCGGCGTCGGACATGGCGCCCATCATCGTTGCGGATGCGACCACGCAAGCTCACCGCCTTGGGGTCCTTAGTGACGATCAGGCGCGCGGACCATTCCAGCCGAAGGATACGCTTGTCAAGCGGGCACCTGGTGAGCACACGCTCAACGTGCGTCGCTCAGGTGAGACGCTGAGCCGTTTCGGCCTCGTCACCGCCCCAGCCGGCGTCCGCGATCGATGTGTCGATCAGCTCGCCGCGCAACAGCGCGAGCGGCGATTTGTAGTACAGCGCGACGTTGTGGAGGGGATCCGTCAGGACTTTGAAGACCCATACCAGCCCGGTCTGGCCGTCACGGGTGACGAAGAGCTGGATCATCCGAAAGAGGCCGCCGCCAATGCCTATAACGAGCCATACCGTGCCGACTTGCCGGATGAAGTCAAGCCGCCCGACAGGCGGATCGAACATGCCAAACAGCGGGAAGACGTAGAGTGCGAACGGCGCCAGGCCCCAGATTATCAAGAGCACAATCTTGCGCGTCTGGTTGTAGCCGACCTTGACCGCCTCCTTGTACTCGTTGCTGACTTTGTTCACGTTATCGTAGCCGCTCGGCTCGAAGAAGAAATGTCCGGTCTGCCGCGTCAGCATCGCAAGCCAGCCAACGAGGCCGGCCACTGCCGGGTCCTTGAACAAGAGCGCATAGCAACCGAGGAAGATGAAAGCGCTGATCAAATGCAGCATCTGATTAATTCTGCTCCGGTGATAGTAACGGTAGTCATCCCACCGCAGGTTTCG
>NZ_AUGA01000246.1:0-1475 GCF_000426785.1 Bradyrhizobium sp. th-b2
GCAAGCACTCCACCGCTCCAGGCTGGTGCCGCGTGGGTTTGTTGTAGAGAGTGCGTGCTACGAGCAAGGACACGCTCCTGCGTGTCGTGCGACGCCGCAGCCGTTCGCCGTCCGACCCGCTCAGGGTTATAGGCATTGATGACTGGGCCTGGCGGCGCAATCACCGATACGCCAGTATCATCTGCAACCTGGAAAGGCGCCGGGTCGTCACCTTGCTGCCGGATCGTGAGCTCGCGACCGCCCAAGCCTGGCTGGCTGCTTCCGTTGCGGTCGCGCCACCATTGCGATTGTATCTGACGCGCCAAACAACCGGATTCGCCGCAAATTTTCCTGGGAACCAAACCCCAAACATTTCCGTTGACATGGCCAATAGTAAATCTGCTATAAAGGCATCCGAAAGCAAGGTGGATGTATCCCTCGAGTTCGTCGGCTCGTCGCTTGAAGATCTTTCCGCCTTTCCCCTTCCCTGCAAGAAGGAGATCGGTTTTGCGCTCCGCGCTGCCCAGAAGGGCGAAAAAGGTGAAAATGTAAAGCCGCTGAAAGGTTTTTGGCGGAGCTAGCGTCCTCCAAATCACGTCTAATTTTGATGGAGACCCGTTCCGGGCTGTCTACACGGTTCAGCTGAAAGGCGCCATATACGTACTCCACGCCTTTCAAAAGAAATCCACCAAAGGCAAAAAGACATCCGAGAGCGATAAGGATCTGATACGCGCTCGGCTGAAGACAGCAATCGAGCTACACGCGGAGAAAGCAAATGAGCAAGGCAAGAAGCACAAAAGGCAGCGGTAATGTTTTCGCCGACATCGGCGTGCCGGATGCAGAAATGCATCTTGCCAAGGCTGACCTTGTGCTCGGCATTGCCGCGATCATTCGATCAAAGGGGCTCACACAATCACAGGCCGCGAAGGTGATCGGGATTGCGCAGCCCGATGTGTCGCGACTGATGCGTGGGAATTTTGACGGATTTTCATATGAGCGTCTATTCAACCTTCTCAACGCGCTGGGAGAAAACGTGCGCATTGTAGTTTCGGACGCAAAGCCGAAAACCAAAGCGAAGCTTGAGTTCGAATTTTCGTAATGCTAAGGGTCGCCATTTGAGCGGCCCTTGTTATATCCGCGCCGATGTCGCGTGCGCCTCTGTATACTCTGATCGGGCGGCCGCAGCCTTGCGGCCTCTCTTTCAACGGAACCATAACGAATGTCTAACGACGCGCTCACGGCCACCTGCACAAAGTGCAACGTAGGGCTCACCGTCACCGACAAGACCGACGATGCATCGCATATCAACGCTCAGCAGGCACTGCTCGGAGCAAAGACTATAGGCAACCGGCAAATCCTGCGGTTTTGTGAGCAAGAGGGCAACCAATTCCGCGACGGTCATCGGGGATGTCCCGGGTTCTGTTGAATTTCTGAAGAGGTCGGCGTTGCCCACCTTGAGCCGGTAGGCTCGGGGTGCTGATTCCACAAAGGAGAGC
>NZ_AUGA01000247.1:0-1456 GCF_000426785.1 Bradyrhizobium sp. th-b2
TTTCTTTATTCGACCCTTGCCGAGACATTCCGTGCATTTCGGGGGAAAGATTTTATGATCCGGCTGCGTTGGCTGTTTGATCTTCTGAACCCCCGCGCCATCGCAGGCGGGGCAAATAACCTCACTCAAAACTTCGAGCGGTCTTTTCATCGCGATCCATCATTAAAGCAAAAGCTGAAATCATTTGCGCGAAGATAATAGCTGGTGGCGGCAGTGCAACGAAACTCGCTTCTTAACCTAACCGATCAACGTTACCGCCTCAGGGGAGACCGCGTTGTCTGCGAAGAGGCGGCGCAACGTACTAGGGGGACGCAACTTGTGTGGAGTATTCGCCGATGAACCGTACCGGAACGCCTTCCTCCAAAAACACGGACGGTCTTCGACGGCCGCGGAATAATAGGACTGTGCATGTTGAGTTGCCTAAGGGCACGCGCCGGACCGTCTGCACCATCGAAAAGCTAGCGAAACCAGGAACGATTTTAGAGGGACCGCGTTGCGAGCGAAGGACGAGCGTTTAGCGAGGCGCCCAGTTCCGAAAGCACCAATCCGAAATCACCAAGAAGTCGAGGGAGGAACAACATGGCAAATCCACGCCCCGAGGATAAGTCTACCCGAACCATGGAAGACGCGGCGCGGAGCGCCAGTGAGAGAACCGCTGAGCAGACGGCGCGCATTGCACATACAGCAGGTGAGCAGTCCGCGCGTATCGCACAAGCTACAGCAGAGGCAGGGGAAGAGGCGGCTCGCGCCAGCGCTAATCTGCTCAAGCATAACGCCGAGACGTTTCAGAACGCTTGGCGCTTCGGTCTCGACATGATGACGGCAGCAACGGGCCGTTCTACCGACCAGCTTGGTCGCGTGCTCGGTTTATCGGGGGACGAAGCGCAAGTAGCAGTTGAACGGTCGGCTCACAACGCCGCAACGGTACTGAACTCTACAACCGCCGTTGCTAAGGTCATGAGTGACATATCCCGCGAGTATTTCGCGTTCGTTCGGCATCAAATTGAAACTACGATGGACCGCATGAACGAATTGGGGAGCTGTCGTACTGCCAAGGACATTGCGGTCGTGCAGAGCGAATTCGTGCGCGAAACAGTCGAGCACGCCCTCGAGAGCAGCCGGCGGATGGCCGACATGTCGCTTAAGGCGACAAACGATGCTAAGCAGATGGCTCAAAATATAGGACGGCGTGCCGCCTAACCACTTTATCTCATCGTGATGGAGGTGAGTCCTAAACAAATGGCCCCGACGATATGCACGTCGGGACCATTCGAGATCACAAGGCCGGGTACCTCCGCCGCGCCTTCCGATCAACGTGTCGCTGATTAATTCCGCCAATCTTGGGGACAATGTGGCAGCGACGTGGCCCCTCATTCGGGGCAGCTCTGCCCGATGTCGCGATCCCTTCGCAGGTCGGCTTCAAGCTCTTCGACAATGACCCGAAGCAAACACGCCG
>NZ_AUGA01000248.1:0-1426 GCF_000426785.1 Bradyrhizobium sp. th-b2
TGAGCGGGTCACGGTCGACACCACGGTGCAGCCGAAGGCCATCACCTTTCCGACCGATGCCAAGCTGCTGCATGCGGCGATCCAGGGGCTCAACCATTTGAAGGCTGAAGGACACCTCCGCCGCTGCTACCTCAAAGGCCGCGCCGGCGATGCCGCCAACGTCATCCTCTCCGCCGTCGGCATGCTTGCCGAGAAAGTCCGCGACCTCGACCTCGACCGCCTGGGCCAACAGAGCACGCGCCCCATTGCGCAAGATTTCGGTGAGTTGATCTTCGACGTTTCCTGGTTGAATCAGCTTGATGATGTTATCCGATTCCCGCCGTCACCAACTTTCAGCGACAGCTCTCAGGCCGCGTCACCCAGAATCAGCCATAGCTCAGTCAATACTGGCCCATCATCGAATATTGCCAATGACAGCCTCGTTGGCCTTTTCGTCTTTCGACAGAACGTTAGATGTCAATTCAGTGACCTGATTGAGCTTATCCAGAAGCCCTTGCAACGAAATCACTGCCATTTGCCCTTCGCTGTTGGCGCTATCAATCGCCGCCCTAACATTGTTGATCGCAGCGTCGAACTCCGCCTGTATGCCATACACGTCGTTACAGTTGGTCTCGATGGCGATGCCATTCGCCTGTAAGAACTCATAAACGCTTCGGGTCTTGCCTTGCGAATCTATAAAGGTGCCGTACGATCTGACAGTCTTTTCGTCATTTGGCCTTTCGGCCCGCATGGTCGCCAATGCACTATTCAAGTCTTTCAAAAGATTGTTACGCGCCTGCATGCTGGCATAATCAGCCCGGAGCTCCGTCTCGTAGATGCCGTGTCGCTCCATCATAAGCAGCACCATGGTTGAATATAGCGACTGTCCATCTGTGAGGGCATAATCCGCACTGTAGGACGGCACGCTGGCAGTTCCATTGATCATTTTCCACCTTCCTTCCGGTCTAAACATCGTTTGTTTAAACGATGGGTTGCACTCAGGCCATGTTGACGAGTTTGCTCCTCGTCTCGCTATCTGCACTACGTATCTCCGCAAGCTTGCTCAGCATGTCCTGAATCTGCGTCTGATAGTAATCGATGAATTGCCTTTCGTCCTCCGCCTGGGCCTTCGCCTTGGTGCTATCCGCGTCATGCTTCACTTTTTCTTCCTGACATTGAGTGGACGCCATGTTCATGCCGGCCCCGGCGATCTTGGATGTTTCCGTTGCAATGGCGGCCATGCCTCCCCATTTCATGGTCGCCTGTTGGGCTGCGGTTTGCGCGTTAGCCATGCGCATAAAGTCGAAATCGACTATGTCATCAGGAGTGTGAGCGCCAAGGCCAGACGGGGCCTCGATGCTCCTGTCATCAGGAGTGTGGTAATCAGAAGTGCGAGCGCTAAGGCCAGACGGGGTCTCGATGCTCCTGTCATCAGGAGTGTGGTAAT
>NZ_AUGA01000249.1:0-1366 GCF_000426785.1 Bradyrhizobium sp. th-b2
CAGGATACGGCGCCGCCGTCCGGTTCAGCTCCTCCAGCAGATAGGTGCGCTCGTCCGCTGGCAGGATGTCCAGCTCCCGCACCGGCGTGGTCGGCGCCCGCTCCAGCGCCGCTGCCAGCTGCGCGAGCGTCTGCTGCATGTAGCCGCAGATCCGATCCGCCGAGATTGGCTCCACCCCCTGCGCCGTCAGCCCGAGCGCCTCGCCAAAATCCTCCACCGACAAGATCAGCGGATAGTTGGTGCGCTCCTCCTCGCCCAGCCATTCCACGCCGGACAGCGCATCATCGGCTGCGGAGGCGGAGATCGCCGCCGGCGTGTTGTGGCGGTAGTTCAACAGCGCGCTGAACAGCGGCGCCGGCGCCGCAACGCCGCTGCAGCGTTGCGCCAGCGCCAGCGAGGCATGCTCGTGCGCCAAGAGCTCGACCAGCCGGGCATGCGTGGTTCGCACGCTCGCCTCGACCGCGGTGCCGTCAAGATCAAGCCGCAGCGGCAGGGTGTTGATGAACAGGCCCATCGCGCGGTCGGCGCCCGCCCCGCCATGCATGCGGCCGAACAGCACCGTGCCGAACACCACCTGCTCGCGGTCGCTGCTGCGCGCCACCACCTGACCCCAGGCCAGATGGCACAGGCTGGCCAGGCTCACCCCCAGCCGCCGCGCCTGGCTGCGCAGCCGCGCGTTCAGCTGCTGCGGCAGCATCCGCTGCGCCTCTCGAACCCCGCCGCCGTCGCCGCGCACCTCGCTCAAGCCGAACGGCGTGCTCGGCTCGTCGATGTCTGCCAGCAGCTCCCGGAAGAACGCTTCATCCGCCTTGGCATCAGCGCCGAGATGCGCCTGCGCCACCAGATTGCGGAACGGCTGTGGCTCGCTCAGCTCGTGCTCGCGTCCCTCCAGCACAGCCTGGACCTCGGCACGCATCACCTCCAGTGTCGTGTGATCCCCGATCAGATGATGCTGCAGCTCCAACAGCAGCCAGCGCCCGCTGCCGGGCTCGCGCGCAATCACAAACCGCAACAAGGGCGCCCGGCCAAGCTCGATGCGCTGCCGGCGCGGATCAAACCGATCCTTAAGCTGCGCGGCGCCAGGACCACCAGACCCGTCCAGCTCGACCTCGCTCACCTCCAGCGATGCGTGGCGCCAAACCACCTGGGCCGGCCGCGACAATCCCTCCCAGACAAACGAGGTACGCAGGATGTCATGTCGATCCACCACCCGCTGGACCGCGGCAAGATAGCGGTCCAACACGCCACGCTCGGCAAACGCCATCTGCGATACCAGCAGGTACGGATCGCCCTTTGTCGCCAACAGATGATGGAACAGGATGCCGTCCTGCAGCGGCGACAAGCCATAAATGTCCTGGATGTTGCC
>NZ_AUGA01000250.1:0-1356 GCF_000426785.1 Bradyrhizobium sp. th-b2
ATCGGTCAGGAGTTTCCATTCAATCTTCTTTCTGTTCTTTGGCGCTCCTCTTTCATCAGCGTGGATCACTGTCAAAGTCAAAGCTGGATACCGCGACTGCTTGCCTATCGGTGGCAGAATACGGATTTTACGATACCGGATTTCAAGAACAGCCTGGTCTGGATTGCCCTTGCTATCCTGGACTTCGATCCGGTGGAGACCTTTGACCACGACCTCGTCCATTATCGTTGCAACGGTATGATCGCCATCGCCTGCCAGGCGATTGACACAGGTCTTTACCAAGAAATGCGTTCCAACCTCTTGGGCGGCGCAAAACAATTCATAAATATCGGCCTCACGATCACCGATATGGATGCACTGCGATGGCTTCTCGAAGCTCGGTGGATTGTTTGAGGTTCTCCAACCACCGAATGCTCTCCTTGGTTTCAATGGGGATCCGTGTCAGGTTGACCTCGCGCCTGAGCGCAGCGACCCCTCTGAATTTCTTTCTGGTCCAGAACTTCACAGCGCTGAGCCCCAGTGGAAGCCCCTCGAGGGGCACCGCAAGGCTCGAATGCATCAATATTCCGCATGTCGTGTAACGTTTGGGGTTTCCCGTCCAATCTTCGAGAGTTGCTTTTGGGGATGCGCTTAATCATCCCGATCAGATCCGGGCGCTCCCTTTGATAGCTGAATTCGGTCGTATCATGCAGGACAAGAACAGGCCCCTTCGCAGCCGCGATACGTTCCCGCGTCGCTTTAAAATGACCAGACAGGATATCGGCCTCGCCTACTCGTTCATTGGAGAAGAAACGATAGGCCGCCTTGGTATTCGCCCAGTCTTGGCAAACCATCGGGATGCTCTGTCCGATGTCTCCACCAATCTGCTTCAGCAGCATACGAAATCTCTCGCCAAGTCGAGCGTCCTGGAATTCGCACAGCGCAGCTTCACGGTCAAACCAAGTCACAACGTCAGACGCCAACCGATGCGCCTTCTCATCCCGGGCGGGTGAAGTCAGTCCCATAGAGCACCTCTTCTCGAATCAGGTGCCCATCAAAGAATCACAAGCGATTCTGGCGACTCAAGTTTTTCGGCTCAGTGCACCTCAAAAGATGTGGGTAATCGTAAGCTTCGTCGTATGCGTACGGTCCCCGTCGACACGCTGAGTTCGGAAGCAGTACGCATAGCGGTGCAGCGCGTGATCGAACGTCGACCGAAAAACGACATTGATTATCATTACGATAGGATGATCCGTCTGCCGGGAATCTGACAAAGGGACGTACCATGAAACGAGCTGTGCTCGTCTCGATCGGAACACGAAGGCTGCGCCGCTGAACGGGTCGAGACGAAGCATCTCCTGCACCTTCGCCGCAAGC
>NZ_AUGA01000251.1:0-1334 GCF_000426785.1 Bradyrhizobium sp. th-b2
CATTGCGATGCCGATGACAACGAGTGGGCTCAGCCCCAACAATACGATGCAGATGCTTCCAAGGAGACTGTCACTGCCCATGACACAACCTCCACTCCGAAGTTGAAATTTGATCTGCCAAAACAAAATCGTGATCGATTAAAAAACCGGCCTCAGAGCGGTACACGCCGTTTGGCGAAGCCGAAAGTCCTCTCATCCGAGCATTAGCCACGCCACGCTGGCGATCAGGGCGACAAACGACACCGCCGCTGTGCCTCTCTGATAAATAGTGTACGTGTCCCTGAGGCGGCCTACCGCGAAGCGCCGACTGGTAGACGTCCTCAAGCACGCACATTTCGGCAATATATTAGCAGCCATCCGTCAGCTCTCCAGCTTAAGAAATTGTGCGCCATGCCGACCAAGCGCCACCCGAATTAAGGGGGCGCGGCATGAATTGTGCTGATGATTAGCTGCTGGGAATTTCAATGTCCCGGTTCGGGAACAAACGGTCATCAGGTGTGTATTTTTGAGACCGGTGACCGCTCATTTTGGGAGGTATCGTTGCATTACACAGCGCTCCAACAAAACAGGTTCCTCGTTCGGAGAGGAAGCGGTGACGACTGGATGGTTTATGATCGGGAACTCAAGGGGCCAGCGCAGCCAAAGAAAAATGGCCCATTCGCCGAGAAGCTAACCAAGGACCAGGCCCAACAACTGATGCAGATGCTGACTGACGACCTGACCGGCGCCATGAAGGCGGTATAGTCATATCGGATACCGGTCCGCAGCAAAATCTGAAACGGACCGCGAACAGATGACAGCTGTGTTACCTACTAAGGTCTATGAACAGAGTTGGGCACAGCGAACGAGGCGCGGCAAAAAAGCGGCGCCCCGGTGGGTTAAAACTTAGCCGGCTCAAATTCGACATTGGCTACTGGGCCTTAAGCGCGAGCCACCCCGGCAGCCGTCGCGGAACGATCGGCGAACAGCTCAAATGCCGGCGCACTTGAACGCCTATCACGCTGAGCAGGACGATGTTCGAGGCGATCGAATCGCGGTCGGTACGCGTGATGGTTCTTTTAATCTTGACGCTCCTCAGGACCGCTCTGCCCTTTTGGCACCACATCCCTATCCCTCTCGGTTGTGCGCGGGCGTGGCGTAGACTTCGGCATACCGGCCTGACCGCCGTGCTTTCCGCCCTGATCTTGGACGCCCTCCGCGTCATTTTCTTTAGACATCACGCTCTCCAAGAGCAATGGGTGCGCGCGCGGCCAAGCCGAGAATCTGATCAAGCTGCATAAGACACAGCTCGCCTCCGATCGCACCAGCTGCCGTTCGGCGCTCGCCAATCAAGT
>NZ_AUGA01000252.1:0-1327 GCF_000426785.1 Bradyrhizobium sp. th-b2
TGACCATGGTCTCCGAGCTGGTCTTGACCCGCAACCAGCTCCTGGAGATCAGCAGGCGCAACGAGGACACCGAGTTCAAGGTGCCGCTGCAGCGGCTCTCCAATGTCACCGCCGAACTGCAGGAAGGCGTCATGAAGACGCGCATGCAGCCGATCGGCAATGCCTGGCAGAAGCTGCCCCGCATCGTCCGCGACCTCTCCGGCGAACTCGGCAAGCAGATCGAACTGGAGATGCACGGCGCCGACACCGAGCTCGACCGCCAGGTGCTCGACCTGATCAAGGATCCGTTGACGCACATGGTGCGCAACTCCGCCGACCACGGGCTGGAGACCACCGCCGAGCGGGTCGCAGCCGGCAAGCCGGAGCAGGGCACCATCCGCCTGTCCGCCTATCACGAGGGCGGCCACATCATCATCTGCATCGCCGACAATGGCCGCGGGCTCAACACCGAGCGGATCAAGGCCAAGGCGCTCCAGAACGGCCTCGTCACCGAGGCTGAACTGGAGAAGATGACCGAAGCCCAGATCCACAAGTTCATCTTCGCGCCGGGCTTCTCGACCGCAGCGCAGGTGACCTCGGTGTCGGGCCGCGGCGTCGGCATGGACGTGGTGCGCACCAATATCGACCAGATCGGCGGCACCATCGACATCAAGAGCGTGGCCGGCGAGGGCGCTTCCGTCACCATCAAGATCCCGCTGACCCTGGCGATCGTCTCCGCCCTGATCGTGGAAGCCGGCGGCGACCGCTTTGCGATCCCGCAGCTCTCGGTGGTCGAGCTGGTACGGGCCCGCGCCAACTCCGAGCACCGCATCGAGCGGATCAAGGACACCGCGGTCTTGCGGCTGCGCAACAAGCTGCTGCCGCTGATCCATCTCAAGAAGCTGCTCAAGATCGACGACGGCGCGACCACCACCGACGCCGAGAACGGCTTTATTGTGGTGACGCAAGTCGGCAGCCAGACCTTTGGCATCGTGGTCGACGGCGTGTTCCACACCGAGGAGATCGTGGTCAAGCCGATGTCGACCAAGCTGCGTCACATCGACATGTTCTCCGGCAACACCATCCTGGGCGATGGCGCCGTGATCATGATCATCGACCCCAACGGCATCGCCAAGGCGCTCGGCGCCTCCGGCTCGTCGGCCCATGACATGGCCGAGGACAGTGCCGCGGCGCACGCCTCGAGCGGCGAGCAGCTGACCTCGCTGCTGGTGTTCCGCGCCGGCTCGAGCCAGCCCAAGGCGGTGCCGCTTGGCCTCGTCACCCGGCTGGAAGAGATCGCAACCGACAAGATCGAGCTCTCGAACGGCCGCTATATGGTGCAGTACCG
>NZ_AUGA01000253.1:0-1275 GCF_000426785.1 Bradyrhizobium sp. th-b2
ACTGCCCGCGTCCTGCGACGCGCTGTGCTGCGCAGCGGCGCCGCCGACGAGCATCGGCTCCATCAGTGCCGCGTCTTCGGGATCAGGACCGGGGGAAATATAGCGCTCGAGCTCCATCGCCTTAGCGCCGGCCGACGATCTTCGGAGACGAGCCAGTGCGGCAATGATGTTGCGGTGACCACCGACGTCCTTCTTATAGCCCTTGACATCTCCATCCAACGACGTGTCGCAAAGCCGAGCAGCAATGCCCTTCTTGTTGTTTTCGCGCAGGTAGTGACCGAAACTGCTAAGAGCAGTTGCATCCTTCCTGGCTGCATCCTTCCTGTCGGTATCTGTCGCTGCCTCGTTTTTGTACTGTTTGATGAGAGCCGCGTCCTGGGGATAAGGATTAAACTTCGCGCGGGCTGCGATCGGCACGACTCCGCCCGTCGACCGCGAGGTCCGGAGATGATCTATTGCCGTAAGGAGTCTCGTAGGATTACCCTTTCCGAAGAACTCGCGCGCATCAACGGTCAACGACTCGTCGTCGAGCCGAGCAGCAATGGACTTTTTGTTATTTGCGAAGAGCCAGAGGCCAAAGCTGCGAAGAGTACTTACATTCTTCTTGGCGGTGAGTTCGGCGGCGTTGCCATTGCGGAGGGCCTTCTCAAGCCCCGAAATAAGGGGACCATCCTCGGAATAAAGAGGCCGCTTCCTGAGCCCTATCAAAACCCCAGTTGACTGAGCCGGCTGCAGCGCAGTGGCGGCGGGCATTGCTCCACCACCTCCACTTGAATTGGCGATCTCGCTCAGTTGTCGCTCAAAGTTCGCCGCTTGTGCGGACGGCGCCGCGGGTGAACTCTCTTGCGGGCCCGTGCTGTCCGATTGTTCACCCACCCACTTGGTCGAGGGGAAATCCATCCGTTCTCTCTTTCAAAATATGAACCTGGGCTTCGATCTGACATGCCGGGGATTCAGCAACAAATCACCCTCTAACAGCTCCCGATAGGCACGCCTAAGCACCGGCAGCCGATGTTCTTCCAGTGCGCTCAGCCCTATATGTTTTGTTAAGTAGAGAAGCTGTCGAGAACCTGATGGAAGAAGGCGGCGGTCGACGGACGGATCGTATCCCTCCATTGAGGCCTCAATGGAGGGATACGTTCAATGACAAGCCAGCTCAGGTTGGCGAGCGCCGAACGACTGAAATGGACCCCGATTTTGGGACCAGAGGTTAAGTTGGAAAAGGGCCGCTCCGTTTGATAGACGGAGGGCATGATGACGACGAAGACGAGACGC
>NZ_AUGA01000254.1:0-1301 GCF_000426785.1 Bradyrhizobium sp. th-b2
CGGGTCGGCGCGGTGATCTGGGCGCCGAGCAGGTCGGTGACATAGAACACCTCGCGGGCGCGCTCGCCGAAGGTCGCGACATGCGCCGAGGGCGATGTTGAGGTTGAGCTTCGAGATCGCGGTGGTGAGCTGGTAGAGCAGGCCGCGGCGGTCGAGGCCGGAGACCTCGAGGTTGTGAATCGACGCTGAACATTGACCCCGCACTTAGTCCCGATTTCCCACGTGAACCTGATCTGATCGCCGACTTGGATCTGATAGGGGGAGCAGAACCAAGCCAAGGAGAAAATATCCGCCTGCAGGCGCGGCAACTTCTGATAAACGAAAAATATCCAGGGCTGAGCGGATCGATTCTTGAGCAACAGCGAGTATTGCGTTCCTTGAGCTAGCGCGGCGTTCGCCGGCTGCGACGCGCGCTGTTCGTTGGTTAGCTCTTTCTCAGCGTAGCTAATATGGATCGGCATAGGCGTCTCTCCTGATTCTGATCGGCAGCATTGATGATCGCCGATGAGTTACGGTTACATGTGTCGATTTCCCTATCAACAGCGAGAGGTGATAGGTTGACACGCTACCGACGCTAGGTAGCGGATATACGGATCGGAGTTTCGTCAGTCGTGGCTTGGACGAGCCTGATGGCGCGAATAGCATCATCCTTTTTGTGGTAGCTTTCGCCGGAGGTGACGATATTGAGACCATTCCGCGCGTGTAGCTTTCAACGCCATTCCTGGTGCTCGTCTCGGTACAATTCGAAATGCATGTAAGTCTCCGACGATGGTCAATTCGCAGTCTTCAGTCCTTTACCGGAGTGCGTTCGTTCGTCCCTTGGACTAGTCCAAGGGCAGGGACAGCATCAGGTCTTGTGATGGTAGCCTTCACCGGAGCTGGCAATCTTATGGTGATTCCCGCCGTGCAGCGACCAACACCACTCTCGCTTGTCGTCCTGATAGAGGTGGAAATACATCGGTGGTCTCCGGCGATGGTGCGTTCCGCCATACCCATTCGACCACATTCGGTGACCTGCAAAGCCTATGAGAAACGGTAGTTTGCAGCGGATCAGCGGCCGCGCTTACGCCGCTCGCCCGGTTAGCTCGGATAACCAAAGGCGTAGCCGACCAAAGCAAAGACGTGGGGGCCCGCCTTGCAGTTTGCGCTTACAAGAAAGCCAGACGCAGCGAGGCAGGTTTGTGCCGTCGGAGGCAGCAGCGCTAGGATCCGATCCCGATACTTGGTCCACTGCGCCCGCCGACGGGTGACATCGGGACGATCCTGCTCGGCGGCAATCAGCGTCTTTTTTGTAACTGAGC
>NZ_AUGA01000255.1:0-1284 GCF_000426785.1 Bradyrhizobium sp. th-b2
CGGCTAAGCATTGGTTGCCGCTCGGTTAATTCAAAACAGGCCACTCCGAAAATCAAACTAGGCCACTAGGGGATAAAACAGGCCAGCACCCGACTACCGGTGCTGGCCCCTTATGCCCCGCCCAACCCCGAAAGAGGCCACTCAACAGTTCCCGGTGCGATGAGATTTGTATCGTCGCGCAAAGGAACCCTCCCACCGCGACATGGAAATCAAATGACACCACCGGGACCATGGCTAACGGGCCTTTCGCCACGCTTTGGATACGGTCAGCTATCTCGCCAAAGTAACCGATATGAGATCGGTGGCAGACCAGGTTGGGCGAATTTGGCCATTTATCAGAATGCTCGATCTGCCACTGGTTCAACTTGTCCCAGAACTCATGCAATTGCGTATTCGCATAGAACAAGAGTTGCGGCGGAAGGATTTCCTCTTCGTCTCAGAAGAGATGACCAAACTCTATAACGAATCCGACCCGCGCAGAGGCGCGGTCAAAGGATCTGATCCGTTCGAACTGGGTAAAAAATTCAAGAAAGCCCATGCGGACATTGCTAGTGCCGGAAGATGTTTAGCCGTTGAGGAAAGCACGGCGTGTGTATTCCATTTAATGCGGGCGATGGAGGCCGCCGTCCGTGACCTGAGCCAACGCCGACATATACAACTTCCCATTACCCCGAAAACGACTTGGCGCGGCCTAACCGGGCAGATGGACGGCAAGATTGCAAAGATGCCTGAGAATACGGTTTCGCTAAAACGAAAGAAAAACAGATGGGAGGAAGCGAGAGCGAATTTGCACCACGTTGGTTCAGTATGGCGCAACAACACTATGCACCCAGCGTCGTCGTATACGCCTTCTCAGGCGCGCGACATCTATGAAGCCTGCCGAGTGCTCATGACCTCGCTCGCGCGCCTTTAGGCGGATTGGTAACTGATGTGGGCGCTAGCGGTACGTTCCGTACTCGGCTCGGTGCCGCGAAGATGTTCGGTTTGATCGAGGGAGCACAGGGGCGAGTCACACTGACTCCGCTCGGTCACGATGCACTCGACAATTCAGGTGTGGCCTCGGCCGCCCGTGCTTCCGCATTTCTGAATGTTGAGTTGATACCGCTTCCAGCATCTTTAAGATGATCTACAGGGATGCGCCCGTCGGCACCGAAGGACTACCGTGGCAAAAGAGCGACGCGACGTAACGAAAGAGGCCGCCAACTGAGGCGGCCTCACATTCCGAAGGAATGTCTCATCTGACTCGCCATGCGCTGGACGGCATCAGTGTATCGACCGTGGGCG
>NZ_AUGA01000256.1:0-1257 GCF_000426785.1 Bradyrhizobium sp. th-b2
GGCTCGACCTTCATTTTCATCCGGCCGATCTCGATCTTGCGCGAGTAAGGGACCGGGTTGGAGATATTGATCTGGTCGCCGCGCCGGAAAGCCGAAACGTCGCTGACGACATGACCATTTAGGAAAACCGTGTGGCTATCGCGGTAGAGACCGGGATGCGGATCGTCGACCGATCCGACCGGCGATCGCTGCCCCAGCGTCTCGATCGCAAAATCGACGATGTCTTGCATCGCCAGGTAGCGAAAAACGATTCGCATCAGCCATCGACCGAGACGAGCTCGTCATGCGGGCCTGTGACGATCTCCTCGACCTCTGTCGGCAAAACGCCGTCGCGGTCGCGATCGGTCATCTCCTGGTCGATACGCTGCAGCATTTTGGCCCGCGCCTTTTGCAGCGCGCGCTCTTTCGCCTCCTGGAACGCCTTGCGCGCGTTGAGGCCGGCCAGGTCGCCCGTGATGACGAACCGGGCCTCCTCACTGGTCGAGATCCCATTGCGCGCGGCGTCAAGCCTGCGCTGATAATCGGCCTCGTCGAATACCTTGCCCATCAACCGCGGACCTGAATCTCGAAAGCGATGATCTGGCCCTGGACGCGCCTGGTCGCGTCGTCGACGCCCTTGATGCTGACCTCGGCGCCGGCGATCACCAGGAAATCTCGATCCGTCAGCGGCAGCATGGTTGACAAGGCAACCTTACCGTCCGGCACTGCCGCCGAGGGATCATTCAACAGGATGACATGCCGGTCGCCCTGGCGGATCTCGCCGACAATCTCCGCCGGCTGATAGCCCTTGACCTTCGCCAGGACCGCCGCCTCTTTCGCGACGGCGCGCGCCGGTCCGACGCCGGCGTAACGCCGGACCAGGACGGTCTCGCCGTTCTCCTCGAGCGCTCGGATATGCTGGTCGAGGGACTCGTCCGGCGTCACTGGCCGTCAACCTTGCTGGTGATGACCTGGCCGACCTCGGAGCCGCTCGAGCCGGCCTCGCCATCGTTTGGGCCGCCATTATCCCCCGCGATCATGCTGCCGAGCAGCTGCTCGAGCTGCGCCGAGTTGTTCTCGAGCTCGCCGGCATGGCCCTGCAGCGCCTTATGCTGCTCGTCGATCTTGTCGAGCACGCGATCATAGCGCTGGCCCGTGACGCCGATATCCGTCTCGAGCTTCCTTGCCCGCGCCAGGCGCGAGCGCATGCCGGCGAGCTCGATCGGCCGTTTGATGTCGATCATGTCGATTCCCTCCAGGATCTCCGGATGCCGCTCG
>NZ_AUGA01000258.1:0-1169 GCF_000426785.1 Bradyrhizobium sp. th-b2
CGCGCTGTGCTGCGCAGCGGCGTCGCCGACGCGCCACGGCTCCATCAGTGCCGCGTCTTCGGGATTGATGACGGCCACGTTCTGGGGGTGAGGATTCCGCTTAGCGCGGCCTGCGGTCGGCACGGCTCCACCCGTCGACCGTAAGGTCCGGAGATGGTCTAGTGCTCTAAGGAGTCTCGCGGGATTACCCTTGCCGGTGAACTCGAGCACCTCACCGCCATCGGTCAGCGACTCGTTGTCGAGCCGAGCAACAATGCTCCGTTTGTTTTTTGCGAAGAGCCAACGGCCAAAGCTGAGAACTGAACCCATATAGTTCTGGGCGGTGCGTTCGGCGTCCCCCCGCTTGATGAGGGCCTCCCCAAGCCCCGAAATAAGGTGAGCATCCTCGGAATAAAGAGGCTGCTTCCTCTGCCCGATCCGAACCCCAGCTGACTGCGCCGGCTGCAGCGCGTCTTCGGTATCAGGAACGGGGGGAATATGGCGATCGAGCTCCATCGCCTTAGCGCCGGCCGACGATTTTCGGAGATGAGCCAGTGCGGAGCCGATCCGCAAATCAGCACCGGCGACCTTCCTATAGCTCTTGACATCTCCGTCCAACGACGCGCCGGGAAGCCGACCAGCAATGCCCGGCTTGTTGTTTTCACGCAGGTAGTCACTGAAACTGCTAAGAGCAGTTGCATCCTTCCTGCCGGTATCTGTCGCTGCTTCGTTTTTGTACTCTTTGATGAGAGCCGCGTCCTGGGGATAAGGATTCAGCTCAGCGCGGCCTGCGATCGGCACGATTCCGCCTGTCGACTGCGAGGTCCTGAGATGATCAATTGCCTTAAGGAGTCTTGTGGGATTACCGTTTCCGATGAACTCGCGCGCATCATCGGTAAGTGACTCGTTGCCGAGCCGAGCAACAATGCCCCTTTTGTTATTTGCGAAGAGCCATCGGCCGTAGCTGAGAAGAGTATCTACATTGTTCTTGGCGGTGCGCTCGGCAGCATTACCCTTGATGAGGGCCTTCTCAAGCCCCGGAATAAGGCGAGCATCCTCGGAATAAAGAGGCTGCTTGCTCCGCCCTTTCAAAACCCCAGCACCTTCACCTGAATTGGCGATCTCACTCAGTTGCCGCTCGCTGGCAAGGCCGTGCAGATTGTCTAGGGTCCTCGGCCTCTTCGCTGGCC
>NZ_AUGA01000259.1:0-1233 GCF_000426785.1 Bradyrhizobium sp. th-b2
GATGAGTTTGAGGTTTTCGAGCGCAACGGCGGCTCCGACCGGGTGACCCCGCCCGTGAAGCCATGAGCCAGCAGTCCAACCTTATTGCTCTCGTCTGCGATTGGTTCGAACATGTAGTCATTCATTATGATCGCCGATAGCGGAAAATAGCTGGAACTGCTTCGAAACTACAATTACATTGGGCGCGATGTTGCAGGTTTCGCAACCGAACATTTTTTTGGTCCAGCCAAAGCCGCAAATCACCTCATCAGCGACCAAAAGGATGCTATGCTTTTTTAGTACCCTTTGAATTTTGTCCCAGTAAGTTGGCGGCGGAACGATGACGCCGCCCGCGCCCACTACGGGCTCACCGAAGAATGCTGCGATGGTATCGGCACCTTCGCGCTGAATCAGCGACTCGAGCTCCTCGGCCCAACGCGTTGCAAAGGTCTCCTCCGAGTCGCCCGCACGGCTGTCTTTGTAGAAATGGGGAGAGCCCGTGTGCATAATGTTGGGCAGCGGCAGATCGAAAGAGCGGTGGTTGTCGGGAAATCCGGTCAGGCTTGCCGCACCGACCGTGACGCCGTGATAGCCGCGCAACCGGCTGATGACCTTCTTGCGCTGAGGCTGGCCCAATGCATTCGATCGGTAGGCGATCAGCTTCAACACCGTATCGTTCGCTTCCGAGCCGGAGTTTGTGAAGAACACCTTACTCATCGGCACCGGAGACATCTTCACCAGCTTCTCGGCAAGCGCGATGGAAGGCCCATTCGATCGTGAGGCGAAGGTATGATAGAATGGCAGGATTTGCATCTGGCGATGCGCGGCTTCGATAAGCCGCTTTTCGCGGAAGCCAAGACCCGCACTCCAGAGACCGGCCATCGCATCGAGGTAGCGTTTTCCTGCCGTGTCGAAGGCGTAGGGGCCCTCGCCGCGTTCAATTATGAGCGGCCCGGCCCATTGGTGCGACCGTGCGTTGGTATAGGCGTGAAGCTGATAGGCCACATCTCGGGCCTGTTGAGAACTGGGCAGCATGGTCGGCGTCACATCATCGGTTCAGAATTGGATAGGGACCGGAGCATCATGTGGGGAAGCGCCGGTCCTTTCCCTGGCTTCTCTGGGCCTTGCGATAGTCGTGGTTGACGATCTCTTTAAAGGAATTCGCTTGTGCCTATGCCTGACCACAGGCTTAACTGGCGGCGACGCACTGTCTGGAAGTGATCACAGAGAGGGGACGATGTCCAAGCACGACAA
>NZ_AUGA01000260.1:0-1230 GCF_000426785.1 Bradyrhizobium sp. th-b2
GGGTTGGCTTTGCAACCGAATCCTACGCCGCATCAGCGCTTTACACCACGCTCGCCAGCCTCTCAGGCGCCCTCTGACGAATAAGACGGGCTAGTAACGTCCTGCAGAATCTTTCCGTTGATTATTTTTCGGATTGTTGGAGAGCTGTCCATGCAAGACGACTACGAAATCTTTCGCGATTCGGAGCTTTGGTTAGCTGCTCTGGTCAGCTGCGGGCCGGCGTTTCTCATCTCCGCGATGATGATCGTCTCGCTGATCCAACCGCGGTACCCGGGCTGACCGGTTGCGAGCTTGCTGATTAAATTAGCGAACATGTTCTGTTTTGATCAGACGGGCCTCACCGCGTCTGGTTTGATCGAGCCATGTTCACCGCAGCAGAATGCCGGGAAAAGGCCTCTGAGAAACTGGCGCTGGCTGAGCGCAATATTAGAAGCTTCAGCGCGCTGCGGAAGCGTGGCTGATCCTTGCGGCTCTAATGGATGACTGCCCGCAAGAGTAAGTCCGCCTCAGTGGACGGTCTCAATGGATTTGCGTAGCTTGTTGATGATCTGCCGCCGGTCGTTGGCGCTCATGCGCTTCCCGGCATTGCCGCACTTCACGCAGCGCAGGCGCCCGGCGAGATCGTGCACCCTGGTGGTCGGAACGTGGCGCAGCGCGGCCAGGTCGACCGCCCTTGGCGTCTTGCAGCGCGAGCACTTGATCTCGAGCCACGGATAGCCGGCGTTGATGGCCTGGTCGACGGAGGGCGAGGGGTCAATCGGGCCGCCATCGGCCCACATCCTCTCGTTCCAGCTCTGGCAGAGCAGGTCAGCGGCCTCGCGGATCAGCGCTTCGCCGGCGGCGCGCTTCTCGGCCGATCGCGTGGCGAGGATTGTCGTCACTGCTCGGGCACGCGCTAGCTCCTTTGTCAGCGCCTTGCGGTCGCCGCCGGAAAGTGGTGTCGGGTGATTGCGCGGCGGCGATCAGGGTGAGACGCCGCGCACATGCGAAAGCGGACCCGCGGATTGACTTCGCCCCTGCAGCGAGCTTGCGGCAACAAGATTCCCACCGAGCCGAAGGATCAGAACAGTCTGTGGTACCGCTTCTACCTTGAACTACAGGACGTTCCGGCGGTGGACCAGGTACACCGAGATTTCTTGCTGCTGCGCGACTGATGGCGGTCGGCTGACCTCGAACGGGGGCGTGATGCTTCTGGCGATGGCCGAGCGGCGTCTCGGCTTGGCCGACAAT
>NZ_AUGA01000257.1:0-1224 GCF_000426785.1 Bradyrhizobium sp. th-b2
CCGCGCGGTAAAGCGCTGTTTGTCGGTCCGACGCAGGCGATCTCGACGCGCGCCTATGACCAGGCGGTCGGCATGATCGAGGAGTCGCCGGATCTGAAACGGCGTTTCCGCACGCACGATCATGAGATGATGATCGAGGATCTCGTCACCAAAGCCGAGGCGCAGGTCAAAACCTTCGACGTCAACATCCTAACCGGCGCGATGGGCCTGTTTTTCGTGCTGCTCGACGAGATCCATCTGCTCGGATTCAACGCAAAGGGCGCCAAGGTACTGCGCCAGATCCGCGGCGGCCTCGACAAGACGCCGGAAGGCCTGCTCGTCATGACGACGACGCAAAGCGACGACATTCCTGCCGGAATTTTCAAGTCGGAGCTGAAATTCGCGCGCAATGTTCGTGACGGGAAGTATCGCGGCAAGGTCATTCGGCCGATGTTGCCGCTGCTCTACGAATTTCCGCAGGACATCGCGACGCTGACGCGCGAGGAGCGGAAAAACGGCGTCGAGCCGCGCTGGATGAACCCGGTCAACTGGCCGATGGTGATGCCGAACCTCGGCCGCTCCGGTCCGGCCCTGGCGGAGCTGGTCGCCGATTGGGAAGGCGAGCGCGACAAGGGCGAGGAAGCGATCCGGATCTGGGCGTCGCAGCATCTCAATATCGAGATCGGCCAGGGCATCAATAACGAGGGATGGGGCGGCGCGGATCTCTGGGATGCGCAGGTCATCAAGGGACTCGACCTCGACGCGATCCTGACGCGTTGCGAGGTCGTCACGATCGGAATCGACTCCGGCGGCCGTGACGACCTCCTCGGCCTGGCAGTGATCGGCCGCGAGCGCGGTACGCGGCATTGGCTGTCCTGGTCCTACGCCTGGGCAGATCCGATCGTCCTCGAGCGGCGGAAAGACATCGCGAACCAGCTGCAGGATTTCGTCGAGGAAGGGTCGATGACGATCGTCGACATGGCCGACGCGATCGCGGATCTCGGCGTCCTGGTCGCCCGCATTGTCGCGAGCGGCCTGCTGCCGCAGAAAAACGGCGTCGGCATCGATCCGAACCAAGCGGCGGCGATTATCGAGGCTTTGACCGCGGTCGGCGTGACCGACGACATGCTGCGGCGTCTGCTGCAGGGTTCGGCGCTCGCGCCGGCGGTCTATGGCCTCGATTTCAAGCTCGCCGATGCAACCTTCTGGCATGCCGGGCAGGGTCTTATGTCCTGGGTTGTCGGC
>NZ_AUGA01000261.1:0-1224 GCF_000426785.1 Bradyrhizobium sp. th-b2
CCGCGCGGTAAAGCGCTGTTTGTCGGTCCGACGCAGGCGATCTCGACGCGCGCCTATGACCAGGCGGTCGGCATGATCGAGGAGTCGCCGGATCTCAAACGGCGTTTTCGCACTCACGATCATGAGATGATGATCGAGGACCTGGTCACCAAGGCCGAGGCGCAGGTCAAAACTTTCGACGTCAACATCCTAACCGGCGCGATGGGCCTGTTTTTCGTGCTGCTCGACGAGATCCATTTGCTCGGATTCAACGCAAAGGGCGCCAAAGTGCTGCGCCAGATCCGCGGCGGCCTCGACAAGACGCCGGAGGGCCTGCTCGTCATGACGACGACGCAGAGCGACGACATTCCGGCCGGAATTTTCAAGTCGGAGCTGAAATTCGCGCGCAACGTTCGTGACGGGAAGTATCGCGGCAAGGTCATTCGGCCGATGCTGCCGCTGCTCTACGAATTTCCGCAGGACATCGCGACGCTGACGCGCGAGGAGCGGAAAAACGGAGTCGAACCGCGCTGGATGAATCCGGTCAACTGGCCGATGGTGATGCCGAACCTCGGCCGCTCCGGTCCGGCCCTGGCGGAGCTCGTCGCCGATTGGGAAGGCGAGCGCGACAAGGGCGAGGAAGCGATCCGGATCTGGGCGTCGCAACATCTCAATATCGAGATCGGCCAAGGCATCAATAACGAGGGATGGGGCGGCGCGGATCTCTGGGATGCGCAGGTCATCAAGGGGCTCGACCTCGACGCGATCCTGACGCGCTGCGAGGTCGTCACGATCGGAATCGACTCCGGCGGCCGTGACGACCTGCTCGGCCTGGCGGTGATCGGCCGCGAGCGCGGGACGCGCCATTGGCTGTCCTGGTCCTATGCATGGGGAGATCCGATCGTCCTGGAACGGCGGAAGGACATCGCAAACCAGCTGCAGGATTTCGTCGAGGAAGGGTCGATGACGATCGTCGACATGGCGGACGCGATCGCAGATCTCGGCGTCCTGGTCGCTCGCATCGTCGCGAGCGGCCTGCTGCCGCAGAAAAACGGCGTCGGCATCGATCCGAATCAGGCGGCGGCGATTATCGAGGCTTTGACCGCTGTCGGCGTGACCGACGACATGCTGCGGCGTCTGCTGCAAGGCCCGGCGCTCGCGCCGGCGGTCTATGGCCTCGATTTCAAGCTCGCCGATGCAACCTTCTGGCATGCCGGGCAGGGTCTTATGTCCTGGGTTGTCGGC
>NZ_AUGA01000262.1:0-1204 GCF_000426785.1 Bradyrhizobium sp. th-b2
TATCTGGCTTTTATCCACCTCTATACCCGGCTGCATCGCAGGCCCCCGGCCGAAACCGACATGCAGGAATATTTCCGCGTCAGCCCGCCTTCGGTTCACCAGATGGTGCTGACTCGGTTCACCAGATGGTGCTGACGCTGGAACGCGCCGGCCTCATCAGACGGCAGCCAAGGACGCCTCGCAGCATCGAGGTCCTCATTGATCCGAAACTCCTGCCGGAGCTAATCTGACCGCCGGACCCAACCTGTCAAACTCACTGTGCAGAGCCACTAGTGGGGCGATGTCAGCATCGCATCTTCAAAGATGACCTCGCCATCTACTATCGTCAACAGACTGGTCGTGGCGGGCAGCCGAGACGTCGGGACGGTCAAAACGTCTTGAGAAAGCACAGCCAGATCGGCAGCAAAGCCAGGTGCAAGCCGTCCTTTGTGCTGGTCCTGGACCTCCGCATAGGCGCCACCGGAAGTGTAGGCCGTCAATGCCTGTTCGCGCGTCAGTGCTTCGGAGGGATCGCTGGGAACCAGGACAGCCAACATCAAATTGAGAAAAGGATTCTGTTCGGCTACGCCGCCGTCAGAGCCGAACGCCAACGGAATGCCGGCGTTAACAAAACCCTTGAGCACGATCTCATGATCGAGCATTTTCTTTCCCGCGATCGGCGGAATTGCCAGGTGGGTTGGATTCTGGATCACGACCAGACCCAGTCGCGCCGCTTTTTCAAACACGTCACGCCCGATGCCGTCGCCATGTTCAATTCGAACCCGCTTGGCGCGCCAAATTGCGACGGGAGCAACCTGCTTGCTCGGCGGCGATCAGGGTGAGACGCCAGCGACAATCAAGGTGAGACTGCGCCGATGGGGACGGACCGAAGGGAGGGCAGCGGAGCCAGACTGCCAATGCTCTGCGCGCTCACATGGCCGAGTTGGGTATTATTGCGGGGACGGGCATGGCAAGCATCGCGAAACTTCTGGGATTGCTCCGGGAGGGGGAAGACGACAGGATCCCCGCCACCGCCCGCTTTGCCCTGATCCATTTCGCTGAACAGATTGAGCTACTTACAAACCGCATAGAGAAGCTCGATAGAGAGATTTTGGTTGCCGTCAGAAAGGATCCCGATGCGAGGCGTCTGATGAGCATTCCCGGTGTTGGTCCTCTCATCGCCGCTACCGTTCGGACATCGGTCTTGGATGCTCGTGGCTTTGCC
>NZ_AUGA01000263.1:0-1189 GCF_000426785.1 Bradyrhizobium sp. th-b2
ACGAGGAATCGGGCGCACGGGGGTTGCAGCGCGATTTGCAGGACCGCTTGCAGCCGGCGGACGACGAGCCGGTCAGCGAGCCTGTCAATGATAGCGCCCCCCATCCCGAAGCGCCTGCAGGCTCGGGCCGGTGGGTTCGGCGCCTGCTCAAGGTCGGCATTGGCCTCGCCCTCGTCGCGATCTTCGGATGGCTGCCGCTGAAAGCCGTGCTGCAGACCTCGAGCGTCGAGGCCGTGGTCAATGCCAGGATCGTAACCCTGCGCTCGCCGATCGACGGCACCGTGAGTGCGAAGCCGCAGAGCTCCACGCAGCTCAGTGTGGTCCACGAAGGCGATACGATCCTTCATGTCGTCAACGCGCGCGGCGATCGGGTGCGGCTCGACGATCTCCGGCGGCAGATGTCCCGGATGGAGAATGAGCGCCCGAGTCTCGCCGCAAAGCTTGCGGCCGCCGAGACGTCGCAACAGGACCTCGCGCGCCAGGCGGCCCAGTTCCGCGACGGCCGCATCCTCCAGCTCGAGGCGCGGATCGCCGAAATCCAGACCGCGATCGAGGCCGCGGCCGCGCGACGGGAAGAAGCGACGGCGGCGGTTGAACGCGCCTCGTCGCTGGTCAAATCGGGCAGCGTCTCGACGGTCGAAATGGCCCGGCTGACGCGCGAGCAGGCGATCGCCCATCAGACCGAGATAGGCGCGCAGCGCCGGCTCGACGCCGCCAAGGTCGAACTCACCGCGGCAAGGAACGGCACCTATCTTGGCGACAGCTACAATGACCGGCCGAGTTCCGTGCAACGCGAAGAGGAGATGCGCCAGCGCGTCAGCGATCTGCGCGCCGATCTGGTGCATTCCGATGCGGAGATCGACTGGCTCACCCACGAGATTGCCTCGGAGCAATTGCACTACATCAACCGGGCGGAAGCCGACATCAAGGCGCCGGTCGCCGGACGCATCTGGGAGATGATGACGTCGCCGGGCGAGGACGTCAGGGCCGGGCAGCCCCTGCTCAAGCTGCTCGATTGCACCGGCGCAGTGGTCACCGCCAATGTCACCGAAGGCGTCTATAACCGCCTCAGGCTTGGTGAGCGGGCGAGCTTTGAGCCGAACGACGGCAGCGCTTCGATCAAGGGTGAGATCGCCAACCTCACCGGTGCATCGGGGGCGCCCGCGAACCTTGCGATCAATCCGGATGC
>NZ_AUGA01000264.1:0-1178 GCF_000426785.1 Bradyrhizobium sp. th-b2
CAGAACGCCGCCCCCACGGAGTCCTACGGTGTTTTATTCGCGAGCCTCCTCGGCTACCTTCCCGGAACTCGCGGAGGCCGGGACGTCTCGATGCGCAAGGGCAATGACTACATTCTGAAGCTGCGGCCGTGGTCGTTGTCGACGTTCGTGGTTGCCCTGCTGGCCGTGGTGCTGGCCACTGCGACCCAGGAGATGTTCGCGAGCTTCGGCATGCAGTTCTATTTTTTTATCGGGATCTATGTCCTCCATTGAAGTTTGGATGGCGCCCATTCCAGCTTCTCGCAAAAAGTTCGCGAAATCCCCAGAAAGCTGCGCGGCGTGCTCGTGCGCCTTGATCGGCTCCGCAAACTTCAGTCCATCAAATGAAAGCGACGTTCCGACGAACGAGACATCCACAGCCTCGGGCTGAAGCTCGCGCAGGGTCTGGTCATCACCGAGGCCTACTATTGGGATCTCAACGACCGCACACGCGCCTTCGGCAAGCGCTTCTTCGAGCGCATGAAGCGGATGCCGACGATGAACCAGGCAGCGACCTACAACGCCACCCTGCACTACCTCAACGCGGTGAAGGCCGCCGGAACCAAGGAGACCAAGCCGGTGCTGCCCCCGCGTCGGCAACCGACAGGGCCTTCATCGAGAGTTCACCGACGACCATCGGCTGCGCAGAAATTAGCGATCTTGATCGCAATTCTCAAGACGCGTTCTCCTCTTCGGCGCCGTCGGCGCTCGATGCCGATCCCGACAAGACGGTGCTGTTTGCGCGGGGCCGTTTGAAGGAAGCCAAAGGAAGCCAGAAGGTGGTTTGAGCATATTGGCTGGAACGTCCCGCCCCAAAACGAACGGGGCCGACGGATACTCCAGTGGGGCGCCGATCATGCTTGCCTCGCCTCGCCGGGTAACCCGATGCGATCGGTGCGCCGTTGGTGCCGATGCTGGGCACCCTGGTTGACGCGAGAGCAATTGGAAGCGGTCGTTGCGGACACGAAGAGCAGCAACAAGCTGTGGACTCCGGACCAGTGCGCGACTGCTCATAGTACCCATTCGCGACCGTCAAGCCTTCGGCTTCCGGTTCATCGGAGCCTGCGACGACCCGAACTACAAAGTTCGGCTCGAGCTGAAGCGAGTAAAGTACGCCACCTATTCGCGTAACTACCGAAAGAGGAACGGCACGGGCGCCA
>NZ_AUGA01000265.1:0-1149 GCF_000426785.1 Bradyrhizobium sp. th-b2
TCAATCGGCGTTCAAATTTGGCTCTGTCGCAGTTTTGGTGCAGCTGCGTTTATTCTGCGCCGATTAGTCTGGCTTGAAGCAGATCGATTTTGCCAGGGCCGTACATTTGGCGTCTGACGAGCTTGAGGCGCGTAATCTGACCCTCAGTCTGTCCGTTCGACCATGGCGAGGTGATCGCCGCCCGAACCGCCGCTTCATCGTTCGTTACGCCGCGGGCGAACGATGCGACAAGACTGGCGCGAGCGCGCTCGATCCAGGGTGACAACTCGGCGGCGGCTCGGCGCCGAATCATCAAGTGGAATTCGGCGATGATCTCGCGTGCCTCGACCAGGGGTGGCACGCCAGCTTCTACCGCCGCGACCGTCACCGTCTCTGCCTTCGATCGCTCGTCTCATGACCGTCGGACGGGATACGCTATCGAGGAAGGTCCGACTGGCGTTCTCCATCAGATGCCAACGATCTGCGACCTGTAGCGCGTGCGGCAGGGCTCTTGCCGCGGCTTCGCCATATGCTCCACCGCGGTCACGGGCGACGATCGCGATCGTGGGATGAGCAGCGAGCCAGGCCTGGGCGGTCGCGGGCTCACGGTCCGGCAGCAGGGTGACCACCCGGCGCCTTTCCAGGTTGCAGATGATGCTGGCGTATCGGTGATTGCGCCGCCATGCCCAATCATCAATGCCGATAACCCTGAGCGGGTCAGCTGGTGGACGGCTACGGCGTCGAACCACGCGAAGGAGCGTATCCTTGCTCACCGGCAGCATCAGCCGTTTTGCGAAGCCTGCCGCCGGTCGTCCGCCAAGCGCCAGACCGAGGTGATGGACTATGGAGTCCAGCCTCGCTGTGCGCCGGGCTGATGGAGCCAGCACCCCTTCGGCGAAGCGCTCAGTAAAGATTTGGCGCCCGCACAGAACGGCGTCGCAGCGGAAGCGGCGGGCGACCACCAGGAGCTGTACGATCCGCCCCGAAAGCGGGAGGTCAGTTACGCGTCGCCGATACCGGCTATGGACACGTCGGGAAACTGTTCCGCACAAGGGACACAGACCGACGCTTCCGGACGCCCGGATCTCAATAATGGCCTTATCACCTTCGTAGCACGCACTCTCTACAACAAACCCACGCGGCACCAGCCTGGAGCGGTGGAGTGCTTGC
>NZ_AUGA01000266.1:0-1131 GCF_000426785.1 Bradyrhizobium sp. th-b2
GGAAGCTGCCACCACAGTGCAGGTAGTCAGTCTGCACGAGGTGTGAAAGCAAGCCGTTTTGCGTCTCTGCAGCGTGACCGTCAGGCACGCGAGTTGCTGAGCCCTGTATGGCTTGGTTGCATATTGATGACCCTCGTGAGACGGCCAAGTCTCCACCAGCAACTTGTGCGGGCGGCTCCTTCCGCCGTCCGCACGCTTTTCATTGATCGCCCTAGCGCCGCGCTTCGTGTCGATCATGACGCGTGGAGAGGCTGCGCAGCTTTTCGCCTCTCTTGGATCGTGACTGTCTGGCACGCGAGTTGCTGAGAGACGTTTGGACTTGGCTTCTCATACTTTCGCACACCCCCCATGAGATGGCCAAGTCCGCGCAGCCTTAACTAGCGCGAGCGGCTCCTCCAGCCGCTCGCGCGTCTTTCCGTAGCATCGGCCTAGCGGCGCGGCGTGGAGATCATGCTATGACCCGTGAAGAGGCGTTGAAGAACGCCATTGAGGCACTCACACAGTGGTCCCAAGGGACGGTCGCAACAGCTGTCGTGCTTGCCGCGATCGCGAAGCTCGAACAGACTAGGCCGCCGCCCAGACGGCCTCGAAAACGGAAAGTCACTTCCTAGGCCAGCGCTCACGATCGCTGGAGGCTGGTGCAATGGACAGACCACATTTATACCGGCCTTCGAGGCTGCTATTCGTCTGCCGATGAGGAGAGGCGCACATGAACATCAACCCAGCTTCTCGAAGCTATAGCATTCTCATCGCAGACGCGGCCGTATCTGTCGTTAATACGGCTTGCACAGCATGGCGGCTGTACGTCCGGACCGACAGAGAAGGCACAAGTGATCGGACCAGAAACGAAAGCGAAGAGATCGACCAAAACGAAAGCCGGCGCAGTGGCCGGCCCCGTAAATCTTCAATAGCTTGATGTGCTCAACGGAAGTACATCATAATCACTTCGATATCCGACGTGATGCGGGGCTGACGGTCATTCAAGTGAGTGTCCACAATGCGGCGCGCAACCAAGTGCGTAACGATATCTCCGAGATCGCGGGCGGCTGAGAGAATGGTCCAGACCTCAGCTAGTAGCGCTTGGCGTTCTGGCGGGACGGACATGCCCCTGTCCTCCTCAAGCCGAAACGA
>NZ_AUGA01000267.1:0-1119 GCF_000426785.1 Bradyrhizobium sp. th-b2
ACGCAAGCAGAGCGGCGAGAACGGTACGAGTCAGCTACCCTCTGCTGCCATGAGCATCAATCTCGCCACCCTGCCGGATGATGTGGAGACCTTGCAGAATCTGGTGCGCTCGCTCGCAGCCGAGCGCACCAGCCTCAGCGAGGCGCAGGCCGAGATCGAACGGCTCCATCTCATCATCAAGAAGCTGCAGCGCAGCCAATTCGGCCGGCGCGCGGAGCAGCTCGATGATGATCAGCTGCAGCTCGGCTTCAAGGATATCAGCGCCGATCTTGCAAGGGCTGAGGCCATACTTCCACCAGCCAGGACCAAAACTGCAAGGACGCAGGAGGAGCGGCCGAGCCTGCCGGCGCACCTGCCGCGCGAGGACAGACGGTTCGATGTCGAGCACGAGGCCTGTTCCTGTTGCGGCGGCCCCCTACACGTGATCGGCGAGACCGTGAGCGAGATGCTCGACCACGTCCCGGCGCGGCTGCGGGTCATCCGCATCTGCCGGCCCCGCTATGGCTGCCGGGCCTGCGGGACCATCCACCAGGCGCCCGCCCCGGAGCGGCCAGTCGCCAAGGGCCTCGCGACCCCCGCCCTGCTCGCCCATGTCCTAGTCTCCAAATACTGCGATCATCTGCCGCTCTACCGGCAAAGCCAGATCTTTGCCCGGCAGGGCGTCGAGATCGACCGGTCGACCCTTGCCAACTGGGTCGGCGGCGCCTGCTGGTGGCTCGACTCGCTGCAAAAGAGGCTCGCCGAGCACGTCTTCGCATCGCAGAAGCTGTTCGCCGACGACACCCCGATCCCGGTGCTCGATCCCGGCCGAGGCCGCACGAAGACCGGCCGGCTATGGGTCTATGCCCGCGACGACCGGCCCTGGAACGGGCCCGATCCGCCGGCTGCGGTCTATCTTTACAGCCCTGATCGCAAAGCCGAGCGCCCCGCCTCTCACCTAGCCAGATTCAGCGGCATCGTGCAGGTCGACGGGTATCCCGGCTTCGACCGGCTCAGCGATGGCGGCAGAATCCTGCTCGCAGGATGCCGAGTAGGCGGGGGTGTTGCCATCCCCGCCCCTCACAGACCCGGACGAGCGGATTACCCGCATCCGGTTCTTCACGCGCAAGCTTCGCTCAC
>NZ_AUGA01000268.1:0-1107 GCF_000426785.1 Bradyrhizobium sp. th-b2
CGCTGATGAAAGAGGAGCGCCAAAGAACAGAAAGAAGATTGAATGGAAACTCCTGACCGATCTTCCAGTGCAATCGCGCGGGGATGCGATCGAGAAACTCGAATGGTATTCCTTGGCGAGCAACACGAACCTCCGTGTGCCGGCCGCCGGTCCAGTGGATGAGCAGAACGGCCTCGTTGGTGTCCTCATCGAGATCGCAAACAATCTCTCGGACTACGTGTGAACCAGCCGCTGCTTGGTGCGTGTGTCCGTGGACGGTGCGTTCCACACCCGCGGCAGATCATACGCAAGTTGCAGAAGCAAGGCACGGTCGATCTTGGGACTTTCCGCCGATGCGGCGCGCAGCTCCTTGATCCGCCCCTCAAGCTCGGCAACCCGCTCCAATGCGCCATTCCAGCGCGCCTCAAGTTCACGGGCAACGTGACGCTTCGCCGGATCCACAAGCTCGTACCGGCGTGCGGCAAGAGACGCTTCGTAGCGTGCGACCTCAAGCTCCCGTTCGACGGCGGCGATGATCTCATGTCTCGAGCGCTCAATCTGGTCGGACGCCAATATCGCTGCTTCAACAGCCCGATCGGAGACAGCCTCGAGGATTTGCAGCGCGACCGCACGATCGATCCGTACTCCGCCGATGCCGATACATAAGCCTGCGCCGACATGGGCGTCATCGCCGCGGCATTGATAACGATGGGCATTCCCCTTGGCCTGGCCATAGACCACACGCATCATCCGACCGCAACGTCCGCACCGCATCAAGCCGGTCAGAAGTGCGCGTCCCCCGCGCGCCGATTTCCGCGAGCAGTTCTTCTTCATGTGCGCGTTTTCCAGCAGCAGCGCCTGATTGTCTTCATACTCCTGCCAACTGATATAGCCGGAATGATTGTCGCGCAGGAGAACATTCCATTCCTCCCGCGGCTTCTTGAACCCGCTGACCTTGCGGGCGCGACCGTCCACGATCCGTGTCTTCTGAGCAATTCGGCCAAACGCATAGGCGCCAGCATAGAGCGGATTGTGCAGGATCTGCATCACCGTGTGATAGGCTGGCGCTTTCCAGCTGAGCTTGTAGATTTGAACATTCCTCAGGACCACAGGCATTTTGATGTCGGC
>NZ_AUGA01000269.1:0-1095 GCF_000426785.1 Bradyrhizobium sp. th-b2
CTTGCTCTCGCCGGAGGCGAAGGCGGAGCGTGAGCGCGTGCAAGCTAAGGAGCGCGCAAAGAGGAAACGAGAGCGTGACCGGTTTGGTCGTCCTAACGGTCGACCGAAGTCGAACAAGCTGGGTGTGGCGCAGGTGGTTGCTGGTGAAAATGCGTCACGGAAAAATGCGTCATGTCACATAATAGATATAGGTAGCCTGACGGAGATTAGCGTGACGCATTTATCGTCGGGCTGAGATGAAGAGCGCCGCGCGCCCCAAGCGCGACGGCGCGAACTCGGACCGAGGACGCGGCGTCGCTTAAGGCGCCGCCGCGCCGAAGCCACTCATAGCGTCGCCATGCCGGAAGCGAGGATCTGTGCGCGCCCTATAGGATTGCGTGGGCCCAAGCTATGGCCGCGGCAGCAAGATCGGCCAACTGAGCGTAGAAGGCCTTGAACCAAGGAGTACTCGTCAGTGCTTCGAGGCCTTTGTTGCCCACAAATTGACCAGCTCCTGCGACTACGCCAAGTGCGAAGGCGCTGATCGCGGTCTTACCTCTCTCAGCTGTATTCGCAGCCGACCTCGCGACCTCCAAAATCTCTCCGGCCCGTGCCCGGCTGCGTGGCCCCTCTTCGGAAAGCAGCTCGATCAAACGGTTTGTTTCGACCCAATCCTGCGCGAAGGTGGGAGCAAATTCAGGTCCGCGGTTGTGCCCTGGTCCCACCGGCGTTTGCGGGCGATTTCGCAGGATGGCCTGCATGAGCACCCGCTGTGCGCGAACATTCTCCCAAAGGGCCTCGATCGCATCGGCTCCCACCTCACCCCGAATTTCGGCCGCGTCTGGAGACTCGCCGCGAGCGGTGATAATGTCGGCTGCTCCTCCCCCGGCTACGCCCTCGATTCCAGGGGGCCTCGCAGCGTTGCCGGCAGCTTCAGCGGCCAAGCTGGGGCTGGACCGATCGACGGTAGGCAAGTGGCGGCGGCGTTTTGCGGAGCGGCGCGTGGACGGGCTGCATGACAAGCCGCGCTCCGGGGCGCCACGTACGGTTGACGATGCCCGCATCGAAGCCGTGATCGTGAGGACGTTGGAGAGTTGCCCTGAGAACGCCACCCAT
>NZ_AUGA01000270.1:0-1093 GCF_000426785.1 Bradyrhizobium sp. th-b2
TCGACGATCAACTCACCGAAATCTTGCGCAACGGAGCCCGTGCCCTGCTCGCCAAGGCAGTCGAGGCCGAGGTCGCGGACTTTCTTGACAAGCATGCCGATTTGAAGACCCAGGACGGCCACCAGCGCGTCGTCCGCCACGGTCGCCTGCCGGAACGCGAGGTGATGACCGGTATCGGTCCGGTCACCGTTCACCAGCCGCGTGTGCGCGACCGCGCGGCCGCCGCCGGCGATCCCGGCCGCATCCGGTTCTCGCCGTCGATCCTGCCGCCCTACATGCGCCGCTCGAAGTCGATCGAGACGCTGCTGCCGATCCTTTATCTGAAGGGCATCTCAACCGGTGACTTCTCCGAGGCGCTGGCGGCGCTGCTCGGCAAGGATGCTGCCGGCTTGTCGGCATCGGCCATCGGCCGCCTGAAGGACGGCTGGTTCGACGAGCACGCCGCGTGGCAGAAGCGCGATCTGTCGGCGAAGCGCTACGTCTACATCTGGGCCGACGGCATCCATCTCGAAGCCCGCCTCGAGGACGAAAAGCAGTGCATCCTGGTGCTGATCGGCGCGACGCCGGAAGGCCGCAAGGAACTGGTCGGCTTCACCGATGGCGCCCGCGAGAGTGCGCACGACTGGCGCGACCTGCTGCTCGATCTGAAGCGGCGCGGGCTCGATGCTTCCCCGCGGCTCGTCATCGCCGATGGCGCACTCGGGTTCTGGAAGGCCGCTGGCGAGGTCTGGCCGAAAACGCGCGAGCAGCGCTGCTGGGTGCACAAAACCGCCAACGTGCTCGCCAAGTTACCGAAGAGCCAGCAGCAGAAGGCCAAACGCGCGTTGCAGGAGATCTGGATGGCCGAAACGAAGGTCGCTGCCGAACTGGCGTTCGAAGCCTTCATCGAGAGCTACACGCTAAAATACGAGAAGGCGGCCGACTGCCTGGCCAAGGATCGAGACACGCTGCTCGCTTTCTACGACTTCCCGGCCGAGCACTGGAAGCACCTGCGGACGACGGATGAGATGGACAAGCGATTTTTTCATGACCGAGATGACGGTTGCAGAAATCGAGTACGTCCATTCTTTTGTTCGGCTGCGCCGCGGGCCAT
>NZ_AUGA01000271.1:0-1075 GCF_000426785.1 Bradyrhizobium sp. th-b2
GACATCCTTGCTTCCATCGAACGCTTCTGCCGGTACAATGCCCCGGCAAAACACGACCCGATGTCGCGAACTTCTGGTTCAGGACACTAGCTGGCAATCATCAACTTAATCGGCCTCTGAGCCGAAGACGGCACGTCTCAGAGGTTCGATCGGCGATAGCGCCCTAACCCGCTCACCCGACGATGACGGGCCGCGCCTCGGCGCTGGTCGATCGGAGCCCAGGTTCGATGATAAGGGCGGGCATTCTAAATGCCCGCTCCGGGTGCATCCCAATGGACGTGCCGATGTCAGCCCCTCGCCAAGCGCTCTTTGGCTGCTCTAGGTGCGGCTATACTGGTTAAGCGAACGAAGGCGATATGCTGACGGCGATGGCGCCGACGACCGCGAAAACTGTCTGCCAGGTGGTGAAGCTATCGCCATCTGTTCTGAGGCGGGGCTCATCCCCGCGCGACAGGCGCCCGACGTGTCCGGGCGTGGGCCGCAATCACCGCGCAGGCGAAGACAAAGCGGCGGCACGCTTCCGCGTAAGCCGACCCCTTTGCGGGTTGCTGGCGTCAGGCCTGCGCCGGATCAAGGATCAGCGCCAAGGGCAGGGGGGCGGTGCCCGCCAGACAGGAGTCAGGTTGTCAGGGCTGCGCGGCTCTCAGCCGGAACATCGTTGCCGTTACGGTGCGGTATGGCTGATCGGCTAGAATGGATTGTGAATCGATGTACGGTTAAGGAGGCCGGCGTGGCGGCGTTCACAGGACGCGATCTGCATCTGGTGAAAAAGCGTTCGCGATCGCGGTGCTGCGATCGAGCGTCAGCCTGGGCCGTTTCAGTCGGCTTCCGATCAAAGTGACATGAAGACGTTGCTCGATCATATGATCGAGAACGACGCCGAGTTGGCGTTTACGCGCACGTGGCAAGGATCGCCGTGACCGAGGAGCCCGACTGAAGGGGGCCGATCACCAATGCGGAGCAGTCCATCGAGCCTCTGGGCGCGAATGAGGAAGCAAAAGTCCTCGCATTTTAAATCGCCGTTCAAGGAAACGGTAGTGAAGCGATCGATTACGATGTGATGGCTGCCGCCTAT
>NZ_AUGA01000272.1:0-1037 GCF_000426785.1 Bradyrhizobium sp. th-b2
CTTGTGCGCCATGCGCTCCGGCAGGCTGTGCAGTTTCCAGTAGAGGGTGCCAACCCAGAAGACTGTAGCTACGAGGAAAATGCCCATCACCACCATCAGGGTGTCCGACCCGTCGGCGCCTGGAATGAAGAACGGCAGATGATGGGGGGCTGCCGGAAGCATCTGTTCGCTCAAATTTCATCTCCCTTCCGGGCGCTGGCGCTTTCGCAGCCGTGCCTCGCACCGTGCCTTCCTGACGCGCGCCTTGCTTGATTTGGATCAAAGAAGACGGCCAGCTCGCTCCTACCGTTCTCGGGCAAGGCTCAAGATTGATCCCAGGAGTCCCCAGCCATGCGAGACAAAATTGACGACCTGATCCCGAAGGCGCACGAGATCCAGAAGCAGGCGGCGCTCCAGGAAGCGGAGAAGGCCGAGGAACATGCCAAGCGTGCGGCTGTTGTGGAGGCCGAGAGCACGCCTTGATCGAGCGGTTGAGCAAGCCGTCCGGTCTCAGCGAGGACGAGAAGGTCAAGCTGGCCTCGGGACCATTCGCGGTCCGCTGGCGGAAAGCGCCCTGCGCCCGCGAGGCCGCGTGGAGCAGAGATACGCCTGGAGGCGAGTATTTGACGCCCGAGGTGCCAAGTCGGCTCTACGCGGCCTCCTAGCCATTATGAATGCCTCGGAGCCAGTGGATGTCGTTGCGCTTAACTGAACCGGTCGAAACTCGCCGGCGCCCTTCGTGTGGCGGTGGACAGTATCATCGCCCCTAAGCTGCCCGTCGTAGACCCTCTTGCCAGGTGATTGTGTAAACCGGCTGTTCAGCCACGGAACACCGTGCAATCTGGAATGCAGGCGTCCAAGGAACCGCGAACGGCAGGCACGGTTCGATGAAGCCGGAGGGATGCCGCCGGCTGGACCATGTTGCTGTCTTCGCCTTGTTGATTGCGACACCAGCGCCAGCGATGACCCCGCCGATGGTCTATCAGACGGACGCCATGATCACCCGGATCGCTGCTGCCTGCGGCGCGGGTAGGACACGCGTTAACGGAGTGTGCGTC
>NZ_AUGA01000273.1:0-1016 GCF_000426785.1 Bradyrhizobium sp. th-b2
CTTCCGACGATTGAAGGCGCATAAGCAATTGTCGGTTCTGCGTGCGGCCCTTCAAGCTCACCACGATCGCATGACGATCAACCCCGTTGCCCACGTCGAGGGCCGCGTAACATTCATTCCGGCAACGTTGGCCCGACCTAGTTCAACACCGATCGGGACATCCCCTACGCCGACCTTGCCATCCCTAGCGATCGATAATTTTACCGTCTCAGCCGCCCCGCCGTTTTGTAGCCTCCCCATTATTGGGAGCTGGTTGCCAGCGGATGGACGCGTAAAGTGATCGCTAACTTGAATACCGGATGAACACTGAGATGGCTGCAGGGTGGATGGTTTCGATCGTCGTCGTCAAGAACGACAAGCTTCGATATGTCGTATATGCCGTCGCAATGCCTGATCGGACGGATGCCGTGGAAGTATCGCTGGCGGCTAGGGCGGGTGAAGCAACGATCGCGAATTCCGAACTCGGCGAGGCCGATTTAGAGGGCCTTCGGCTAAAGGCCGGCGAGCTTGTGGCCATATACGGTGATCGCAATGATCCGCCGATGTCGCGCAAGTGGCGTCCTTTCCAACCGCGCGGCACAAACTAGCGGGCAACCGTCGGGATCAGTGTCACCTGCTCGGACCGTGCAGTCGCCCCAGGACCGCAAACGGCGAAGGCTGATTAGCTGCCCCTTGGTTCAGCAACGCGCTGTTACTGATATGGATCGAACTCCGACGTTTGTTTGTAGCAAGCACCAGAAAACGCAACGCCGCCCGCTCAAAATGCATGCGGGCGGCGTTGGCTCTAGCCCCAGGAAGGAAATGCAAAATCCTGACTTGGATTGAATATGGAGGAGGGCGCACGCCGCCGCCGTAGGACTCCGGTACCCTCCAATCAATAGGGGAACTGTGCTGCGCGGGGTTTCGGATCAAGCAACTAAGTTGTCGCCCGTTAAGAAGCTTCCAGGCGACTGATCTGGAATCGTAATTTGGCTGGAATGACGTTCTGAGATTGCAAGGTTTTGGTGTTTTGTGCA
>NZ_AUGA01000274.1:0-1015 GCF_000426785.1 Bradyrhizobium sp. th-b2
AACGCGTTGTCCGACACATGGAAACCGCGGCGACGCGCCACGCGAACAAAATAGACGTCAAGCGCCATTCAAAAGGGCCGAAGAGCTACGCTTACGGTCGACCGGCTCGAGCGCACGATCGAAGAGTTCGTCTCGACCTGGTCTCTGGAGCCGCTCGTGCGGGCGCTTCAAACATTGCGCGGCGTCGATCTGGTCGTCGCAGTGACATTCGCGACCGAGGTCGGTGACGTGAGCCGTTTTGAGGGCCCACGTCAACTTATGGGTTACCTCGGTCTTGTGCCAAGCGAGCGATCGACGGGAGAGGCTGTCAGGCGTCCCTCGCACCTCAACTCGTGCCCCATGGAGCTCAACCGTCACAACGGCTGCTTCCGGCGACCCGGAGGGAGCTGCAGCCGCCGATGGCGACGATTCCGACACCAACGGCACAAACGACAGTGCACCCGCCGCAGCTGGCAGCACCAGTTGACCTGAACGCGCCCGGCGCCGCCAGTCATGCACCTGCTGGGGCCGGCAGCCATGGCGACGTGCGACATCTGTTCGATCGCGCCCGGCTCGAGACTATCCGCGACAATCTGCGCCTTCAAATCATCTGGCCACTGTTTCCGGCCGCCGCCGAGCAGCCGCCGGCGTACACTTCTATGCGCGGTGACAACGGTCGTCTTATGTCGTCCGAATGGTCGTCCATTGTGAATGTGAGCACCCTTGCAGAAGATGACTCTTCTAACGGCGCTCACAGGTCTACGCACAAACAATCTGATGGGCCTCGCAGCCCCGCTTACGGTCGACCCGGTCCCTGGCGACGCGAACTGCTTCGACCATTTCTTGTAGCGCGATCTGATGTGCGGGGTGGTCGAACTGTTGTTCCTGGAGCCAACGCAAATAGCGCATCGTCCAGCCCTTTTTGCGGTGGTAGCTGCGGCTGCATATTTCAGTGATGGTGAGCAGCGATTTCGCGCGATCATGAGCGGCGAATTCAGACGATCGTGAGCAGCCCGCTCCGGCCGAGGCGGTGATA